>JAISSC010000077.1 GCA_031273305.1 Flavobacteriaceae bacterium
CTTTTCAATCGTTCCGTTGAAACCATTGAATGGTCCATCTATTACCTTCACGGTTTCTCCAAATTCAAATGGGATATTTACTGTATCTTCTGATTCGGATAGCTCATCCATTTTTCCAAACATTCTGCTGACCTCACTTCTTCTCATCGGGAGTGGGTCACCACCTTTGGTAGCACTTAAGAAACTGATCACACCGGGAATATTCTTTATCGTGTGTGGTAATTCTCCCAAGAGATTTGCCTCTACCATAACATATCCCGGATAGTATACTTTTTCTTTACGTACTTTCTTTCCGTTTCTGATTTGTATTACTTTTTCCATAGGAACAACCACCTGACCAAGATTCTTTTTGAGGTGTTCTGATCTTAAAACTTCATTTTCAATATACATTTTCACCTTAGATTCTTGTCCGCTGATTGTTTTCAGTACATACCATTTCATCTCATCCATTCTTCCAGAGTTTTCTTACGATTTTAATCCGATTAAAATTGAATAAATATTTTGAAGAGCTTTAGCAAAAACCCAGTCTACTCCAAAGCAAAAAGTTGCCAGAATGATGGACGCTATCGCCACGACAGTAGTCGAAGACTGTAGATCAGCCCACTTAGGCCACTTTACGTGGTCTTTAAATTCTTCTATCGAACCTTTAAGATAATTAACGAGTCCGTTCATTTATTTATTTTTTAGCGCGGGCGGAAAGATTCGAACTCTCGGCCCTCGGTTTTGGAGACCGATGCTCTACCAGCTGAGCTACACCCGCTTAAAAAGGAAAAGACCCGAAGACCTCCTCCTTATAACAATGTTTTAAAATTCAAAAAATTAGTCAACAATTTCCGTTACTTGTCCTGCACCTACGGTTCTACCTCCTTCACGGATAGCAAAACGTAAACCATTGTTAAGTGCAATTGGCTGATGTAATTCAACTGTTATAGTCAGGTTATCGCCCGGCATAACCATTTCAGTTCCTTCCGGTAGGGAAATAGTTCCTGTTACGTCAGTAGTTCTTACATAGAACTGTGGACGGTAGTTGTTATGGAATGGTGTGTGACGACCTCCTTCTTCTTTAGTCAGGATATATACTTCGGCTTTGAATTTTTTGTGAGGTGTAACTGATCCGGGTTTGGCAATAACCATACCTCTACGGATGTCGGTTTTTTCAATACCTCTTAATAATAGACCTACGTTATCTCCTGCTTCTCCTCTGTCTAATATTTTTCTAAACATTTCAACACCGGTTACGGTTGAGGTCAATTTTTCGTCTCCCATACCTACGATGTCAACACCTTCTCCGGAGTTGATAACTCCTGCTTCGATACGTCCTGTTGCTACAGTACCACGACCGGTAATAGAGAATACGTCTTCGATCGGCATTAAGAAAGGTTTATCCTGATCTCTTTGAGGTTGTTCGATCCAAGAGTCTACTGCATCCATTAATTGCTCAACGGTTTCTACCCATTTTGGCTCACCGTTTAAAGCTCCTAATGCAGAACCTTGAATCACAGGAGTGTTATCTCCGTCATAGTCGTAAGTAGATAATAAGTCTCTTACTTCGATTTCAACTAACTCTAATAGTTCAGGGTCATCTACCATATCGACTTTGTTCATAAAAACGACGATTCTTGGTACGTTTACCTGACGACATAATAGGATGTGCTCTCTGGTTTGAGGCATAGGTCCATCAGTTGCAGCAACCACTAAGATAGCTCCGTCCATCTGTGCAGCACCTGTAACCATGTTTTTTACATAGTCTGCGTGTCCCGGACAGTCAACGTGAGCATAGTGACGGTTTACTGTTTGATATTCTACGTGAGCTGTATTGATTGTAATACCTCTTTCTTTTTCCTCAGGGGCAGCATCAATTGAAGAGAAATCTCTTTTTTCTGCTAATCCTTTTTCGGCTAATACTTTTGTGATAGCAGCTGTTAAAGTTGTTTTTCCGTGGTCTACGTGACCGATTGTACCTATATTAAGATGTGGTTTGGTACGCTGAAAAGTTTCTTTTGCCATGATAAATTGTTTGTTTATATTTCCAAAAATGAGTGCAAATATACTTAAATATTTTAAATTAACAATAACTTATAAAAAAATAAGTTATAAATTTTTATAAGTGGTTATGCTATTGATTGTAAAAAGGTTAAGGTAAGAAGCGTAAAGGATATAAATTATGACATTGTAAAAAACGTATTCAAGAATATAGAGCCAATGACGGGAATTGAACCCGTGACCTCGTCCTTACCAAGGAAGCGCTCTACCCCTGAGCTACATCGGCTAAAAAAATGAGCGGAAGACGAGGGTCGAACTCGCGACATTCAGCTTGGAAGGCTGACGCTCTACCAACTGAGCTACTTCCGCTTATCTGTTTACCTTATGTAATTCGAAAGCAAAATTAAGATAATTTTTATGAATTACAAAATTTTCATTTAATTTTTTTGTGGGGAGAGGAGGATTCGAACCTCCGAAGGTGAAAACCAACAGATTTACAGTCTGTCCTCGTTGGCCGCTTGAGTATCTCCCCTTCATACGAGCCGGTAGAGGGATTCGAACCCACGACCCCGAGATTACAAATCACGTGCTCTGGCCAACTGAGCTATACCGGCAAAATTAAATTCTATTTCAAAGAGACAATCCGTTATATAAAGTATGCTATTTTAAATAACGGATTGCAAAGGTATATAAATTTTTAATATCTCCAAATTTTACAATAAAAAAAGTAATCTTTATTTATTGTACCTTCTCTTTCTTCTTGATTATCATTTTTTTAAGTGCTTCACAGGATAGATCAATACTCTCTTCAAATGAGGCTGAGGTCTTTTTAACAACCAGATCATCTCCCGGAATTTCTAAAATAATATCAACGGTTTTGTTCTCTTTGTCGGTAGTATTTTCTAATTTCATGTAAACATTAGCTCCTACGATTTTATCATAAAACTGATTTAATTTGGATAATTTTTTGTCTAAAAATTCCAACAATGTGTCTTGTGCATTAAAATTTACTGCTTGTGCTTTGATTTTCATTTTTCTTTGTTTTTAAGCCCGAAAGGATGGGACTGGTTAAACACTTTTTTTAAGTCTTCTATGTTATTATGAGTGTAAATTTGGGTCGCAACTAAACTGCTGTGTCCTAATATCTCTTTTATGGAGTTCAACTCTGCTCCGTTATGTAATAAATGGCTGGCAAATGTATGGCGTAGCATGTGCGGACTCTTTTTTTGTTTTGTTGTTACCGCACTAAGATATTTATTTATTAGATTATAAACAAACTTTTCTTTTAAAATTTGTCCTTTATTATCAGTAAAAAAATAATCGTTTGAAATTTGTCCTGTTTGTTGTTTGATAGCCAGATGATTCTTTATTTTATTCGATAGTTCGTCGGTTATCGGGATTTGCCTTTCTTTGTTCCTTTTCCCGATGATGGTTAAGGTCTTGTTTATCAGGTCAATTTTATGAGTTTCTAATCGAATCAGTTCAATCCTCCGGATGCCGGTTTGGTAGAAAAGTTCAAAAATAAGTTGATTTCTTGTTCGTTCAAATTCGGACAAATCTTCATCCGGGTCGGTTAAATGCTTTTCCAGAAGGAAAATCTCTTCTTCCGTGTAAGGAACCAAAACACGTTTCTTTAACTTTAAATTTTTCAGATTTACGGTCGGATTAATTTCCAACTCTCCTGTTTTTAGCAAGAACTTAAAAAAACTACGGGTGGAAGATATTTTACGGTTAATGGTCTTTTCCGAAAGATTTTTTTGAGAAAGGTGAACGACGAAGTTGCGCAATTGTTTTTTATCGGCTTTCTCTATTTCCGAAAAACTTTCAGTCTCCGTTAAAAAGGCTTGTAAATCATGCAGGTCTTTCTCATAACTTTGAATAGTAAGAGAAGAATAGTGTTTTTCTAACCGGAGATATTCTGAAAATTTCTGCAACATGATAAATAAAAAAAAACCTACTCTTCAAAATTAATAAAATTTTAAAGAATAGGCTACTATTTTTTATTTAAGAAATGTTAAACTTCTTCCCGGCTTTGTAATTGCTGTTTGTAAGCAGCTCTGATAAGCCCTTGTCTTTTAGAAACAGAAGGTTTTGTGAATTGTTGCCTTTTTCTTAATTCTTTTACAACACCCGTCTTGTCATATTTCCTTTTATATTTTTTTAGAGCCTTATCTATAGACTCACCATCTTTCACAGGGATAATTAGCATAATAACATCTCTTTTTTATTGTTCTTGATTATTTTGTCGGGGGCAAATATAGAAAGATAATTCCGTATACCCAAAATTATTTTCATGTATTTAGTGTCCGCAGATTCAACTAATAAAAGCAACATTTGGGTAGAGACGTCCCAACTTGGGCGTCTCCACGTTATGTTATTCACGTTACATTATTCACGTTATTATCATCGTGCAAATTCGGGTAGAAACATTCCTAATATGTGGGTGGTTATGTTTGTGGTGAAAACGCATGAATTGGGTAATGACAATGTGGGAGACACCCAAATTGGGCGTCTCCACGTTATTACAGTTAACTTTTGTCGCATTTACTAATCGAATTTACAGTGTTTTCACGAAGTGAAGGACATAAAGCAGGATTTATATTTTCGGGAATTTTCGGTGATTTCTAAAAAGTATAGCATATGATGGCATATAAATATCTTATAAATCATAATTTTATAGTAAATTTGGCTCTTGAAAAAATAAAATTCTAACCAAATTACGTATGAAATCTCAAGAAGATGTTTTAAAAAGGGTAGTAGCTCATGCAAAAGAATATGGATTTGTATTTCCATCCAGTGAAGTATATGATGGCTTATCAGCTATTTACGATTATGGGCAAAACGGAGCCGAGTTAAAGAACAATATAAAACAGTATTGGTGGAAGGCTATGGTACAGTTGAATGAGAATATTTTGGGAATAGATTCTGCAATATTCATGCATCCTACGATATGGAAAGCCTCCGGGCATGTAGATGCTTTTAATGATCCTTTAATAGATAATAAAGACAGCAAAAAAAGATTTCGTGCAGATGTTCTGGTAGAAGAATTTGCGGAAAAATTTGAAGATAAAGCAAAGAAAGAGATAGAAAAGGCACGAAAACGTTTCGGGGAAGATTTCAATCAGGGACAATTTGAGGCTACCCATCCGAAGGTTTTAGAGTATAGAAAACAAAAAGCAAATATTTTACAAAGGCTGGCAAAGTCTTTGGAAACCAGTTTGGCAGATACCAAAGCCCTGATTGAAGAATTGGAGATTGCCGACCCGGAAACCGGTTCAAGGAATTGGACGGAAGTGCGACAATTTAACCTGATGTTTGGCACTAAATTAGGTTCCACTACGGATTCTGCCACCGATCTATATCTTCGTCCGGAGACTGCACAGGGTATTTTTGTGAATTACCTGAATGTACAAAAAACAGGAAGAATGAAACTTCCTTTCGGGATAGCACAAATAGGGAAAGCCTTTAGAAATGAGATAGTAGCCCGTCAGTTTATTTTCAGAATGAGGGAGTTTGAACAAATGGAAATGCAGTTTTTCGTGCCACCTGGAACCGAGCTTTCTCATTTTGAGGCTTGGAAGGAAAAACGTTTAAATTGGCATTTGGCATTAGGATTAGGAAAAGATAATTATCGTTTTCATGACCATGAAAAATTAGCCCATTACGCCAATGCAGCTACCGATATTGAATTTAAATTTCCTTTCGGGTTTAAAGAATTGGAGGGGATTCATTCACGAACCGATTTTGACCTTTCAGCCCACGAGAAATATTCAGGAAAAAAACTACAATACTTTGACCCCGAACAAAATAAAAGTTATGTGCCGTATGTGGTGGAAACTTCCATCGGGTTGGACAGGATGTTTTTAGCATTGATTTCCAGTTGTTTAAAAGAAGAGGAGTTGGAAGACGGAACCTCGCGTGTGGTTCTTTCCCTGCCTCCGGCATTAGCTCCTGTGAAGGCTGCAATATTCCCGTTAGTTAAAAAAGACGGATTGCCGGAGTATGCAGAAAAAATATTTAATGAATTGAAATACGATTTTAATATCATATACGAAGATAAAGATGCGATTGGAAAACGCTACCGTAGACAGGATGCAATCGGAACTCCTTATTGTATTACTGTTGACCACGACACACTAAGCGACCATACGGTGACGATTCGAAACAGAGATACTATGGAACAGGAGAGAGTTTCGGCAGATGCCCTGCATAAAATAATCAGAGAGAAGGTCGACATAAAATCGTTATTGAAGAAATTATAAAAAGATAAATTTTGATTATGAATATTTCCGGTAGGGTATAAAGATATAACGGAATACTATTGAATATCTTAAGATGCTGATTTGAAGTGTAAAAAATCCCAGAGATCAGTTATCTTTAAGTTGTTCAATAATATTTCTGAGTTTTTCTCTTTCCTTCGGAGAAAGAGATTTCATATAAAATCCCTTGTGAATATGAGAAGGCTCTTTCATCTGCGGAAAAATATTTAACCGATAATATAATTTCAATTTTTCTGGTTCAAAAGCAGGAGCAGGAGTATCAAAATTGAAGGGATAGTCGGTAGAAATATTGAAGTTGAGATTTCCCAGTTTTCCCGTCTTGTATTTTTCTAAAACATAATTTTCTGGTCTTAGCAGTGCATTTTTGGTAAATCCTTTCATCATTCTGGTTAACTCAAAATCAGGAAGTAAAAGTTTGATGAATTTCGGATAACTGATAAAAAATAAAGATACTAAATAAAATCCCGATATAGGAAATAGAAGTTTTGAACTATTAATTTTTAGTTGCCTGAGCAAGATAAAAAGCAAAGGATAAATACCATCCAGCATAAATCTGTATTGTCCGGAAAAACTAAAAATCAGAAAGAATTTTAAAAGGATTACAATCCATAAAACTATATAAATGAATTTCCTTTTAAGAAAAGCGAATATTCCGAAAATCCATACTATTACGACCGTGAAAATATTAATAATAGTCTGTAAATCCTTAGTAGTAAGCCAGTAATACAGCCTTTGAAAAAAAGATAATGAATTTATTTCCTCAAGTTTAAAATGTCTATCGAACGTATAATAAGAAGCCGATAGATTAGAGATTTCTAATATCCTCGAATCAGTGCTCCAGTAAGTATCAAGCTGAGTAGAAGTTATAGGAAATACTAACATAGAAGAAGCAATATAATTTTTACTAAAAAAAAGAAAAACTAATAAAAAAGAAAATATATATGCTTTCATATATCCCTGTTTTTTTCTGTTTAAGCAAGTTTCCACAATGAATATCCATAAAAGTAGCCAGAAAGCAACTGGTTTTACTGTGAAAACAAAAGCAGAAATAATAAACAAAATTTTGAGATTGTAATTTTGACGGTTGAAACATATCTCGTTAACAACGATTAAAGAGAAGAAAACAACTGGTAAATCAGGAGAAGGAGTCTGTATAAATAAGAAGTAGAAGGGAATAAAACATAATAACAAATAAGATTTTTTTTCAAAAATATAGATTAGGTAAATAACCGTAATAAAAATATTAATCCGTTGGAACGGATCCAGAATCTCATCCAAGCCCGCCTGAAGGATATGCAATGAAGACATTTGCCCAAGAACCCAATCTATATTAGCTACGCCAGTAATCAGTCCGTACTTATTCAGCCAGTTTAATGTTGGCACATAATACCAGAAATGATCAGGTCTGAAAGAATAATAAGATCCGGCTAACAGTAAAATTAGGAAAAAACACCAAAACCATCCCGATGTAAAAATATCTCCAGGAAAAGTTGCCAAATAATTTTTTCTGATACTTTTAGAAAAATAAGGAATAACAGATAACAGCAGTAGGGTGAGTTCAACAGGAGTATTCAAAGGAATAAAAAAAGAGAGGGAACACGAGATTGCGCTCAATAAGGCTAATCCCAGAATAACAGTCAGAGAAACAGAATTAATTCTTATAGAAAAAAATTTTTCTATCCATAATCCCCAGCCGGTAACAGAAATAAATAAAGCTAATAAAGAGAAAAATTCTATAATCATGACTAAAAATTAACCAAAACCAAAGATAAAAATAAAATTTTGAAACTTAATTTTATTATCTGGGTCGTATTTTATATATTTGGAAACAAACTAATGTATATTATAATAAGACCATGAATAATTTTGATGTAATACTAATAGGTTCAGGTCCCGGAGGATATGTAGCAGCTATCCGCTGTGCACAACTGGGGTTTAAAACAGCCATAATAGAAAAATATTCTTCTCTGGGAGGAACTTGTTTGAATGTAGGGTGCATTCCCTCCAAATCTTTGTTGGATTCTTCAGAGCATTTTCATAATGCCCTGCATAATTTTGAGAGCTTCGGGATAGAGATCGGTACGCCCAGAGTAAATCTGGAAAAAATGATACAACGGAAAAATGAAGTAGTAGAGCAAAATACCAAAGGAGTTAATTTTCTAATGGATAAGAACAAAATCTCGGTTTTTCACGGAGTAGGGACTTTTATTTCCAATACAAAAATAGCCGTAAAAAAAGAAGATGGGAGTAGCGAAGAACTCGAATCCAAATACTTTATCATAGCCACAGGTTCAAAACCGGTTCAATTGCCGTTTGCGCCGATAGATAAAGAACGTGTTATTACCTCTACGGAAGCATTGAATCTGAAAGAGATACCTAAACATTTATTGGTAATAGGAGGAGGAGTTATAGGGTTGGAATTAGGTTCGGTATATCAGAGATTAGGAGCGGAAGTTACCGTTGTGGAATTTCTGGACAGGCTGATTCCTACTATGGACGGAGCTTTATCTAAAGAGCTTCAAAAAGTATTAAAGAAGCAGGGGATGAAGTTCTCATTATCCACCAGAGTAACAGACGTCATCAGGCAGGGAGATAAAGTAACCGTTCAGGCAATAGACAAGAACGGAAATGAAGTCTCTTTTGAAGGGGATTACTGTTTAGTGGCAGTAGGAAGAAGCCCTTATACAAAGAACTTAGGATTGGAGAACGTAGGAGTAGAAGTAGATGAAAAAGGAAGAATAAAAGTAACAGACCATTTACAGACCAATATTCCGAACATCTATGCTATCGGAGATGTAGTTCGTGGAGCCATGCTGGCACATAAAGCAGAGGAAGAAGGAGTATTGGTAGCAGAACAATTGGCAGGACAAAAACCCCATATTGATTACAACCTGATTCCCGGAGTGGTATATACCTGGCCTGAAGTTGCCGGAGTAGGAAAAACGGAAGAACAGCTAAAAGCAGAGGAGAGGAAATATAAAGTAGGGCAATTCCCGATGCGGGCGTTAGGAAGGTCAAGAGCCAGCGGAGATGTTGACGGATTTGTTAAAATTCTGGCAGATGAAGTCACCGATGAGGTGTTAGGGATTCATATCATTGCGGCACGTGCCGCAGATTTAATTGCCGATGCCGTATCCTTATTGGAATATCGCGCTTCGGCGGAAGATATTTCAAGAATGAGCCATGCCCATCCTACCTATGCAGAAGCCATTAAAGAAGCAGCGTTGGATGCTGTGGAAAAGAGGCCTATTCATATGTAAGATAAAATGGGTAATGATGCCAAAAATGGTTGGTAAAATATGAGAAGAAAGTGCTATGCAGGATTTTCATAATCGTTTTATTTTACTCATACATGCCTAATAACCAATCAATTAAATTTATCTGTCTCACACCGTTTCGCGAGCCGGTTTCGTAGTCCATTGTCAGCAAAATCCGCTCGTTGTGGTCGGGGATTTTGTCAAAAGGTGCAAGTTCACGAGCCAAAGTTTCGGGGTTTTGCACTGTCTGCGAAACTTGATAATAAGTCGTGTAACCTGCTTTGTTCCGTGCAATAAAATCCACTTCAAGCATATCCGCTTTGCCAACCCACACCTGATTGCCTCGCCGAAACAATTCCAGATAAACTACGTTTTCGAGCAAATGTCCCGTATTGCTTGCTAAATCTTTGCCCAACAATGCGTTGCGAAGCCCTAAATCCACAAGATAATACTTTTCCTGCGTTTGCAAATACTGTTTTCCTTTATATCATAACGATTTACCTTGTAAAACAGATATGCGGCGGTAAGTGTGTCAATGTATTTTGAAACGGTTTTGTTGTCAATGCGCAAATTTTTATTTTTCAGAACTTTAGCAATATTTGTAGCCGAAACAGGCGAACCAATCGAATCTATCAGGAAATTTACAACCTCGTTGTAGGAATATTCGGAATTGATCTTTTGACGTTTCAAAATATCATTTTCGTAGATATTTTTGAAAACGCTTTGCAGATATTGCGATGCATAATTTCTGTTTACGGCAGCCAGCCGAACGGCTTCGGGAAAACCGCCCGATGCAAGAAAATTGGCAAATGCTTTCGGCAAATCGCTCGATTTTTCTGTAAACTCATAAAATTCATTTTCGGTAAATTCAAGAAATTCAGCAAACGAAAACGGCAAAACATTGATTTCAAATGCTCTGCCTGTAAGCAAAGTAGCCAGTTCGCTCGAAAGCAAATAAGCGTTTGAGCCGGTAACGTACAAGTCGATTTGCGGGTGTACAAACAACCCTTCGAGCAATTTTTCAAATTCCGAAACATTCTGAACTTCGTCTAAAAAGACATAATTCATTTTGTCCGTCGAAAGCGAGGCTTTGATAAGTTCAT
>JAISSC010000079.1 GCA_031273305.1 Flavobacteriaceae bacterium
TAAAAACCTGACATTAGAATCTGATACTTCCCTGCTTATGGGTTCATTGAGCTTTAATTTTTCCAAAAAGAACGGGATGAGTAATTTTGCAGATAAGGTAAACTGGAATCTGGATTTAAAAGAAGGAAGCAAAATATCAGGAAAAGATATACGGTATTTTGCTAAAAACTGGAACTCAAATTCCGTAATAAATGCCTCATCTCAGGCTAAAGGATTCCTCAATAACTTAACAATAACCAATCCGATTTTGTCGGTTGAATCTACGTTTTATTCAGCATCCGGCTTAAATTTAAAAAATCTGGTTTCTCCAAATTCATCTCAATTGTTTTCCATAACAACCAAAAATGCCCGCTTGCAGACCTCTTATACCTCTTTAAAAAGTTGGCTCCCCCGATTTATTTCCGTTAAAATTCCGGAAGTTGTTTCAAACTTCGGAACTACTAATTATAACGGAGATTTTTCCATTGATAAGAACTCGATTGTAACTAAAGGGAATATGATAAGCTCCGTAGGAAAGGTTCAAGCCGATGCCCGATTAACGGAATATTCATCTAAAGACCCTAAGTATCAGGGCTGGGTAGAGACCTCACACCTTAACCTGGCTCCCTTTATAAAATCATCTGCACTTGGCTCCATAACATCAAAAATTCATTTTGACGGGAAGGGATTTAGTCTGGAGCGTATAGATACAAAATTTGATGCTCAGCTGACGGAGTTAATATTCGAGGGGAATGTTATAAATTCCATTACAGTCACAGGGGATTTAAAAGATAAAATTTTCAAAGGGAATATAGCCGCAAATGATGAACATGCCCTCCTTGATTTTGAAGGGAATGTGGACTTTTCTCAAAAAATAATAAAAACCGACTTTGAAGCAGATATTCAGAACCTTAATTTAGGCTATTTTATTGATATAGCCGATAAAGATACCTCATTTAAAGGAGTATTAAAAACAGACATCCAATTCAGCTCTATTAATGACCTGACAGGACAGATAAACATCAGCGACATTACCCTGAAAAAAGAGGGCAGAGATACAAATTACAACGACATTCAGATTAAAACAACCTTTGAAGACGGAAACAGGAATTTGGATGTTTTTTCACCGAATATGATTACAGCCAATATTTATGGCAAGTATAGTCTTGATGATATTCCCGCCATGCTGCAGGAGGGAATCGGTAATTTGCTGGTTAATTACAAACCTAAAAAACGTTTTGATGATCAGGAGTTTTCATTCATATTAGACCTGGATGTACAAAAAGACTTGCTTGACCTGCTGATGTTGGACATCAACCTTTCTCCGGGAACTACTATAACCGGAAAATATACGGGCGTAAGCAACCAGTTGCAGGCACAGGTAATTTCCGAATATATCTATTACAAGAACATAAAATTATCCAATCCGAATATTTTTCTAAATACCGCAGACTCCTTAAGACAGTTTATGGGTTCCTTATCCTCGCTTGCCGTAGGTGATACAAAGGTTGAAAACATAAACTTCTCAGGATTTAAGAAAAATGATACTTTATTTGCCTCTACCCACTTTTTTTATGGCAAATCTAAACAGACAGATTTTGATATGAACCTGTATCAAACCCGTATAGGCAACGATTTGATATTCGGATTTAAGCCTTCGGATATAAATCTGGTGCAGGCAAAATGGAAATTAAATCCCGATTTCAGAGCCGATGAGGATATTGCAAAATACAATGTGATCACCAATAAATTGACACTGGAAAAAATTGCATTAAAATCGGATAAATCTGAAATTATGCTATCCGGAGAATACATCTCTAAGGACGAGTACAATTTTGATCTGGATCTAACCGAAGTAGAACTGGATAAAGTATTACCTCCCGGTTTGCTTAAAAGCATGTCCTTTGAAGGAATTGCTAACGGTTCCGCAAAAATACTCAAAAATTCACGGGAGTTTAAACCATTGGTCAATATCGCCATTGAGGGGCTTAAATTCAATACTCAACCGTTAGGTGACCTGACTATGGAAGCCGTATATGACGTCGAAGAAAATAAATACTTACTGGATACTAAACTGATAGATGCAGGAGAAGAACGATTTTTAGCTCAAGGATATATAAAAAATGTGCCTGCTCAGCCGGCACAATTAAATATAGACCTCACAGCCAATCAGTTGAACATAGCACCCATCGGAACTTTCCTTCAAAGTGTTTTTTCCAAATTCAGGGGGAATGCCACAGGGGGTGTGCAAATCACGGGAAATTTAAAAAATCCTGAATATCAGGGAGGATTAACCCTGTCCAATACCGGATTTACAGTAAACTTTTTAGGTGTAGACTATCAATTGACCAAAGATCAGGAACTTCAAATCTTACCCGGAGGATTTTTCTTCTTTGACAATATTGAACTGAAAGATACACTAAATAACACGCAGGGAACGGTCTTTGGAGCGTTAATGACTAAGAATTTTTCAGAATGGGGTATGGACCTGCTTTTTTCAACAGATAAACTTATGGTTTTGAACACCCACATGGAAGATAATGATTTGTTTTTTGGAACCGTTTACGCCGCAGGAAACTTCTCCATTACCGGGTCTACGGTAGGAGGTATAGAAATATCGGCAATAGCAACAGCTTTAGAAGGTAGCAACCTGACAATAAACAGCAACAGTACGACTAATGCCACAGATATAAGTTTTATTAAATTCCTTCCGGAAAAACATGAAGACGATGAAGAATCCGATGCTAAACCACCGATAGGATTATCCATACATGCAGACGTAACAGCAGATAATAAGTCCGTAGTAGACCTAATCATCAGTCAAAAAACAGGAGACAAAATAGAGGTGAGGGGAGATGCCAAACACTTGAAATTTGATATGTCTAAAGCCAGAGTTGTTACGCTGGATGGCTTATATACGATCACGGGAGACAGTAAATATTATTACAATATATTCGTAAATAAAGATTTTACGATAGTGCCGGGAAGTACCATAAGATGGGATAATACAAATCCGGCAAATGCAGATCTGGGCATAAAAGCTACTTATACAAAATTAGTAAGCAATTTGGGGGATTATTTAGGTCTCTCTACGATCCCTGCTACGAATGTTACTGTAACAGCATCATTGACCGGGTATTTATCCAAGCCGAGTATGGTCTTTGATATTGATGCAGAAGCCTCTACTATCATTAAGGAACAGCTAAAGAGCAAACTGGAAAATAACGAGGGAGAAAAATATAATCAGGTAGCGAGTATTGTCGTATTTGGAAATTTCTTATCCGATAAAATGGGAGGAAGCAGTTATGCCTCTTCTGTATATGATGTTGTATTGAGACAACTAACCTCTGTAATCAATAACATAAGCGGGGCATTCTCCCTGAATACCAATTTTAATGCAGGTTCTAAGATGGATAATACCAGCGATAGAATTTCCATAGACCCTACACTTAAGCTAAATCAGCGATTATCCATTATAGGTTCGGTTAACATGCCTTTGGAGCAGAAAAGTGCGGCAGACGTCTGGACTTATGGAGCAAAAATAGATTATGATATTTCCAAAAATAGCGATAAATCATTAATCCTGAATGGATTCTCAAAACCATCTGCTTTTGGTTTGGAAACCTCATTATTATCAAGTTCGGGTGCTAACAACCAAGCCTATGGAGGAGGAATTGTGTATAAAAGGTCATTTAATAGCCTAAGTGATTTATTTGGCGGGAAAAAGAAGGAAGAGAAAGAAGATAAAAACAAAAAAACCGACTCCCTCTCAAGTACAAGAGAAGAAGAAAGCAATTAAACGTATAGGCATCCAATTTAGGCGTCTCTACCCGGTAGAAAAGGTAACGTCATAGTTTTTGGCATGCCCTTGTCTTTGCGGGGTTGCCACGCTGCGCTCGCAACGATGTGGAATGATAGGTTAACTTTTTATATATCATTACTTTGTACGGCTTTGCTTCGCAAAGCCGTGTTCCGCCCTTATCCCGAACTCACGTCAAGATATTTATTTTTTTTCAATTTTTTTCAATTTTTTTTTTGAAAAGTAAAAAATAATATTAATTTTGCCCAATATCTAATACAACGGTGATGTTTTACAGAAAAAAAAATCACGCTATTAAAGAGGGTATATTATGATTAAGAAATTAGGAAAAAATTTAAATTAAAATAAGTAATGATCATGAAAAAAAATGTTTTGGCGGCTCTTATGTTCGTCTTTTTGTTAGGTTCAACCTTTAAAGTTAATGCTCAGGAAGTATTCGGTAAAGGTGACAATGTAATTAGTGTAGGTGTTGGTATCGGAAGTCATTTAAGTGGTTCTGGGTTTAAAAACACTATTCCTCCTCTTTCAATCTCTTGGGAGCATGGTGTTGTAGATGGATTATTTGGTGGTAATGGAGCCATAGGTGTTGGTGCTTTCATTGGATATTCCGCAAGTAAATATGAAGGAAAATATTGGAGTAATTATAGTTATGAGTATAAATATACTTATCTTATAATCGGAGCCAAAGGAAATTTACATTATGGATTTTCAAGCAAATGGGATGGTTATGCAGGAGTATCACTTGGATATGATATAATAAATGCTACATATTCAGACAACTTAAAAGATAATAGTTTTGGGAATTCGTTTAGCAAGGCAGTAGCAGCAGAGTCATCTGAAGTGTTTTTTGCCTTTAATGTGGGTACACGGTATCAATTCTCCGACCAATGGGGTGCTTTTGCAGAACTTGGATACGGTCTTGCCATCTTGCAATTGGGTGTTTCTTATAAATTCTAAAAGTTAGGATTCAAGATATATTCATACAATAAAAAAGAAACATATTGAAATTTTCAATATGTTTTTTTTTGGTATATATGTCAAAAAGAATTGGTTAAATTTGATAAAAAGACGGAACGATTTCATTGCACAACCAAACCGTCCCGATAGGCATCTTCAGACTTATATTTGCTCTTAAAAACCTGCTAAAGTCCTGACTTTGACACTTTCAAGAGCCTTGTTTTGCAACTATATGATAGTCATTATTTTATAATTTTTACTACACCAAAATGGGTGTCGCAGGCAGAAGCCTGAAAGGCTTGATTT
>JAISSC010000122.1 GCA_031273305.1 Flavobacteriaceae bacterium
GTCCAATATGAATAGCCCCCAATGAAAGTAGAGACGTCCCAATCTGGGTGTTTATACCCAAATTGGGGTCTCTACATAAACAACGGAGTCTATGCTTTACTTTCTTCTAATCTAAATTCTTAACCGTAGGGGTTATTTATTTCACCTTGATAAATTTATAACTTTCGCCCAAAATATTAAGGTAATAAATACTAGGAGCAAGGTCAGATACGTTCACTTCGATGGTATCTTCTACCTTAGCCTGAGTTGTTTTTATTGTTCTTCCGTTTCTGTCGATAATAGTTACCTGAGTATACTCGGCATTACCCGGATTTATACCACTTATATGTAATATATCTTTTACAGGGTTTGGATATAAGGTTACCTTAGTACTGTTGGTTTTTACATCATCAGTTCCTAAATTATCTTCTATGATCACGGTATAATCTTCCACCTGACCATAAAGAGGATCTGAACAAGGACCGGGTGTTACAGATATTTCTTGCATGGAAACTCTCATTCGGGTAGCTCCGGATAAGGCATTTGTAGGAATAGTAATGTTTCCGGATACTGAAGCCCCACCAATGGTACCTCTTGACCATACCTCTTCACCCTGATCAGAGAAATCCCCGTCCTGATTGAAATCTATAAATACCGCATAAGACTCTAAAAGATTAGGAAACGCATGAGTGATGGTAATAGGATACGTTGCTCCTTTGGTTACAGTGGTAAATTCTGATGTAAAGTCTTCATATCCGTCAGGTCCTGTAGAGGGATTGTCAATATTTACAAACTCTACTTTGGAAATTCTATCCCATTCCGTACTAATACTTGTTGGGGTGCAATACGTTTTTTGAGCCAGAGAAGAACCGAATATAAGTAAGCATAAGGAACTTAACCAATAATATTTTATCTTTTTCATAATGATCCTTGTATTTTTTGATTATACAGGGACAAATGTATTAATTTATTTTATACAATCATAATATTTTTTTAATTTTTTTTTGTAGAGACCTCCAAATTGGGCGTATTCCCCTCAAATTTAGACATCTATACCCTGTAAAAACCCTGTAAAAAACGGTTAAATCAGAAGATCATCGTATTTTTTGATAACCTTATATCCCTTATTCTTAAAGTATTTTTCAGAGGTTTTAATTTTTTCAGCCATAATAAAATCTCCTCCCCATGCTCCCAAACTTTTTATAAATCCGGGATAATCAGGGAATAATCGTTCTTTAACCGTTCTTATTTCCATAAAATCCGCAATCATTTTCTCGTGTTCCATCATCAGGGTACTAAATTCTTCAAAGGTACATTTGGGATTAATTACCTGTCGGGTTATGTCGGAAATGCCTTCTATCAATTGTTGAGATCTTTCTTTTTGTCTGTAATGCCTGATTCCCTCTCCGGAGTTTTGTTTTTGGTTCAAATGGATAAACAACAGGTTATCGGATATTTTCGAGGAAATAAAAACTTCTTTGGTTATGGGCTTATTATCCTGTAACTGGTAAGTAATGGGGCTTTCTGCATCCGCACAGGCAATATCGTATCCGCTTCCGCCAAAGGTTTTAGACAAAAGCTGATAGGGGTTTACCTTAGCCCACTTGGCGATATTGTTGATAAGAGTGGAACTGGAACCTAACCCCCAGTTTTCGGGAAACTCAAGCTGGGTTTCGCATTCATATCCGAAATCGTCATTGAAAACAGGAGTTTCCAGCTTTTGAACCTGCAAAAATATTTGAAGTAGATTATCCGAAAAAGCCGTGTTATTGGTTTGTTCTACTTTTTTATTTTGTATGTCCAGAATAGCCTTGAACCATAATTCGCCATTATTTTTGTAGGCTAACCATGTAATTTTGTTATTCCTTTCTTTGGCAAAATGGACATGCAGGGATTGCCCCAACTGGGTGGGGATGGCTAAAGACAAAGCTCCGTCTAACACGGTGTATTCTCCTGTCAACAGCAGTTTTCCTTTACTTCTGAATGTTTTTGAAGGATTCAAATTTTATTTTTTTGGTTAATTTACAAATTAGCTCTTCAAATATAGTATAATCTTACCAGAATCTTTAAATAAAATATTTTTCTGCTTCTTTAAGTGATTCGGGCTTTCCGACATCAATAAGATAAGCGGAATGTTTATAGCCCAAAATTTTTTCTTTATCCATCAGCTTCAGATAGGTTTTCATTATGGAAAATTTACCTTTTTGCCTGATATGTGAAAATAGTTCGGGGTCGATAATATGTATCCCGCTAAATGCGAGAGGCGTTGAATTGTCATCGGAATATGGGGGTACAAAAATGGATTCTCCTGTGGTTAAGTTTTTCCAGCCTGTTAATCGGTTTCCCTCGTCGAAGAATAATTTGCGCGAGGAATTTCTGTCGGAGACCGCTAGACTTACCAGTGGTTTTCTCTCTTGGTGATAGTGTATAAAGGAATTTAAATCCATATCTGTAAGGATGTCCACATTCATCACCAAGAAGGGTTCTTTTCCTAGTAGGGGGGCGGCTTTGCAAAGTCCTCCGCCTGTTTCCAGCACTTCTGCCTGTTCATCGGAGATCAATATTTTGCAGTTAAAATCCCTGTTTTTATCCAGAAAATCCAAAATTTGTTCTCCGAAATGGTGTATATTAATTACGATCTCCCGTATCCCGAAAGAGGTAAGATAGCGAATGTTCCTTTCCAGCAGGGTTATTCCGTTTATCGGGGCTAACGCCTTAGGGTGGTTGTCGGTGAAAGGTTTCAGCCTCGTTCCCAATCCTGCTGCAAAAAGCATGGCTTTTGTCATTTTTATCTTGTTTACAATTACGTAAATATATACCAGAGGATTCCTATGTTCAGGCGAAAATCTATATAAGGATTCAGCGGAGAACTATAAAAATTATATCCTGTGAAACCTGAATTGAAGTGTTGCCCTTCAAGAATAACCAACATTCTTTTAACTTTAAAATGAAGGAATACGTCACATACCGGATATTCTCCTATGTTATAATTTTCCGTTCCGGATTGTAACCTAAACTCGTTGGTAACAGGAAAAAACACTCTTGACCTGAATTTTGAAAAGTAATAGGCGTTTACTCCAAACTGAAATTCTGCGTTGTCTTTAAATACTTTTGACTGGTAATAAAGTGTAGCTCTGCCGACAAATTCGGGAAGCGGCAGGAGGTTTTCATTATTGGTCACTTTCTGATAAGCTAAGTTCGTCTCTAAATGAAATTTTTTATACTGAAAGGTGTTTTTTAATCCTACCTGCACAATATCAAGGGAAGATGCCGATTGTTGTGACCGGGATTCTTCATCTAAATAGGTGTAATTGGTAATGGTGAAAAATTGTGTTGAAACCTGTGTGTTAAATGGTTTTATGCGCAAGGAACCTCCAACCTGAATTATATTTTCATTATCGGGGTTATTGGTGAAGTAATTGAATTTTTTGTAGAAGCTCTGGTTATATAAAAGATTCAGGGAAGGAATCCGGGATTTGATCCCTAGATTGGCTTCTATATAGTAATCTTTAATCGGTTGAATGGTCAGGCGGTTATCTAAAAAATAGGAATTTTTAAATTCGTCTCCTGTCATTGCTTCTGCTTCCGATCTTAATTCAATTCCGTTCTTCCAGTTAAATGTAAGATTTCCGACAGCTCCTAATCGTTCGTCTTTTAAATTTTTCGGATGGGTGATGCTTGGGTCTATAATTCTGTCAAACATAAATTCCAGATGTTCGTATTTCAATCCGGCTTCAAAATGTAGTTTATCACTCCAGTCGAAAGCGGCTGTAATGGCATTGGTGAGCTTTCGCAGCTTTTTTGTGTTATAGTGACCTTTTATATTGTCCGCATCGAACATATCTTCCTGTGTCCCGAAAAAGGTATTCAATGTTTCTGTTTCATGGTAAGTATAATGAGTAGATTCGGCAGAAAATGCATTTTTTATGGATATGGGATAGTTGTTCTCTCCGGAACCTATAATGCCGAATTGCTGTCCCAGATAAAATCTTCTTTTTTCGTATTTTGATTTTGCTCCTGTCAGATTCACTTCCATTCTGTCCCTGTTCTTGAAACGCTCATCTCCATTCTCAAAATTTTCCGTAAATTGTATTCCTGCATTTTCTTCATTATCGATATTACTCACCATATAATGTCCCCATAAATTATACCGCTGATTACGGGTATGGAAGTTTGTTGTCATCAAAAGGGTATTGTTGGAAGCCAGTTGCTCCATATATTTCCCCTCCGACCTTAGCCCTTTATACTGAATGGAATAGTTAATTTGTGAATTTATATTATGGGTAAATAAACTGGAAAGTGAATGTCCTTGTTTGTATCCGTTATTATACTGAAATTCCGTCATTGGGGTTTGAACATCAAAATACCGGATGTCTTCCGCACCCAACAGGTTAAATGATTTCCCTGTCGGCAACAGGTCTATGGAGGAATTTATCTTTGTTGTATACAGCAGGGGATTAAATGTTTGCCCTATATTGGAAAAAGGTATGACACCAAAGCTGTCTTTATAGTTATAATTCCTGTTTTTATAGTATTTATCTAAAGTCAATACCGTGTCAAAAATTGTCTTCGGATGTTCTTCTGTCCAATATTTATAGGATCGTATGGTAGGGTTATAATGTTTTATGGAATCATTTCCTAAGCCCGATGTTATATTGGATTCCGAAATTTCTTTTGTTTTATCTTCTGTAACCTGAGCTGAAGAAATTGTACAAAAGAGAAAATACAGGAGAAATATTTTTATTTTATTCATCTACTAAAAACAATATGCAAATATAAAAATAAAAAGTCGGCAGTAAAGCCAGAAGTGAACGGAAAAAATTTGGGTACGTTTTTTACCGAACAGATAGGCAACGGAGTTTGTTTTTGCTTCGCAAAGTCGTCGCAGTCTATACATAATATTTGAAATTTTTTGCAAATAGTCTGTAAAAATTATTAGTGAAATAATCTAAAAAGTTATATATTTACAACGTTATATCATTGAAAACGTTCAGTGGTTTATTGGAAGATATTTAAGATAAAGCTGTTTGACATGTTATTATAAATGCAGAGTAGGGTTATTAAAGGATATTTAGATAAAAAAAATAACTAAAATTAAATATATTATGAGAAAGTCATTTACTCTATTGTTCATGGTTCTATTATGTGCCTTCTCGCACGTTTATACGGCATTACAGGGAGCTTTACCCCATTCGGGGGGGGGGGGGGGTAAATTACTGCCGTTTCCAGCGGGTTGTGGGTATAGTGATT
>JAISSC010000125.1 GCA_031273305.1 Flavobacteriaceae bacterium
TATGAGTTCTTTATGGATAAAGGAAGTCATGACAAATTCCTCTCTAATTTACTCTTAATCTCCGAAGAAAAGAAAAGAAATCCTAAATTAAAACTCCGTATTAACTACACTTTTAACAAAGATAATTTTTTGGAACTGGAGAATTTTTTTGAGGTTTTTAAAGATGTATCCATAGATATTTTACAGCTAAGACCTATACAAAAAATAGGAAATACGGAGTATCATGATTTTAATCTGGATTCTTTACATGAGGCTTATATTCCCTTGTTGGAAAAAATCAGGAGCATAGCAAAAGAACGAAAGGTTACGTTATTGAGTACGCACCTCTTACGCAGCAATCCTTCTTCCGACCAGAATTATCTGGTTCCTTATACTTATTGCTATGTATCTCCCAAACATTGCTGGAAAGATAATTTTAATTTCAGGGAAGAAACGTTTGCCCAATGGTCTAGACGAGTACACTGGAAATCCGGGATATTTTCCGCCATATTAAGAAATAAAGAGGTTACGGATAAAGATACCGGAACTGAAAAGTTAAATTATTCTGTTGATATTAACTGACAAGAGATATGGTTATCATCACATTACAAAGAGATAAATGTATAGGTTGTAATTATTGTGCGGAGTTTGATCCGGAAAATTTCAGGATGTCAAAAAAAGACGGTAAATCGGTCTTACTCAGGTCATTGGAAAAAAAGGGATTTTTCACGATAAAAAATCCCGACGATTCCGTTTTTGAGCCGGCGGATAAAGCAGCTAAATCATGCCCTGTTAAAATTATCTCTGTCAAAAAAATATAATGTATGACGAAAGAAGAATCCCGGAAATATTTTTTGCAAAAAAGGCTTCTGTTATCGGAGGATGACGTCAAAGAGGCTTCTTTGCGCATATTCGACCAATGGAAAAGATCAGGACTTTCCCAATTTAATTCCTTTCATATATTTCTTCCCATAAAGGAGAAAAAGGAGGTGGATACTACTGCCTTTATTGAACATTTATGGAAACACGACAAAAAAGTATATTGTTCTAAGGTAGAAAATGACCATCTTCTCCATTATGAACTAACACCACAAACTCAACTGAGAAATAATTCTTGGGGAATCCCGGAACCGGTCGATCAAAAAGCCGTAAATTTAGAAGAAGTAGACTGCGTGTTCGTCCCCTTATTAGCTTATGACTTATCAGGAAACCGGGTAGGATACGGAAAAGGATATTATGACAGGTTCTTATCGGGTTTGCCCGATACAAAAAAGATAGGTTTATCTTTTTTTAACCCTGTTAATAAAATTGAAGATATATTAACTTGCGATATTCCACTGAATTACATACTAACTCCTGACTATTTCTCAATTTTTCCGTTAACCGGTTTTCCGACATCCTATTTCACTTCCTCCGGTTTTCCCAATGAAGAAAAATAAAATTTAAACTCTGCTTTGAATTTCTCCGGATTCTTTTTCAGGATATAATTAGCCTGCTTCTCCTCTGTTGAAAAATACCTTTTGTTCTTATCGTAATAATGTATCTTAAAGCGAGCTTTTCCTATAGAGTCATTCAAAATTATCGAATCGTTCGCAGCTTGTTTTTCTAATTCGATTTTCACATATTTTGCATGCAGGGAATCTAAATTATTTATTATCTTAAGCATATAAATGGTATCTCCCTTAGGAAAATATCCTTGTAACTGTGACAGCAAAAGAGTATCTATATCCTGATTGGATTTGTTCTCTGTCGCCAAAATCGCCAGATCATAAACCTCCTGTAATTTTTGTGCCGTGATATGGGATATAACTTCTATGGAATCCATTTTGGCTGAGGCATAGTAATTTTCGTTATTATATCCTTTAATAACAGTCGGGTCTTTCTCCCCATGAAAATAATTCTCTTTCTTGCACGCCAAAAATATAATCAAAGAGAGTATTATAATTTGGATAATATATTTAATCCTCATTTTTCTGGATTTTAAATTTAATTTGGTTGATCTTATTATATTTATTCACTTGTGTTGAAATTAACACATAATTCTTAAGAGAAGTGGTAGGTGTAGTCATAAAGTCGATATATTTCTTCTTGTCCAGCACCTCTACTCCAAATAATTCACTATCATAAACCTGATAAATCAACGCATCATTCGCAATCAATTTATCCAATTCTTCTTTTCTTTGTTTAATTAACTGAGCCTTTTGTTTTTCATCCATGCTGTTGTTTACCGCTGTTGAGTAATAATATAGCATAATAGCATAATCGTCAGGTCTTAACTTAAAATCCCTATGGTTCTCTTCTCCCTTTTCTCTTATCTCTTTTAACCCGACAACAAAGGACTCTCTCTTATACATAGGGGAATTTACTGTCATTTTCAACGTATCTATACCGGAACGATAAGAAAAACAACCATCCTCTATGGTGTAATACTCCGGAGAAAAACCTTCTTTCTGGATTACAATTTCCAACTTTGAATTAATCAGGGAGCCACGATCTGCATCATAAAAACAAAAATCATACGTATTTTTATATTCAAAATACTTATCTACTCCAAAAACAACCAACAGGACAAGGATTGCCAGTACTCCTACATAAATAATTTTCTTAATTCGCGACTTTCGCCTTACCTTTTGTTCTTCTTTATTTTTATCTTCCGTAGCTGCTCCATTCAAAAGCGCAGCACCGTTATTCCCTGATTCTGACCCGGTATCTGTAAGATTTTCCGTAAAAGTTGTGTTATGCTTTTCTAAAAATTCTGTCCATCCTCTCCTATACCCACAATATTGAGCCAGTAAATTAAGCATATCAATTCTCGGCAATTTTTCAAAAGGAGATTTAAAGTAAGTATAAAACCATTTTTCACTTACATTTCCC
>JAISSC010000178.1 GCA_031273305.1 Flavobacteriaceae bacterium
CAATCAAAGTAGATACTAAAGGACAAGTATTTGAATATCAAAGCAAAGAAAATAATCTTTTCGTTCATCCGGCTCCCGTTGCCATCGTTTATTCCGATTTAACCGTATCGTCGGTCGGGATTGATAAAGCCTTGCAGGGAGGAGAAACGGTAACCGTTTCATGGCAAGTGGAAAATATCGGAACCGGAAATATTCCCAATGTCAAACAAACCGATCTGATTTATATTTCAACTTCTTCCACATTCAATAAATCAACGACCTTTTTGTTGGATTCATTGGTGTATTTCAATCATTTAAATAGTTCGGAAAATATTATACAAAAGAAAGAAGCGCTTGTGCCTTGTTTTGACGGCGATTCTTATTATCTGCATGTTGTCGCTAATGCGCACAATACCGTTTACGAAGCCGGAAACACAAGCAACAATACCGGAACAAGCGCCGTCCAATCGCTATTGACTAATGATTTGACGGTGGAACAATTATCCGGATCGACAACGGAAACCGGATCGGGCCAAACGCTGGATTTGTCTTGGACAATAAAGAAAACAGGCGCCGGAACGATTCAAAATAAACCGTTGAAAACAATTGTTTACCTTTCTCAAAATCCGCTTTCCGCCGGCGCCGGAACCGAACTTGGCGTTTATTCGCAAGAAATAAGTTTGCAGGAAGGCGAAACGCAAGCATTCACTTATCCGGTCGCTCTGCCCAATGGAATTGAAGGAACGTATTATATAAGTCTAATGCTTAATTCCGATGAAAAAATCTGTGAATCGTCTTTCGAGAACAACAGCAAAAACTCACCGGCCATAACGGTTACACTGTCGCCTTCGCCGGACTTGCGAGCAACGGCGTTGACAGTTCCGGATAATTTGAAAGCCGGAGCTACCGTAGAGCTGAGATATACGGTTGAAAACAAAGGTGTTGCTGCTCTTGCATCCGAGACATGGAAAGATCGTTTGTTTATTTCAGCTAAAAATCAATTGGATATTTCGGCTTTTTCGTTAAAAGAAATCCGGCAAAACCGTCCACTCGAAATAAACGGAAGCTACGAAGAAATAGTTACGGTGCAAATTCCGCCGTCATTGACTCCCGGCAATTATTATCTCTTTGCGTTCACAGACGAGGAAGACGAGATTTATGAACATCAAGCGGAAAATAACAATCTTCACATTGTCGGTCCCGTTTATGTTCAACCGTATCCATTGGATATAGTTGCCGAAAATCTGACGGCAACGGCAACAACACAATGGCAGGAAACGATACCTGTAACATTCACCGTCAGAAACAACAGCGAAGAAAAGACGGTGCAAACCCAATGGATGGACGCCGTTTATTTGTCGGCGAAGAACTTCTTCGACAATACGGCGATATTGTTGAAAGAACGGAAACACATCGGCGCTCTGGCATCCGGAGAACATTACACGGTCAGCGAAAATGTAGTCGTTCCGAACGGATACACAGGGAATTATTATATCTTGTGTGTTGCTGATTCCAAAGAAATCAATTACGACATCAACCGCGACAACAATACCGTATCGAGTGCAATAGCCGTCAATTCGACTCCGACTCCCGATTTGGTTATTGAAGATTTTCAGGTAACAGGCGCTCCGCTTTCCGGTCAACCGTTTCATGTGACTTACACGATAAAGAACAACGGTGCAGGCGCGGTAAATGCTCAAACTTGGAACAATAAGATTTATCTTTCAAACGATGCCACATTGGATGCTCAGGACGAACAGTTGAAAAATACCTTGGTACAGAATAAATACTTGGCGCCGGGCGAAAGTTATACGGAAGAAACAAGCATTACCATAGCCTTGCCGAAAACCGGAAATTATATTTTGCTCCTGCAAATAGATGCCAATGACGTTCTCTATGAACACGGAGGCGAAAGCAATAATCTGGCAAGCAACAACATAATAGTCAATCTGCCGCTTCCCGGCGATTTGGTTCCCGAAAATATTCAATCGGAAAACCGGCTCATCTCCGGCAATTATTTGCATGCCGCTTGGAACATTTCCAATAAAGGCGACAATCCGGTGAACAGTTCCAACCTGAAAGATTTGGTTTATCTCTCATCGGATACTCAATTCGATGCTTCCGATAAATTAATCGGGCAGCTGAGCGGCAATGTTTCCATCCCTGCTTACAGTTCGATAACGCGGCAAGTAACCGCCCGCATCTCCGGTGTGAAAGAGGGCGATTATTACCTGTTGGTAAAAACGGATGTGATGAACAGCGTGAACGAAAGCGACAAGACCAATAACACGGCTTATTCGGCTTATCCGATCAAGATAGAACTGAGGGAATTGCCGCTCAATACGAAAGTCGGCGAAATATTGGAAAACAATGTTCCTTCGGAATGGAAATTGTCGTCCGCCGGAATTATCAACGAAACCGTTTGGGTACAGGCGCTTTCGGCCGATTCGTTGCAGGGCGCCGCGAATAATCTGTATGTCAAACACAACGATGCGGCGGACAATATCAATTACGATTTTTCTTCCGACGGACAATTCACCGCCAATCCGCAGCTGTATATTCCTTCGATACAGGCGGAATATTACGGGATTAACGTGAAAGGCGAAACGCCGGTGGGAAGTCAGCAAGAGATTGAGATACAGGCGGAAGTGCTGCCGTTTGAGATACGGTCGGTGAGTCCGAATTACGGAGGAAATAACGGGCGGGTGACGGTGGAACTGTCGGGAGCGAAGTTTACGCCCGAAATGAGAGTTTGGATGGAAGATGAGTTTGATTTTTTTACAGAAGGAATTGTTCAATTTGTTGACTTTTCAAAAGTTTATGTTACTTTCGATCTGCAAAATGCTTGGAGCGGTAATGTTGATATTGTAGCCGTATTAGAAAACGAAGAGTCTCGTAATAGGTTCAGAATAATTGATAGTGAAAAAGTAAATGAATTATCTTTAAATTTAATAATTCCTTCAAATCCACGATATAATCGAACGATTTCATTAACTCTTGAATATGCAAATTTAGGACTGACCAATATTGAAAATTCCATTATTACTATTACGAGTCTTACGGGTTCTCCAATTTCTTTTACAACAAATGGATTACAAGAACATAAAGTCCAATTAGAGTTGTCATTACCTAGTGTATATCAAGGAAAAATATTAAAACCGGGAGATAATGGAGCGTTTACTATTTATTGTAATACGATAAATGGATTATTGTTCTCTATTGTGAAATCTCATCAGTAATTTATGATAACGGAATGTAAATTATATAAAATATAGTTGATATGAAGAAATATTATATAACAGTCTTATTGTTTTTTGTTTTTTATAACATGGGATTTACTCAAGGTACAGAGCTTGTGGAATTTATTGATCCAATAAACAAAAGCACGACCTCATTTACGAGGTCATCTGATTATGGCCCCAGAAATCCTAAAGAATCAGGAAGTTCTTTTCATTGTGGACAAGATTATGGTTTAACAAGTAAGGACGTTAAAAGAGCTTATGCTGTTGAAGGAGGAGATATTGAAGAAATCAATTTCAAGCCAGACGATAACGAAAAAAATGCTCGCATCATAATAAAAAATTGGTATTATATGCACATGGCAATTCCGAAAAATATGATTGATCCGGATTTTAATCCTAAATATTTACACGTTAGTTATGAAAATAGCAGTAGTCACCAAGTATTTAGTGTTGTAGTTATTAATGATAATAAAAATGATGATAATGAAATTATAGATGGAAGAACATTAATTTCAACACAGAATTATCGCGATCTTCATAAAGGAAAAATTACGAGTTTGCAGATTTCAAATGAAGAAACATTAGGAACAAATAATGAAACATTAGATACACTTGTACACAAATTCGTATATACAGTCGCAAAAAAAGAGTGGATATTTAGTCCACAAAAGATTAGTTCAATGTATCATTTGCATCTGCAACATGGTCGTAGAGGTGAATCGGAAAATCCACTGAAGTGGATTCCATATAAAAACAAAGAGAAACCAAGAGTATATTTTGAGTTTCAAAAGAATTATGAAAATAAGAGAGCAGATTTATTTAGTAACCAGCATATTATCTACGGTTCTGTCATACTTCAGACTAAAGTTGATGTAACGAATCCTTATGGTCAAAGCTATGCAGACGCTGATGCTGATTTGTATAAAGTTTCTGTTGCTATTCCTAAACTACTTCAAAGGCCAATAAAAGAGTATGAATATATAGGGACGAAGCAAACAAAACATACAATAGTGAAGAAAAAAACAGAAGCTGAAATTCATTCTTCTATAGAAGAAGGTATCTATCCAGTTATGGAACTAGTAAGTATTGATTATTTTAAAGAAAAATGGAATACTACAGATGGAGAAATTGGCACTCCTAAATATCCTGATGGAAAATATGACATGCAAATTATAGCTGAGGATATTAAATCAGGAAAAACTCCTAAAGATCACTCATTTATTTTAGATAACAATTACCCTTATATAAAAAAAGTAGAAATTGTAGATGAAAGAGGTAATCAGGTTGATAAATGGGATTCCAATAATAATCTAAAATTGAATGGCGGAAACATAAAAGTTAAAGTAACAACAAGTGAACCTATGAGCAATCTTCTATTACAAGGCAAACAAATGTATTCTCTATCAGAAGATATAACGAATTGGGCAGTAATAACTCATATTGAGCCTGTGTGTAATGAAATGCAGATTCTCGAATTTTCCGGATATGATTTAGCAGGAAATGCCTTATTAGATACTGGTGATCCAAATTTTAATACAAACACAATTCGTATAAATAGAAATGATGATGGAAAGATAATTTCTAATCCTGCTATTGGAGATAAAAAATATAAATTGTCAATATGTCCCAGTGTAAAAATAAAGGGAGAAACAGATTTTAATCCTTGTGATTCAGGAAAAAAAGATGAAATAAAACTAACTATTGAAATTAGTGGAGCGGGGGATTGTATGACAAATTCTAAAATATTGTGGAATGACAAAGAAACTAACAAAATTGAACAAACAGTAGATAGTATAGGCACTTATAAAGTAGAAGTTAAATTCTCGAATGGATGTGAAATAAGAGATGAAGTTACCATCACCGAGGCGGGAAAAAACAAATTGGATGTTGTGATTTTTGGAGATGATGTTATTTTAGCTGATTGCAAAGGGCAACTTCTTCAAGAAAATCACATAACATTAAAAGCTATAGTAAAGAATGGAGGCAATAATTTTACCTATTTGTGGAAAAATGGGAATGATAGTATTGATAATAAAGAATCTATTATAGTAAGCAAAGATGGTATTTATTCAGTGTTTGTTACTTCTGATACGGGATGTACAGGCAGTACAACTAAAAAAATAACAAAGCAGGAAAGTAATTTGTCTATTGATATTCAGAGTCGTGGAGAATTAGTTTCTTATTGTGGAACGGCATCTCCGATCATATTAGAAGCGTTTCCTTCAAATGGAACAGAGCCTTATACTTACTCATGGATGAAAATATCAAAAGATACAACATTGATTGGAAAAGATAAAACAATTGAAATATCTGAAGATGGAAATTATGTTGTAACAGCTACAGATAAAAATGGTTGTACCAACACGTCACAAAAATTTCAGGTGGAAATGAGAAATGAAGAGAACTTAAAAGTAGAAATAACTGCTCCTCCATATATTACTTTAAATTGCAAAAGAGAGGCTACTGCTAAAGCTAATCTAACAGCTATTGTAAAAGGAGGAAGTGGCAAATACATTTATATGTGGGATGGGAAAACAATATCAAATGTTTTGTCAACAGGTGAAGATGGAATACACTATATAAACGTGAGAGATACAGTGAATAATTGTACTGGTTATGCGAAATGTACAATTGAAAGTAAAGTAGAAAATCCATTAAAAGTTTATCTTTATTCTACAGAAAGAGAGCTTCATCGTGACTGTGGTGAGGATCCATTTCCTGTAACTATTGGAGCCTTTGTTGGCAGTGGTTCAGGAGATTATAGTTATAGTTGGTCTGTTTCTTCTGCGTGGCATGGTTCTTCTTCGAATTTTATAGAGGTTAATTCTCCGGGAGAATATTCTGTGATTGTTACAGATAATAAAACTGGGTGTACGACATCTGAAAGTATAAGAATTGATGGAACAGTAGTGAATTGTCCGATTGACCCCAACGAAATCGCAGGTCCCACCGGTTACGCCGAATCCCAATGGGTTTCTCAAAAAGACAGAATGAACTACACCATCCGTTACGAAAACGACCC
>JAISSC010000221.1 GCA_031273305.1 Flavobacteriaceae bacterium
CCTGAGTGGGAATAAGTTTGTCATCATAAAATTCCAGAGTTTTACTTATCTTATCCAGAACAACGATGAACAGAGGATTTATTATAAACAGTTTTTTGGACGGCGTGAAATTTTTTAGAAGATGTATTTTTTTAGTATTGGGATTGTATTTTAACAAAGAACTTTCTTCGGCGGAGAAGAAATATAGGGAATTGAACAGGTCTGCCTGAAGGAAAGTGTAAGAATCCGGAACGGTAATTTTTATACTGTCCTGAATGGTGATATTCTGTCCTATTCCTCCGAGTGGGGAGAAAAATAAAAATAAAAATATTATTTTATTCATTTCAGCTGTTTAAGGCAAGTAAAGATAAGCAAAATAAGTTTACAAAACAGTATTTAACGTGAGTTCGGGATAAGAACGGAGCCCGGCTTTGCGAAGCAAAGCCGGGCTAACCTATTGACGTGCAATAAATTAATCTGTTATTGGTAGGCAAAGACGTGGCAATCTCATCTTATTGCGAGGAGGCACGATGGGGTAATCTGTTTTATCCCTTTTATATCAATCGTCGTTAATCTAAAATTCTGCGTTATTGGGAGTTCTTGGGAAAGGAATTACGTCCCGGATGTTTCCCATCCCGGTTACAAACTGAACCAGTCTTTCCAGTCCCAGTCCGAATCCGGCGTGAGGAACCGTGCCGAATTTACGGGTATCCAGATACCACCAAAGTTCTTCTTCATTAATATTCAGCTCCCTCATTTTTTGCTTGAGAATCTCCGGTCTTTCTTCTCTTTGTGAGCCTCCGATTATCTCCCCAATGCCCGGAAACAAAACATCCATAGCCCGTACGGTTTTGCCATCGTCGTTTAAACGCATATAAAACGCCTTGATCTTTGCAGGATAATCGAATAAAACTACCGGAGTTTTGAAATGTTTTTCTACCAGATACCTTTCGTGTTCCGATTGTAAGTCTGCACCCCATTCCTCGATAGGGTACTTGAATTTTCCTTTTTGGTTAGGCTTGGAGTTCTTAAGAATGTCGATAGCCTCAGTATAACTTAACCGGATAAATTTATTTTTTAGTACAAATTCCAGCTTTTCATGGAGGTTATGTTCTGATTTTTCTTCCTTAGGTTTTTGTTTTTGTTCTTCCTCAAAACGTTTGTTCAGGAAGTCTAAATCCTCCTTACAGTTGTCGACTGCATATTGGATACAATATTTCAAAAAATCTTCCGCCAGGTCAATATCCTTTTCCAAATCATAAAAGGCTACTTCGGGTTCTATCATCCAAAATTCAGCCAAATGTCGGGTAGTGTTGGAATTCTCTGCCCTGAAAGTGGGACCGAAAGTGTATACTTTTCCTAATCCCATAGCAGCGGCTTCTGCTTCTAACTGCCCGGACACGGTAAGGTTGGTTTTCTTCCCGAAAAAGTCTTGCGAAAAATCTACGATTCCATCATTATCGCGAGGAAGATCGTTTAAATCTAAATTGGTGACAGTAAACATTTCTCCTGCTCCTTCGGCATCTGAGCCTGTTATGATGGGAGTATTGATATAAAAAAATCCGTTTTTATTGAAATATTGGTGTACGGCAAAGCTCAAAGCATTCCTCACTCTCATCACTGCCGCAAAGGTATTGGTTCTGAACCGTAGATGTGCCTGCTCTCTTAGTTTTTCTAATGAATGACGCTTAGGTTGGAGAATAGTTTCCTGCACATCGTCAGGATTGGCATATCCGTAAATTTTTATCTTAGCGGCTATAACTTCAATTTCCTGCCCTGCTCCCTTACTTTCGGAAACGATACCGTCTATGCGGATAGCAGAGGCAGTAGTGATCTGTTTTAAAGTCTCATTATCAAAATTATTATAATCAATTACAATTTGAAGATTGTTTTGTCCTGAACCGTCGTTTAATGAGATAAACTGATTGGAGCGAAAAGAACGTACCCAACCTTTTACAATAACTTCCTCATGTAAGGCTTCCCTGCCTTTAGATAACAATTCCTTAATACGATAAACTTTCATCTATTTTTTGATTTTTAACAGGGAGCAAAGATAGAGATTTTTTTGAGCAATGTAATATTATTGAGGTAATAGAAATTTCTTCACCTCTGATTAGGATAAAGCTAAATCACTTATAGTAAGCACTAATGTATCCTTTTTCAAGGAATAACTGTTTAAATGGTCAAACTGCTCATAACTTTCCAGCACTTCTTCTACACCATTTTCAATTTTTCTTATTTGAATATACGATTGGCTTGAAGCATTTGAAGGGATATGATATATCCTTATAATATAATTTTTATCGGGTATTTTTATACTTTCAACCACCTTAAATTCATCGTCAAAAATAGTAAAGGTTGATAATTTGTATACCCCGAAGAATAATAAAATCAAAACTCCTATCCCTATTCCAAGTAATATTTTTCTAGTTTTCATTACTCCTTGTTTTCTAAATAATATATTCTGAAAATTCTTTAAATACATTATTTATCAAAATCAATCACATCTTTTTTGCTGTTTTTTGGAGTTTCTATGTTAATCTGTTTATTTTGAAGATTAATGATAAAATAATCTCCTTTTTGATATTTATCTTCAATAATCAATTGTAAAATTCCTCCTATCTCCATAAAATGATACTTCCCTTTTAATGAATCTCCTTTATAAATGGTTACACTTTTATCATTCCATATTCCTATAGAATCTCCTTCTAATTTTAACACTCCTTGTTCAGCAAAAATTAAACTATTCCCTTTAAATATTTTATAATATGAACTTGCTTCTATCTTACCTCTTTTAACCTTTTTTACATTCTTAATCTCCCACTTATTTTGGATTAATTTTATATAATCCATCTTAATAAAGTTCTGTTGCTGATATACTTCTTGCTGTAATTCAACAGTTTTTGAGGTGGTTTTATCTTTATGTCCTTCACAGTTAACCACTCCCCAAAAGCATACTAACAATATAATAACCTTATAGCTGTTCATAATTATATAACCTTGTTCTCATAATCCTGCACTTGATTTAAGTTTCTTCTTATCGGTCTTTGTTGAACCTGATTTTGCAGAGTTTTCCGTCTTATTCTTAGATGTTTTATGGTTCAAAATAGCCTTATCCGATAAAGAAGAAATTGAGTCATTCTCGATTGAGTCGGGTGCTTCCAGAGGATAGTCTCCGAATAAAGAAGACAACCGTAATGAAGAATACATCGCTTTGGAAAGTTTATTCCCGATGGCAATAATGGTTACTTTTTCATCTAATAAATGGATAAATATTGCATTGCTTCCATGCCACCATCCGGTGTGATAAACTATTTTTTTACCATTGTCGAATACCATTATCCGCATGCCTAAACCATAATTTTTAACTCCCGGTTTTTCATTGCTATAAGGGGTAAACATATGTTCCAGCAGGTCTTTCCGCAAGAAATTGGGCGCATACATAGCCTGACTTAAACGGAGTAGATCTCTTGGAGTTGTGTACAGGTTTTTGTCTCCGTATATCAGATCCAGATGATTTAATTCAAAAAGTTTTTCATTGGCATAGTAGGAGGGAGTAGCATGGGGCAGGTCTTTCTCCTGTAATATATAAGAGTGGTTCATGCCCAAAGGTTTAAAGATCATTTGCTCCAGAGCTTCCGGAAAAGATTTATTGGTGATCTTTTCTACAATCAGAGCCAGCAGAGCAAAATTAGTATTGGAATAGGAAAAATGACTGTCATGCTTCCACTGAATAGCCGGTTTATACTCTGCAAACAAGTTAAGAATATCCTCATTAGATAATCTTTTACTCTTGTCCCATGATTTTATTTCGTCTATAACGTAGGCATAGTTGGGCAATCCGCTTCGGTGGGTCAGCAAACTATGAATGGTAATCTCCGGATAAGGAAAAGAAGGAAGAAAGGAATCTACCTTTTGGCTTAAATCCAGCTTATCGGCTTCCACCAGTTTTAGAATTGCGAGAGACGTCAGTACTTTGCTTACGGAGGCAACATGCATAGGCGTAGTAGAGGTTATAGGAGTTTTCTCTTCAATATTGGCATATCCTGTATATTTTTCCAAAAGGACGTTATTCCCTCTGGCTACGATAATACCCCCGCTTGATTTTTGCTCTTCCCATACTTTAGTAAAATAAGTATTGAGTAATTTCTTGATTTCCAAATCGTTAGGAGCATGGCTGTCTTTTTTCGTAAATAGGGTTGTGAAATTTATATTATAAAATCCCGGAGAGGTTTGGTCTATTCTTTGTTCGTTATTTTTTGGAGAGGTGCGTGATTCTTTACAGTTAAAAAGAAATAAATTGAAGGAACAAGTTAAGATTATTAGCAATACTGTTTTTTTACACATTTTATCGGGTCATATTTTTCCTGTTATCAATTTATTTGAATAAGATTGCAAGTTAGGCGTATTAATGTTAAATTTACCTTAAATAAATGTTAAAATATCATAAAATTATTTTTTGAGGATAAATCGGGTTATTCTATTAATTCCGCTAAAATGCAAAGATTTTTATCCATTGACCGGGTGAAGATCAAATAATCTTCCCCTCCTTCGTCCAGTCCGTATCTTTTCCTGATAGCCGCTGTTTTCAAGGGATGATTTTTGCTAATGATGTTAAATTTATCCTGTTCTGATTTTGCGGGAATAAAATGAGGGTCTAATATAAAAAATACTTTTCCCGGAAAGTTGGGCACGATTTCATGAGAAGTATAAATATGAGTATTAGGATGTAGTTTTTTAAGATTATACCTGTGACTGATAAGTTTGAACGCTCCGGATTTTAAGATGGAGGCATTCGGAATATGCAGATAAGATTCCGGAAGAGAATAATCAGGATTTTTCGCCTGCTTTTCTTCCGACCAATAAAATGAAAATTCAGGTTGATTAGTTTCCAAATTAAAACATCGGATTGGAAGATTTTCCTGAGTGTTTTTTTGGTCGGGTTTTTGGTCGGGATTAAGTTTAACGATCAGTTCCTTTGCCTCATTTTTCACGGAAACGATGAAAATAGTTGAAACGGAGAGATTATCGATCACCTGTTGCAAATCCAGAAGAGGAGAAAGTTTAATAAAAACCGACGAAGACGCTTGCAGTAATTTTTCCTGAATCAGGGTTACATCAGGCTTCAAATCTTTCAGCAGAATTACTTTGTTATTATTTTTATCTCGTCGGGAAGGGTCCAGATAGATAAAATCGAAGTGAGTTGAATTTTCCGCAAGAAATTCTTCTGCGGTTTTGTTGATAAACGTTATGTTTTTTTTATTCAGCACCGAGAAGTTATGAGTTACTATTTCCAGTAATTCAAGGTCAGGTTCAACATAAAAAAACTCTTTGGACGATTCTGAAATAAAAAAACTGTCAATTCCCATACCTCCGGTTAGGTCAACTCCCTTTTCCCCTGACATTATTTTTTGTTTGAATTGGGCGGTAGCCTGAGAAGATGCCTGTTCCAGATTAACATGAGGAGGATAAATGATTTGTGTGTTTTCCGATATAAACGGAAATTTGGTTTGAGCTATTTTTTTTCCTTGCATCTGTTGTACGATTTCCAGTGGAGACACAAATTTAAAAGGGGATTTCCTCATACGTATAGTATAAATGTCCCATTTCGGTATATGGGTAATATAGTCAATATAGTTCTGAACTTCCTTATTTAATAAGTTTTTGTTTATCACGTTTTTATAATTTAATAAATCGCTAAGATAAGATTTATTTAGAAAAACATCAACTTTTCGTATCAGCAGATTCAACTCGCAGATTCAACCAATAAAAGCAGCATTTGAGTAGGGACGTCCCTGCGTGGGTGTCCTCATATTATTGTGACGTAGAGACGTCCCAATTTGGGCGTCTCCACGTTATGTCGTTCACGTTATCATTGTTGAGATTGCAACATTCCACTGCGTTGCGAGCGCAGCGTGGCAACCCCGCAAAGACACCGGACACTATGACGTTATCCTTTTTATTCGCAAATAAACGGTATCATTATAAATAGTCTCTAAATTATTGAGCTAACAAACACTATTAGTGGAATATTAAGTAAGATTGAAGTGCGAAAGTAAATAAAATAGTAAAATTATTTTATTATAAGATTTTTTTATTCATACATTTGCAAATTCTATTGAATTGAATTGAAAAGTAATAATAAAAAGTTCTAAGGAATTACTACACAAATATCACGCCAATTATGAATTAGGAAAACTTAGAGCTTATAAATAAACTAATTAGCATGAAAATAAATTTAATTAAACACTAAAAAATTATGAATTTAAATAGAGTGTTTCTAGTGTCGCTTGTTCTCTTATTGTTTTGTAAAGTAAACATAAAGGCTCAGGTTACCATCGGTTCGGGAAGAGCTTCACATCCCGGAGCCGTATTGGAATTGGAATCTCAAGGAAATCAAGGATTATTATTGCCGGTCATTTCCCTCACGAATGCTTCTAACTGGAAATTAGGAGGCACCTCCGTTGAAGGAATGGTAGTCTATAACACTGCTGCCGACCGTCTAAAAGGCAAAGGTCTTTACATATGGACAGGTAGCGAATGGAAGGAAACACACCAAATTACTTGTTCAGGAGTACCAAATGTCGGGGCTATTACAATTAGCAAGAATAATGTTTCCAAAAACGAAGTCTTTCAGGCTTGGGTGGCTCCTGTAACCGGAACTACACAATATATCTGGGATCTAACAGGAGGCGTATCGGCGGTAGGTTACTCGAACACCAATATCATCAGTTTAGCCGGTTTATCTGCCGGAACCGTCAAGATCAGTGTAAAAGCGATAAATCCATGTGGAGAAGGAGCTACCCAAACTGCAACTGTAACGATAAAAAATAATTAATTGTGATTACATATGAGAAAGCGATTAATATTTACGTTAGCATTTGTTGCTTCTGGAATGTGGAATATGAGTGCGCAAGTAGCCTTTGGCTTGATGAGCAACAGCACTCCTCCTCACGCAGGTGCCGCGTTGGAATTAAAACCTGAAGGAGGCAAAGCAGGCTTATTAATGCCACGTTTAGCCCTCAACTCGGCTACAGTCTGGGCACCGGTTGGCGGCACTCCGATTAATGGTATGACGGTGTATAATACCAATGATACAACCCAAAACGGTTTAACCGGGAAGGGAGCTTATGTGTGGACAGACGGGCGGTGGTATCCCTTATCGCCGATACCTTGTACCTCAATACCTGCCATCCCTGTTTTGGATGCAAACGGTTTAAATGGAGGTGAAATAACTACATTTACCCCCTTTCTGCTCTTTGTGACCAATCCCGAACCCGGAGTGGAGTATGAATGGACTGTACCGGATGGGTTGGTTGGTAATTCCAAATCGAATGTGATTACCATCGTAGGAATCAAAGACGGTACGTATACTATTAAGGTGAAAGCAAAGAATGAATGCGGCGTTAGCCGTGAATTGATATATTCCGTCACTGTTTTTACGCTTCCGCCAAGAGACGGAACAGGGAATGTAACCATACAGGGTATTACTTGTTATGACGTGGCTCAAACCGACGATACGGGAGGACCATGCGGTAGTTTGGTTAACCGTAAGCCTGCTTTTCCCAATAGTGACCCGAGTAAGCGTACCAGAATGTACACCTTGTCTATACAGGATAATACCGGTATATATGACCTGAGAGTAGGCCGGATGGACGACGACGACGGAATAATCAAATCGGTTAAAATTTTAGAATCAGGATCAGATAAATTACTCGGCAAATTAAATAAGGATGAGTATACTATAGAAGTGGTATTTGCTGATAATATTAATGAAAAGATCGGA
>JAISSC010000009.1 GCA_031273305.1 Flavobacteriaceae bacterium
GTCACGATGACGGCAGATGAATATACCCAATACGTAATGCAGCAGAAATTTGAAGAATATTATCGGGAACGCTCCCGCCTGCAGGAAGAAGTGAACAAGGCAAACAAAGCAGGACAGGAAACAAAGAGCAAAGGTTTTATTCCGGGAATTACCGTAAAATCAAAAATATTCGAGAAGATTTTCGGAGGTAACAGGATAGAATTTAAGCCTTCCGGATTTGCATCTTTCGACTTGGGAGTTTTATATCAAAAAATAGATAATCCGCAAATCTTACCTCAAAACAGAGAAAACTTTACCATAGACCTAAGGCAGAGGATACAAATGAGTTTGCAGGGAAGTGTCGGAAAGAACGTCCAGTTGGGAGTAAATTACGACACACAGGCAGGGTTTGATTTTGAAAACCGGTTAAATCTCGCATGGATTCCCGGAGGGATAGGAAACCTGCCCGGAGGTTTGGGGAATTTACCTAACAGTGGCGGAACCGGCGGAGGAGAAGATAATATTATAAAAAAGATAGAATTCGGTAATGTAAGCATGCCCCTAAGCACAAGCCTGATAACGGGAGCACAATCATTATTCGGTGTAAAAGGAGAATTTCAGTTCGGAAGAACCTATCTCACCACAGTCTTTTCAGAACAGCAATCAGAAGCCAGAAACATCACCGTACAAGGTGGTGGAGTTGTTAACACATTTAAGGTAAAAATAACCGAATACGACGAAAATCAACATTACTTCCTGACACATCATTTCAGGAACAATTACGATAAAGCATTAGAAAATTATCCGGTTATTGGCTCTACCATTAATATAACAAGACTGGAAGTATGGAGGATAGATTTAGGAAACACAAACCTTCAGGAACAACATCCTATTTTGGCATTAAGAGACTTGGGAGAAACCCTGACAAACGAATTACCCGATAATTCCAACTTAGGCTTATTTGCACAGGTTTCAGGGTTAAATGGCATTAGGGATGCTGCTTCGGCATACAGCAGTATTAACGGAGTTTCCTTACCTACGACAAGTGCTCCGGGACCAAATGAAGACTATGTAAGCGGAGAAAATTTCGTAGTCCATAAAAGAGTAAAAAAACTAACCGAATCGGAATATTCATACAATACCCAACTGGGATATATTTCTTTAAATCAGAAGTTGAACAATGACCAGTTGTTAGCCGTAGCTTTACAGTATACAGATTCCAGAAATCCCGGAAAGATATATAAAGTAGGAGAATTTTCAAATGAAGTATCAGGCGTATTGATAGTTAAGCTATTAAAACCCAATCAGGTAGTTTCCACTGCTTCCCCTATGTGGAAACTGATGATGAAGAATATCTACTCTATGGAGGGTACTCAGATCACATCAGAAGATTTCATGTTGAATGTAATGTATCAGGATGCCTCACAAGGAAAGATAAACTATTTACCAGACCCAAATGTTCAGGACAGACCCCTTATCCAATTATTAAACTGGGACAGGTTAAATCAGAACAATGATGCCTCCGCTTCAGGGAAAGGAGACGGTATCTTTGACTTCGTAAACGGAACTACCATTGATGCACAAAAAGGAAAATTGATCTTTACAAAAACAGAACCATTCGGTAAATTTTTATCTGACCAGTCGGTAAATTCCAAATATGTTTTTGACAATTTATATACCAATTTAAAAAACAGTGTGGCGGTAACTTCCGACCCTTTAGCCAACAGATACGTAATTGAGGGCAGGTTTAAGGGAACCGTAGGAAGTGGTATTCCTTTAGGGGCTTTCAACGTACCGAAAGGCTCCGTAAAAGTAACCGCTAACGGACAAACCCTGATGGAGGGTTCAGATTATGTCGTAGATTACCAGATGGGAATGGTAACCATCATCAATGAAACTTATAAAAATTCAGGAATCCCTGTCAACATAAGCCTCGAAAATCAATTTGCATTTAACATGCAAAAAAAGAGGTTCATGGGGATAAACGTAGAACATAAATTTAGCGAAGAATTTATTGTAGGAGCCACTTTCCTTAATTATAAAGAAAGACCCCTGACCCAGAAAGTTCAATTTGGTTCGGAACCGGTGAACAACTCTATGGTAGGGTTTAATATGATGTTAAACAAACAAGTTCCTTTCCTGACCAAGCTAACAAATTGGATACCCGGAGTAAAAACCGAAGCAGAATCAAGCATGAGTTTGAAGATTGAGGGAGCCGCCCTGCTTCCGGGAGAGAACAATGCCATCAACGACCAGTCCTACATAGATGACTTTGAAACTACCGCCTCTAAAATAAGCCTAAAAGATCCCGGATATTGGGGAATAGCAAGCAAACCCGAAACACCCGAATTTCAAATAGGTGATCAGGGACATAAACTTAAAAATGGCTTTGGACGAGGATTGATGAGCTGGTATAATATCGACCCACGCTTCTTCGGGATAGGAGGAGGACAACCGTCAGGAATTGATAACAATGCACTTTCCAAACACTTACAAAGACGGGTAAAAGATCAGGAGATATTCACAGATAAGAACTACATAGCAGGAGAACAACTGTATATGAACACTTTAGACGTTTCTTTTTATCCGAAAGAAAGAGGCCCTTACAATTTCGACCCTGCTCCGGAAGAT
>JAISSC010000020.1 GCA_031273305.1 Flavobacteriaceae bacterium
CGTGTGGTTTTATTTAAAACAGAAGATGGACGTAAAGGAGCTATTAGTGTAAATCAAATGATTGCCAATGGAGCCGGTTCTTATATTGTTTGTGATATAAAAGTTCAGAAAGTAAGTAAATGATAATAGGGATAGTAAACGTAAAAAAAAAACCAAATGGCTTGAAGATTATAACCTGAACAGACCACATGATGCTCTGGGAGGTATAAGTCCTGTGAATTATCGAATTTCAAATAAAAAAAGTTCAATAAATTGTAAAAATTAGTATTTTTGAACTGTACTAAAAAGGAAGAGCCTACAATATTATATTTTATTTTATATGTTTTTTCTTGCAAGTTCAAATTTAATATTGTTAAATTTGCATCATTATTTATTAACAGTTCTTATGATCCAAGATTCACAAGTTACTTATACCTTAGAAAATTTATATTATCACAATAAAGTAAAAAAATTTACTATATACACTGTAGTTATTTTTGTTATTGCATTGGTAATTATTCTACTTCCTTTTATAAACATAGACATCTCTACTCAAAGCAGAGGAATAATTCGGTCTCAGTCGGAGAATGTTCCCATATCCAACATAGTTAGAGGAAGAGTTACTTATATTAATCTTTACAATAACCAAAATATACAAAAGGGGGATACTCTTGTCACGGTAGAAACTACTACTTTGGATGCAGAAACAACGATGAATGCAGACATACAAAGAGACCTGTCAGCTATATTGGAAGATTTGAATAGGGTAACCTCCGGTAGAGCTTCCAGTTTGCAGACTTCCGAAATACAGAGAGAATATCAAACTTATATACAACGTTATCAAGGAGCATTAGCCAGCCGTGAACAGGCACAAAAGACATATAACAGGAATAAGTTATTATACAATCAGGGGGTAATTTCAGCATCGGAAATGGAACAGTACGAACACGACCTCCGAATTGCAAAAACTTCTCTTCAAACTTTAGAGCAACAACAATATGCTTCGTGGCAAACACACAAAAGGGAGATTATTCAACAAATAAAAAATTATTCAGGAGTTATAAATCAAATAGAAGCCGGTAAAAAGAACTATTACATTATTGCTCCTATCTCAGGAAGCATTACGAATTTTACAGGCATACAAAAAGGTACTTTTTTATATGAGGGTACTATTGTTGCAGAAATTTCCGTTCAGGACAGCCTGCGGATAGAAACCTTTGTATCTCCTAATGATATTGGTTTGATAAAGGAAGGACAATCCGTGAAATTTCAGATAGATACTTACAATTATAATCAGTGGGGGATGCTTACGGGAGAAGTTTCGAATATTGATCAGGACATTAGCATAGAACAAAACGGTAGTGCCTATTTTAAAGTATGGTGCAAATTAGATAAAAATTATCTTCAATTGAAGAATGGATATAAAGGACAAATCAAAAAAGGAATGACATTAACTACACGTTTCTACATAAATAGAAGAAGCCTTTGGGAACTATTATATGATAAGGTTGATAATTGGCTAAATCCAAAAATAATTACAACAGAACAGGATAATGAGTGAAATTAATATAAGACAACACGATATTCGGGATTGTGGAGCTGCTTGTTTATGCTCGATAGGAAATTATTACAATTTAAAATTACCTATTGCTCGTATCCGTCAATATGCATCAACTGACAAAAGAGGGACTAATGTTTTAGGGCTTGTGCAGGCTGCCGAAAAAATGGGATTCTCGGCAAAAGGGGTAAAAGGAGGTATAGATGCACTCCCTCAAATACCTTTACCGGCCATAGCCCACGTAATAATTAGTGAAAAACAACTTCTGCATTACGTGGTGATCTATAAAGTTACAAAAACCCATGTAACGGTAATGGATCCTCAATATGGAAAACAAGTTAAATATTCATATGACGAATTTCAACATCTCTGGACAGGGGTTTTAGTTCTATTGGCTCCCAATCAAAATTTTGAAGCCCGCAACGAAAAAACTTCCAACATTAAAAGATTTTGGAATTTAGTACAGCCCCACAAAACAGTCTTATTACAGACCTTGTTTGGAGCTATTATTTATGCAGTTTTAGGATTATCCGTTTCCATATTTGTACAAAAAATAACCGATTATGTTCTGGTAGACCACAATAGAAATTTGCTTCATTTATTGGGAATAATTATGTTATTTATAATTGGATTGCAAATTTTTATTAACGCACAGAAAAATATATTTGTCCTCAAAACCGGTCAGTTAATAGACTCAAAACTTATTCTGGGATACTATAAACATCTTTTGCATTTACCGCAAAGATTTTTTGATACCATGCACATAGGGGAGATAGTCTCAAGGGTTAATGATGCTGTTAAGATAAGGGTTTTCATCAATAATGTAGTCATTGATTTTATGGTTAACATTCTTACAATCATATTCGCCTTTGTCCTGATGTTTACCTATTATTGGAAACTTGCATTAATTATTACTCTGGTTATTCCTTTTTACCTGTTGATATACTTTTTTATTAATAAATTTAACAAGAAAGTAGAGAGAAAAATAATGGAAGATTCCGCTGAATTGGAGACACAGTTGGTGGAAAGTTTGAATAACATAAGGACGATAAAAGAGTTCGGAATCGAAAAATTCTCTAACAGAAAAACGGAAAGGTCATTTATAAAACTTCTTTTTTCCAATTACAGATCCGGAGAAAACACTATTTTCAGTGATGTCTCAACCCAATTCGTAGCTTCTTTATTCACTATTATCCTCCTCTGGAGCGGTAGTATCTTTGTAATAGATGAAAAAATAACTCCGGGAGAATTATTTTCTTTCTACACTCTTATAGGATATTTTACCGTCCCTATCTCTTCCCTTATATCTATGAATAAAGTTATTCAAAATGCACTTATCGCTTCCGACAGGTTGTTTGAAATTATGGATATAGAAAGAGAAGAAACCGAAAATAAAATTGAACTTAATCCTGAAAATATAGGAGATATACGGTTTGAAGATGTATACTTCAGCTATGGAACAAGAACGGAAGTATTTAAAGGATTCAATGCCGTATTCAAACAAAATAAAACTACCGCCATTGTGGGAGAGAGCGGAAGCGGCAAAACCACATTGATCTCTTTACTTGAGAATTTATATCCTATCGAAAAGGGAAAGATACATATCGGCAGTTACGACCTAAGATATATAAGTTATGAAAGTTTAAGGAAAATAATAGGAGTGATTCCACAGCAGCTTAATCTTTTCTCAGGTAATATTATTGAAAATATAGTA
>JAISSC010000050.1 GCA_031273305.1 Flavobacteriaceae bacterium
CAAGTCCCGCATGGGACGACACTTTATTAACCGGATGCTTTAGCTTATGGGACAGGTGGCAGCAACACGATGGCAAGTCCCGCATGGGACGACACTTACTTGATGGAATCATGGTGTCGATTATGCGATTCTCAGAGGGTTAACTTACCTTTTTGGACAGCCTCAAATTGATATACGGCAAATTGTAGCCCTTAATTACGAACCGCAGGTGTGGCAATCTCATCTTACTTGCGAGCATAGCGAAGCAATCTCCCGACTTTGACACTTTCAAAAAATTACAATATGCTTATCCCGAACTCACGTTAATTTATATTTATTAACCTGTGTTTCTTATATTCTACCTGTCAGTTTCTTTGGGATACACACAAGTAACAAAAATACGGCACATGCATGAAATAAAGAAACCCGCTATATTAACGGGCTTGCAGAGAGGAAGGGATTCGAACCCTCGATACGGTTACCCGTATACTACCTTTCCAGGGTAGCTCCTTCAACCACTCGGACACCTCTCTAAAACTATTTTTTAAGATTGCAAAAGTAGAATAAATTTTTATTATATAAAAATTTTAGAATGATTTTACTTACACCGCAGATTTAACTAAAGAATGCAATTTTGTTTGGCAGGATAGTTTTAGTGTACTTTTCAGCATTAATATTTCGGATAACTTGATTATTATAAGGATTTTACTGTTGTCTTCTTAAAGGTTTAATATAAGTTCATCGGCGTTTTAAAATTATCTTTCCGGGAGCTTTATAAGAGAATTTATATTATTACATTTGCAGAAAATTTATAAATAAAACATGCAGTATAATTTTCAGGATATAGAAAAAAAGTGGCAAAAAAAATGGGAAGAACAACAAACATTTGCTACACCTGATGAAAGTTCAAAACCCAAATATTATGTATTGGATATGTTCCCTTATCCGTCAGGAGCAGGGCTGCATGTCGGACATCCGTTGGGTTATATTGCATCCGATATATATGCCAGATTTAAACGCCATCAGGGATTTAACGTTCTCCATCCTATGGGGTATGACAGTTTTGGACTTCCTGCCGAACAATATGCCATCCAAACAGGGCAACATCCGGCAATAACTACCGAAGTCAACATCAGCGGAGGAGTGGACAATAAAGGAACCCGGATTGCGGGCTATAATAATCAATTGAAAAAATTAGGTTTTTCTTTTGATTGGAATCGGGAGATAAGAACTTCAAATCCTGATTATTACCGATGGACTCAATGGATTTTTATCCAATTATATCAGTCTTATTATAACAACGATAAACAAAAAGCCTGTCCGATCGGTGAATTGATAGAAATATTCGAGCAGGAAGGAAATGTGAATGTCCATGCTGCGACTTCCCAAACTGAAAAATTCACGTCTGAAGAGTGGAACCGTTTTTCAGAAGCCGAGCAACAAAAAATACTTTCCAATTACCGCCTGACTTATCGTGCTGAAACTACCGTGAATTGGTGTCCTGCTTTGGGAACGGTTTTGGCAAACGATGAGGTAGTCAATGGCGTTTCCGAAAGAGGCGGATATCCGGTATATCAGAAAAAAATGATGCAGTGGTCTATGAGGATCACAGCCTATGCCGAGAGATTGCTTCAGGGGTTGGATACTATCGACTGGAGTGAAGCCATAAAAGAAAGTCAGCGCAACTGGATTGGAAAATCTCAAGGAGCCGAAATAGATTTCTCCGTACAAAATTCCGACAGTAAGATAAAAATATTCACTACCCGTCCGGATACTATATACGGAGCTTCTTACATGGTCTTGGCTCCGGAACATCCTCTGGTAGATGAAATTACCACTGATGAATATTCCGAAGCGGTAAATCAATATAAAGAAAACAGCAGCATACGTTCTGAAAGAGACCGCATTGCTGATGTTAAAACCGTTTCCGGAGAATTTACCGGAGCATATGTCCTTAATCCGTTTACAAAAAAAAACATTCCTGTTTACATTGCAGACTATGTACTGATGGGCTATGGAACCGGAGCTATAATGGCTGTTCCCGCCCACGACGAGAGGGATCATCGTTTTGCCAAACATTTTAAACTTCCCATTATAGAAGTTATCAAAGGTGGAAAAGACGTACAGGAAGAAGCATTTTCTTCTAAAGAGGGAATCTGCATTAATTCCGAGTTGATAAACGGATTAACGGTAAAAGAGGCACAAATAAAGATAATAGCAGAAATCGAGAAAATGGGAATCGGGTACGGAACCATTAATTACCGTTTACGGGATGCTGTATTTTCCCGACAGCGATATTGGGGAGAACCTATTCCTGTCTTTTATAAAAATGATATTCCTTACACCCTGCCGGAATCTGCTTTGCCTTTAATTCTTCCCGAAGTGGAAAAATATCTTCCTACGGGAGAAGGTGAACCTCCGTTGGGACGTGCCAAAAGTTGGGCTTGGAATGAAAAAGAGCAAAAAGTTGTCAGCAATGATCTAATCGACAATCAAACCGTATTCCCTCTGGAACTAAGTACCATGCCGGGATGGGCAGGAAGTTCGTGGTATTTTCTACGATATACCGATCCGCATAACGAAACCCGTTTTGCCGATGATACAAAGATAAAATATTGGGAAAACGTAGACCTGTACATAGGAGGAAGCGAACATGCCACCGGGCATTTATTATATTCACGTTTCTGGAATAAGTTTTTAAAGGATCATGGCTATGTGAACAGTGAAGAACCTTTCCAAAAACTTATCAATCAGGGGATGATTTTAGGACAAAGTGCTTTTGCTTATAGAATTAACGGAACCAATAACTTTATCTCGTATAGTTTAAAAGATCGGGAATCTCAAATAACTCCTATACATATTGATGTGAACCTGTTAAAAGGAGCTACGGATGAGGTAGATACGGAAAAACTAAAACATTGGCGAGATGAATTTAAAAATGCGGAATTTATCACAGAAGAAGGAAAGTATATCGCCGGACGAGAAGTAGAAAAAATGTCTAAATCCAAGTATAATGTATTAAATCCGGACGACCTTTGCAGGGAATATGGAGCAGATACCTTACGGATGTATGAGATGTTTTTAGGTCCATTGGAACAGGCAAAACCCTGGAGTACTCAGGGACTAACCGGAGTACACGGATTTTTGAAGAAGTTTTGGAGGTTATATCATTCTGGGGAAAATGAAACTTTTTCCGTTTCCGAAGAAAAAGCAACTAAGGAAGAACTACGAGTTATACATCAGCTAATCAAAAAAGTACATGAAGATTTGGAAAATTTCTCATTCAACACTTCCGTAAGCTCTTTTATGATTGCTACCAATGAACTGGCTAAATTAAAATCCGATAAAAGAGAAATTCTGGAAACTTTAGCTGTCTTAATCTCTCCTTATGCCCCGCATATCGCTGAGGAATTATGGGAAAAATTAGGGCATACGGAAAGCATAGAATATGTGCCTTTTCCTCAATTCAATGCCTCTTATCTGGAAGTTGACAGCTTTGAATATCCGGTAAGTTTTAACGGAAAAGTGCGATTTAAAATAGAAATGCCGACATCTGCCACTCCTAAAGAAGTAGAAGAAGCCGTATTGGGTCATGATAAGACTTCCAATTATCTGGATGGAAAAACTCCTAAAAAAATTATTGTAGTTCCCAAACGAATTGTGAATGTGGTGATATAAATAAGGAAAAGATTGTTGAATTTAATTCTGCCACTCAATTAAAATAAAATGCAAAATTTTTCTTCGGAGTTAAAATACAGAACCGCACGAAGCAGCGGGAAAGGCGGACAGAACGTAAATAAGGTTGAAACTATGGTGGAAGCCGTTTGGTCTGTTCAGGATTCTCGTTTTTTCACGGAAGACGAAAAAGTTTTGATAACTGCTAAATTATTCAACAGGATCAATAAAAGAGGGGAGCTGTCAGTAAGGAGTTCAGAACATAGGTCGCAGTTGGAAAATAAGGAATCCGCCGTAAAAAAGATACTGGAATTAGTGAACCGGTCTTTGTACAAACCAAAAGTGAGAAAACTTTCCCAACGAACCCAAACCTCCATAGAAAAACGATTGACCCGTAAGAAGAAAATAGCTGAGATAAAGAAGTTGAGAAATAAAAAACACTTAGATTGAAAGAATGCAGATTTATTTTCACATTTTTTCATATTTTTCAAAGAATTAATGTAATTTCGACCTTTAAAAATGAGTTATGACAAATACCTCAAAGAATAATTACGGTTCTGCCATGTGGATTATAGGAATCCTGTTTTTTATTTTCGGATTTGTAACCTGGCTTAACGGACCACTGATCACTTTTGTAAAATTAGCATTTAATTTAGATACAGATTCTAAAGCTTTTTGGGTAACCACGGCTTTTTATATGGCTTATTTCTTCTTAGCTCTTCCGTCCTCATGGATTTTGGAAAAAACAGGAATGAAAAAAGGCATGGCTATCGGTTTATTGGTAATGGCTGTAGGAACCTTTATCTTTGGAACATTTGCCACACAAAGACAGTATACGATATGCCTGACAGGTTTATTTATCATAGGCTCCGGTCTTTCATTATTACAGACTGCCTCCAATCCCTACATTAGTATTATAGGCCCTATCGAGACGGCGGCAAAACGAATTACCATTATGGGAATTTGCAATAAAGTAGCCGGAATTTTAAGCCCTATTATCCTTAGTTACTTTGTTTTAAAAGATATAAATCAACTTCAGGATAAAGTTAATTCAGCTACTACCGGGCTACAAAAAGAGATAATCTTAAACGATTTTGCTTCACAGATATATTTACCTTATATGTCGATGGCAGTTATCCTGATAGTGTTGGCATTCTGGATTTTAAAGTCAAAATTACCGGATATAAAAACATACGAAGATAATGTCTCAGATGAGGTATCCACTGCAACCAAAACCAGCATTTTTCAATTTCCTCACTTATGGTTGGGAGTTCTTTGCCTGTTCGTTTATGTCGGAGTTGAAGTCTTTGCCGGAGACGGTATTGTTTCTTACGGAGCTGACTTAGGATTGATTCAGGGGATTACTATTGGTTTTCTGAACTTATCCGTACCATTCACCTCTTTCACTCTGTTTTTTATGCTTTTAGGGTATATTATAGGGTTATTTACCGTCCCGAAAGTATTTTCACAAGAAAAAGCCTTATTAATCTCTGCTATATCAGGAATTATTTTTATCTTTGCATCCTATCTGACAACAGGATATACTTCTGTTATCTTTATTGCTCTTTTAGGACTTTCCAATGCAATCATGTGGCCGGCAATTTTTCCTTTGGCTATTTACAGTTTGGGGAAATTTACAGAAAAAGGTTCCGCTTTGTTGATTATGGGAATTGTAGGAGGTGCTGTTATACCTAAGCTGTATGCTCATTTGAAAGTTATTATTCCCTTTCAGAATGCCATGTTGTTGATAATTTTACCCTGCTATATTTATATTTCGTTTTATGCAGCTGCAGGATATAGAACAGGATTAAAAAAATAAGTAGTTTAATTACTGCAATTTAAAATAATATATTTATAACCAATAAATAAAAATATGGAGTACAATACTCAAAGAAAAAAATTAATCATACCCGAATATGGAAGACATATTCAACAATTAGTGGATTATTGTTTGACCATTAAAGAGGATGAAGAAAGAAACCAGTTTGCCCAATCCATTATTGATGTGATGGGAGACTTAAATCCGCATTTAAGGGATGTTCCGGATTTTCAACATAAACTGTGGGATCAACTTTTCATGATGTCCGGTTTTGAACTGAAAGTAGATTCTCCTTATCCGATTCCTACCAGAGAAGATATGAATACTCAGCCTAAAAAGATGGAATATCCGATAAATGAATCCAAATATCGGTATTATGGAACCAATGTTAAAAAGATGATAGAAGTAGCCAAGAGTTGGGAGGAGGGAGACAAAAAAGAAGGACTGAAATATGCCATAGCCAACCAGATGAAAAAAAATTACCTGAAGTGGAACAAGGATCAGGTAGAAGATGAAGTTATTTTTAATCATTTAGAAGAATTATCAGGCGGAAACCTGAAAGCAAGCAGCGGAGGAGACCCTTTGGTAAACGTTCAGATTCAAACCTTGAATCCTCCGGTTAAAAATAAGAATAAAAACAATCGAAACAACAACGGTCATAAAAACCAGAAGAAGAATAACAATAATCCATATCCCAAAAATAAAAATAAGTAAATGAATACTTTTCAGATTCGTGGAGGAAAAACTCTTCAGGGAGAATTTTATCCGCAAGGAGCTAAAAATGAAGCATTACAGGTTATTTGTGCCGTTCTGTTAACTTCAGAATCTGTCAGGATAAAAAATATTCCGGAGATACAAGATGTCTTAAAACTCATAGAAATTTTAAAAACATTAGGAGTAAAGGTCATCAAAAACGGAAAAGGAGATTATACTTTTTGTTCCAACGAAGTTGATTTCGACTTCTTAAAAAGTAAAGAATTCAGAAGGAACGGAGCACAATTAAGAGGTTCCATTATGCTGTTGGGAGCTCTTTTAGGAAGATTTGGAGAGGCATATATTCCTACTCCGGGAGGAGATAAGATAGGGAGAAGAAGGCTTGATACTCATTTTAAAGGATTTATTGATTTGGGTGCAAAGTTTGAGTATGACGAAGAGGAAAAATTCTATTCCGTAAAAGCAAATGAGCTAAAAGGATGTTACATGCTTTTGGAAGAAGCCTCTGTAACCGGTACAGCCAATATCATTATGGCTTCCGTATTAGCCAAAGGCAAAACACAAATTTATAATGCAGCCTGTGAGCCTTATATTCAACAATTATGCAAGATGCTCAACTCTATGGGAGCAAAAATTGAGGGGATCAGTTCTAACTTTCTTACCATAGAAGGCGTTGAGACCTTAAAAGGCACAGAACATACCATATTACCCGATATGATCGAGATCGGCAGTATCATAGGACTGGCAGCCATGACCCGGTCGGAAATCACGATAAAGGATGTAAGTTGGGAGAATTTGGGAAACATCCCCGATACTTTCAGAAGATTAGGCATTAAGATCAACAGGAGAGGAGAAGATATGCATATTCCCATCCAAAAACATTATAAAATTCAGAAGTTTATAGATGGCTCTATCCTGACTATTGCAGATGCTCCCTGGCCGGGATTTACGCCGGATCTACTGAGTATAATTCTGGTTGTGGCTACTCAGGCAAAAGGAAGTCTGTTGATACACCAAAAAATGTTTGAAAGTCGGTTGTTCTTTGTAGATAAATTAATAGACATGGGAGCACAGATCATTCTTTGTGATCCGCATCGGGCTACAGTAATAGGGCTGAACCATGAAACTCCGCTGCGAGGTACTATGATGACCTCTCCCGATATTCGTGCCGGAATAGCCCTGCTAATAGCAGCCATGTCCGCTAAAGGAACCAGTCGGATTCATAACATCTACCAGATAGACCGCGGGTATGAAAATATTGATGAAAGATTATGTGCCTTAGGAGCAGATATTGAACGCATTACAGTTTAAATTATACCATTAACTAATATTTAATAACAATGCATGAAGATTTTCATTTACAATTATCGGTAATTATAGCCGTTTATAACCGTAAAGACGAATTGCAGGAATTATTAAACAGTTTAGCTGAACAAACAGATAAAAATTTTGAAGTAATCATTGTAGACGACGGTTCTCAGGAAAAACCGGAAGCCGTTGCTCTGAAATATTCCGGTCGACTGGATGATATAAAGTATTTTTATAAAAATAATACCGGAGCAGGATTAACCCGCAATTACGGTGCAAAATATGCTTCCGGGAATTATTTCATTTTCCTTGATTCTGATTGCATCGCTCCGCCGAATTATATTGAGAATGTCCGGAAAGAACTCAAAAGAGATACCACAGACGCCTTTGGAGGAGCAGATTCGGCAGATGCAGGTTTTACACGTCTGCAAAAAGCCATTTCCTATTCCATGACTTCGCTGTTTACTACCGGAGGAATAAGAGGAAACAAAAAATCGGTAGATAAATTTCAACCCAGAAGTTTTAACATGGGAATATCCAAAAAAGCCTTTGAAGCAGTTGGAGGTTTTTCGGAAATGAGGATAGGAGAAGACCCCGATTTAAGCCTGACACTTTGGGAAAACGGATTTCAGACCCGTTTTTTTCCTGAATGCGGCGTGTTTCACAAAAGAAGGACTTCTTTAAAAAAGTTTTCTCATCAGGTATATCATTTCGGAATTGCCCGTCCCATCTTGAATCAGCGACATCCCGATTATACTAAAATTACTTTTTGGCTGCCGTCTTTATTCTTGATATTTACCCTGTGTTCCGTGATGGTATCCTTTATCCGATGGTGGTCGATTCTTCCCCTACTATTTTACTGCTGTATCATAATAGCGGATGCCACAATCAAAAATAAAAGCATCTCCGTAGGATTTCTATCTTTAATCACAACCTTTATCCAGTTTTTCTCCTATGGCTTCGGTTTCTTACAGTCGTTTACAGCCCTGAATATTCTAAAACAAAACCCAAAAAAAGCCTTCCCGGCACATTTTTATTAAAAAATACCACCTTAGATAAAACAAAATTAAACTATTTCCTGACTTTGACACTTTCAAGAGCCTTGTTTT
>JAISSC010000073.1 GCA_031273305.1 Flavobacteriaceae bacterium
CAATATTTTCAATATCAATCAAATCATTGTCATTTGATAAATTAAGTAAACATTTGATTGTGTAATCAAATTGATAAATATATCCCGCTATTGTTGCTGTTGCTGACCTTGTTGCCATAAATGATTAATCTTGTTTACTATTCTTTGTATCTTCAACCTTTTCTATATTTTTCCTTCTCGTAGCGACAAGCAATTCCCGTATGTCCACATTCAATATTTTCGCTATATCAGCCAACGTTTCAAGCGAAGGTTGATACACATTACTACACCAGCGGGAAACAGTTGCCTCATTCTTTCCTAAAGTTTCTGCCAACCATTTTCCGGTCTTATTCTGTTCTACAAGAACAACTTTCAATCTGTTAATCCGTTCCATTTACCATATTATTGATATGTAATGCAAAGATATTGATAAAACGTTAATCCAACGAAGAATATTAATAAAATTACCAATATTTTAATATTCAATGATATTCACTATTCTATATTTTACTCAACCAGCCGTTTTAAACTTTGTTTAGGATGCAAAAGAAGTGCGATTTGGAGCGGAAACTTTGGCTCTTGAAGGCTATTTATGTTTTTTCTTGTCCTGATAGGCTTCCCTCAAAAATCATCCTGTGTTGCAGGTTATTTTACTTTTATCCCTGTTTGGCTTCATAGTAATAATTATTTCTTATTTTTGTTGAAATATTTTATGGTACTTATAGAAAACATTCATAAATCTTTTGGCACTTTAGAAGTCTTAAAAGGGGTTTCTTTGCATATAAAAAAGGGAGAAATAGTTACTATCGTAGGGGAATCAGGGGCAGGAAAATCTACTTTACTGCAAATTATCGGTACTTTGGATACGCCTACTTCTCCTGAAAGGTATCATAGTATTATTGAAATAGATAATCTTCCTATAACTCAATTACGTGACAAAGAGCTTTCTTTGTTCAGAAATCAAAATATCGGTTTTATCTTTCAGTTTCATCAATTGTTGCCTGAGTTTACCGCTCTGGAAAATGTGATGTTACCCGGAATGATTGCAAGAAAATCAAAGACAGAACTGCAAAAAAAAGCTAAAGACCTGTTAAATTATCTGAAACTTTCTCATCGTTTGGAGCATAAACCGGGAGCATTATCGGGTGGAGAGCAACAACGGGTGGCAGTTGCAAGGGCTTTAATGAACAATCCGAAAGTTATTTTAGCCGATGAACCTTCCGGTAATCTGGATTCAAAAAATGCAGAGGATTTACATCATTTATTTTATCAGTTAAGGAAAGAATTTAATCAGACTTTCATCATCGTTACGCACAATCCACTTCTTGCGGAAATGTCCGACAGAAGCCTGTTAATGAAAGATGGAATAATTGCCAACTGACACGGGTTTTTTATTTCAACAACCTGTAAATCTATAACATTACAATATCTTCGATTTCACTTGCTTCTTTATAGTATTCAATAACCGAAGTAGAATCTGTTACATACAGGGTTATAGTTACACCGGTATATTTCTTTTGTTTACTTTCCTTCGTGGAAAATGAGGCAGAGCTGTGGTCAAATATTTTATGTAACTGAGCTATTTTTTTGTTTTCTGTAGGGATTATGAATTTAAATGTATAATTTCCCGGAAAATGATGTTCTTTATCTAATTTCTCTTTAAATCCGGAGTAGAAAACTTCCTGATTTCGCTCGTTATTTTTTGAATCTTCTATTTTGTCGCTTTTTTCCATGCTTTATTTAGTACAAAACTCACGCCATTTTATTTTTATGTCATTCAGGCTCTTATTATTTCGTCTATTTATCATACATCTTATTATAGAGGTCGATGTATTTTTTCTTGATTATTTTTCTTCTCAGTTTTAGGGTAGGAGTGAGTTCTTCCCCCTCTATAGACCAAACGGTTGGTGTTAGTTCAAACTTCTTGATCTTCTCCCAATTTCCCAAAATTTGATTCACCTTTTCCACATCTTCCATAATCCGTTCTCTAATGATCGGATTTTTCACGATCTCTTCCGGCGACATATAGGCATTCATATGCAGATGCTTAAATTTTATATATTCACTGATAAAGTTAAAATCGGGTTGAATGAGAGCACATGGCATTTTTTCTCCGTCTCCCACCACCATTGCCTGCTCGATAAACCGGGATTGTTTTAGATAATTTTCCGTAATTTGAGGCGTAATATATTTCCCTCCGGAGGTCTTAAATATTTCCTTTTTCCTATCGGTGATAACTAAAAATCCGTCTTTCATATGCCCGATGTCTCCGGTTTTAAACCAACCATCTTCCGTAAAGGTTTCTTTTGTTTTTTCTTCATCATTGTGGTATCCTATAAACACATTGGGACCTTTGGTCAAAATTTCCCCGTCTTCTGCTATCTTTACTAAGCTGTCTTTTATAAGAGGACCTACGGTACCAAACCTGAATAAATCTTTTTTATTCCCGTTTACCGCAATAACCGGAGAAGTTTCGGTTAGTCCATACCCTTCCATGATAGGTAGTCCTGCTGCAAAGAACATTCTGTTCAGGTTCTCTGCCAATGCCGCACTTCCGCATATGATGAGCTTTAATTCTCTTCCTAAACCTTCCCGCCACTTTTTAAACACTAAGGCATCGGCTATTTTATGGGATAAACCGTTGTTTTTAAAAGGTTCGAATTTTTCGGCTACCTTAAGTGACCACGTGAAGATTTGAGATTTTATCCATCCTCCGGAAATTCCTTTGTTATAAATAGCTGCATATAATTTCTCCACCACTCTGGGAACCGCCGTTATAACATTAGGCTTAACTTCTTTTAAGTTCAGGGCTAATTTTTCAATACTTTCTGCAAAATAAATAGTATAAGACCTGTACATAAAAATATATGTTACCATTCTTTCCAATACATGGCAGATAGGAAGAAAACTTAATACCCGGTATCCTTCATCTCCCTCGATTATTACTCTTTCATGGCAGTTTAAAACATTGGATATTATATTTCTATGGCTAAGCATTACTCCTTTGGGTTTTCCTGTGGTTCCGGAAGTATATATTAAGGTTACCAGATCATCCGGTTGGATTATGTCCTTTAAACTATCTACTTCATACTGAGTGCCGGCATCTTCTCCCATACTGCGGATTGTCGTCCAATGGGTTCCTCCTTCTACTTCATCAAAGGTGAAAATACTTACCAGATTAGGGCATTCTTTCCGTATATTCTGAATCTTCTCAAATAATCCCTCATCCGACACAAAACAAAAAATGGATTGACTGTCATTGAATACATAGATAAAATCCTCTTTGCTAAGGGTTGGATATATTGGAACGGTAACAGCTCCTATCTGTTGGATGGCGTAATCCATAATAAGCCATTCGGTTCTGTTGATCGAAGTGATTATAGCTATTTTGTCTCCCGGCTTTATTCCGTATTTTAATAAACCTCTGCTTACCTGATTGACCTGGTCAATTAATGATTCCGTTGATGTATATTCCCAAATGCCCTCTTTTTTGGTGACTAATGATTTTTCTATGGGATTATTATCTAATTGATGGTATAAAATATCGAATAATCTTGTTGGGTTCATTTTTTGTGTTTTTTAATTTTTGAAAAATACTAAAAAATATCATATTGACAAAGTTAATCTATGTAAATATAATTTTATACATCGGTGGGTTATTTTGCGGGGGTTGATCTATAAAAAACAAGCATTTTTTTATAAAAGTCACTTAAGGAACAGGGTTTTAATGAGAAAAGTCGGCATAATAATCTTCGTGCCGACTTTTTATCAGAATTATTATATCATTACCACTGAAATAATGGTTTTGAATTCATTAATAAATTTACCTCTGCCTTAACTTTATTAATTGTAGTTTCATTTTCAGGGTCTGAAATTACGTCATTTATAAAGTCTGCAATTTTAATCATATCTTCCTCTTTTAATCCTCTCGTTGTCACTGCTGCCGTTCCTAAACGTATTCCTGAAGTGATAAAAGGGCTACGGTCATCATATGGGATCATATTTTTATTACATGTAATATCTGCCTGTTCCAATAATTTCTCTGCCGCCTTACCTGTGATGTTTTTATTATGCAGGTCTATCAACATCAAATGATTATCCGTTCCTCCGGAAATAATATCAAAACCTCTTTCAACCAATGCTTTTGACAGAGTTTGTGCATTTTTCAATACTTGTAATATGTAATTAAAATAATTGTCACTTAGGGCTTCATTGAAAGTTATTGCTTTTGCGGCGATGATGTGTTCTAAAGGACCTCCCTGAGTTCCGGGAAAAACGGCACTGTCTAAGATTTGAGACATCAGTTTTAATTCTCCTTTTGGCGTTTTATGTCCGAAAGGATTTTCAAAATCTTTTCCCAGCATGATCATTCCTCCGCGTGTTCCTCTTAATGTTTTATGTGTTGTTGTGGTAACTATATCGCAGTACGGCATTGGGTCATTTAAAATTCCTTTTGCTATAAGACCTGACGGATGTGAAATATCAGCCATTAAAACAGCTCCTACTTCATTTGCCACTTCTCTGAACTTTTTATAGTCATAATCTCTTGAATATGCGGATGCTCCTATTATAATCAACTTCGGTTTCTCCCTCAAGGCGGTTTCAACCATTTCTTCGTAATTAATTCGTCCGTCTTCTTTGTTTACTTTGTAAAAAACAGGGTTATACGTAAGTCCCGAAAAATTAACAGGTGATCCGTGCGTTAAATGTCCTCCATGTGCCAGGTCAAGCCCCATTACTGTTTCTCCGGGTTTTAAACAAGCTAAAAATACCGCAGCATTTGCCTGTGCTCCCGAATGAGGCTGAACATTCACAAATTCTGCTCCGAATAGTTCTTTTGCTCTGTCTATGGCAATCTGTTCTATGTCATCTACTATCTCACATCCTCCATAATATCTTCTGCCGGGATAGCCTTCTGCATACTTATTAGTTAAGACAGAACCTGCTGCCTTCATAACATCTTCACTAACAAAATTTTCAGAGGCAATAAGTTCTATTCCTTTTATTTGTCTCTGTTTTTCCTTTTCAATCAAATCGAAAATAATGTCTTGATTCATAATTTGGTTTAATTTTATTCAAATATACGTAGTTTATTAAAATCACAGTTTTATTTTATCTGTTTTCTGTATGATTTCTCCCAATTCCATGCATCTTTCACCATGTCTTCAAGGGTATATTGTGCTTCCCATTTTAAAATTTTATTTGCTTTAGTGCAGCCGGCATAGATACTTTCCACATCACCGCTTCTTCTGCTGCCTGTTATATAGGGAACCTCTACCTGATTTACTTTCTCAAAGGTTTTCACAATTTCCAATACGGAATTTCCTGTTCCTGTTCCTATATTAAATACATCGTAAGGAGAGGTATCTGTCCGGGTTAACAGGTAATTACATGCATTTACGTGAGCTTTAGCCAGGTCTGCCACATGGATATAATCCCGGATACAGGTTCCGTCCGGAGTATTATAATCATCCCCGAATATGGTAAGTTTTTCTCTTATCCCGATAGCTGTCTGAGTTATATAAGGCATTAAATTAGAAGGGATTCCTTTAGGTAGTTCTCCTATCAGTGAGGATTTATGTGCTCCTACCGGATTGAAATACCGTAAAGATAATACTTTGAGCCAGCCTGTTTCGGAGACTTTTTCCAGAATATCTTCCGCCATTTGCTTGGTACTTCCGTAGGAAGACAACGATTTTTGAAGTGGAGACAATTCATTTACAGGTAAGTGTTCCGGCTGTCCATAGACTGTTGCCGACGATGAAAACACAAAATTCCCGACTTCAAATTCTTTCATTATATCTAAAACGGTAAGCAAAGAAACCAGATTCACCCTGTAATAAGTCAGAGGTATCTCCATTGATTCTCCTACTGCTTTTTTAGCTGCAAAATGAATACAGGCTTTTATCTCTTTATTTTCTGTGAAAACGGCTCTTAGTTTTTCCGGATCACAAACATCATAAGGATAAAATTCGGGTCTGCTTCCGGTGATCTGTTCTATCCGATCCAGTATAAATAATTCCGAGTTGCTCAAATCATCGACAATAACCGGCTCAAATCCCGATTGAATTAACTCAACTACGGTATGCGAACCTATAAATCCTAACCCTCCCGTCACTAAAATTTTTACTTTTGCCATAACAAAACCAAGTCTAATTGGAATGAATATTTTGCTTTTTTAATAATAATCAGGGTGCAAAGTTATATATTTTTTAGATTGAAATTCCGTGATTTATCTTTCTAATTTTCACGAAATCCATACGCCGTCAACAATGCTTGTTTCAACAACCTCTACTCCTCTGATAGTGGGAAGATTACATCTTGATTAGACAGTTTTTAACCCCAAAGGATTCTTTGGGTATTGTCGGCAATTTTGAATGAGGCAGTACAGGTTCAATTAGAAAATGCAACAAAAGGTAAAAAAAACAGCTGGTAATTACACCAACTGTTTAGGAAAAATTAGACTTTTGTATTG
>JAISSC010000141.1 GCA_031273305.1 Flavobacteriaceae bacterium
TCCTCGGGAGCATCATCCATGACGACCTTTTCAATGCTTTCCGGAATGAAGTTTCCCAAATTAGTAAATATCAATTGGTCGTCCATCTCCACTATATTGATAAAACCTTGTTTCGTATAATCCTGATGTGCAATGCAATTATTAATAGCTTCACGTATAGAATAAGGCTCATACTGTGTTACCTCGTCAGGGAATAAAGTTTTATCCGGAATATAGCGATATTTTAAGTTCCGGATTTTATTAAACACCTTATCTACATTCAACAAAAAAGGAATGGTAAAAATGTCGTAGTCTTTGTCATTTCCTTTGGCATCTTTCAGTAGCCACCGAATTTTTGCAACTGCAGGATTAATCAAATACTCGGACTCATCTTTTCCTAAAAGGATGATTGCCGTGCGTGTAATTTTTCCTTTGGATGTGATTTTCGCTTTATTCAAAAAGGTCATATCATCCCAAATATCAACTTCAGTAGCTTTTTCAGGAAATTTGGTTTTGAAATTAATACGGGCAACTTTAATGGCTTCTTTATCCAAATCGGCAATACTCGCATTGGGAACAATGGCGGCACTCCAATCTTCTGTAACAACTTGCGACCGAATACGCTCAAATTTCTCTAGATTGAGAGGTACCAATTCTTCCCCATCCCGACCGTAATAGTGTCCTTCAAAAGCAATTGGAACACCTTGAGGAGCCGGCGGCACCTTAAACAAAACGACTCTTCCGTTCGGGTGCAAGTATTCGTATATCTCAATAAAGGTTATGCGATTGGTTGTTTTATTGGCAATTTCTCCTTTCAGATTATCCAAATCTTTCCGTTTCGGACGAAATCGACTCCCAACAATATGGTGTTTTTTATTTTCAACTCCAAAAACTAACCATGCGCACGACTTTCGGGTCAGATTGGCCTCGTTGCTCAGGGCTGAGAAATATTTACCTAACTTGCTGAAATCGTAAGTATTTTTAGCTTCCTTAAATTCAACGATTTCTGTTTCTGCTTCAAGAGAAAGCAGGTTTTGAAGTAAGATTTCTAATTCAGATATATTCATATTACAATGCTGATATATTTTTGAAAATTATCTTTTTTTGTTGGCAATCACCATACTATTATCTTGCTTATAATCCGTGGTGCATTATAAAAAAAGTTGCTTTAAATATTAAAAAATAGTAACTTGTATTGATTATCAGTCTAATACAATAATAAGCAACTTAGAAGCAAGTTACGAATTAATTCTTAGAGAATTACGTAAAATAATAGAATGTTATTATGGGTGAGGGAGACTATATTTAATTTTTTCCTATATTTACAACCTAAATAAAAACGCAATTTATGGGATGGTTTACTAGAAGTAAAAAAAACATCAATACTGAATTCAATGATAAGATGGATGTTCCGAAAGGATTATGGTATAAGACTCCTTCCGGAAAGATAATAGAAACAGATCAGTTGAAAGCTAATTATTATGTAAGTCCGGAGGATGACTTCCATGTAAGGATAGGAAGCGGGCAATATTATGAAATTTTATTTGACGAGGGTAAGTATACAGAATTAGATGAAAAAGTTGACAGCAAAGACCCTCTAAACTTCGTTGACACTAAGGCATATAAAGACAGGCTAAAAGAAGTAAAAGCAAAGACCAAACTTAACGATTCCATCAGGAATGCCGTAGGAAAAGTAAACGGTAAAGATATATACATTTCCTGCATGGATTTTAGTTTCATCGGAGGTTCTCTGGGTTCGGTGGTAGGAGAAAAGATACGCAGAGCAATTGACTATTGTCTAAAGCATAAACTACCGTATGTTGTTATCTGTCAGTCCGGAGGAGCCCGAATGCAGGAAGCAGGCATTTCCTTAATGCAATTGGCTAAAATAGAATCAAAACTTGCCCAGTTGGGACAGGCAGGTCTTCCTTATATTTCTGTACTTACAGACCCTTCATTCGGAGGAATCACGGCATCTTACGGTTCTACCGGAGATATTATTATTGCTGAACCCGGTGCTTTGATTGGATTTGCAGGGCCGCGTGTAATCAGGGAAACCATCGGGAAAGATTTGCCTAAAGGGTTCCAGTCTGCCGAATTTGTTCTGGAAAAAGGGTTTATAGATATAATTTCTCATAGGAAAGACTTGAAAAATACCCTTTCACATTGTGTGGATATGCTGATGAACAAGAAGGCTAACTAAAAATATTCGAAAAAAGCTAATGAAAATTAGCTTTTTTATTTTACCTTTATTAAATATTCTGATTTCTTTCACAAATGACTCTTAATTATATATGGATTGCCTTTGTTGTTTTATCTTTTGCGGTAGGATTACTGAAACTTATATTTTTAGGAGACACTGTCGTATTTAAACAGATGGTTGACGGCTTATTCAGCACAACCAAGATTGCTGTAATGGATATAGCCCTGCCTTTAGCCGGGATGATGACTTTCTGGCTCGGCATAATGAAGATAGGAGAAAATGCGGGAGCTATCCGTTTTTTATCCAAAATAGTCAGCCCTTTTTTCAGCAAATTATTTCCCTCCATACCTAAAAATCATCCCGCTATCGGGAACATGATGATGAACTTTAGTGCAAACCTGATGGGGTTGGATAATGCTGCTACTCCTCTGGGATTAAAAGCAATGGATAGCCTCCAGACCTTAAATACCGAAAAAAATACGGCGACAGACGCTCAAATCATGTTTTTGGTTTTACACACCTCCGGACTGACCCTGATTCCTACTTCCATAATGCTTTACAGGTATTTGAACGGAGCACAAGACCCTACGGATATTTTTATCCCGTGTATCGTGGGTACTTTTTGCACTACCTTATTTGGAATCATCATTGTAGGAATAAAACAACGGCTTAATTTATTTAGTCCCGGCATTATTATCGGGTTAGGAGCATCTATGTTGGTAATTTTCGGACTTTCTTTTTACATAAAGGATTCTGCTGTTTCTCATGCTCAATATGCAACCGAATATGTTTCTAAAATAACGCCTCAGACGGTCAATATGGAAACTACTTCTATTGAGGATTTTAAAAAACTGTATCCCGATTCTTTCCAAAAAGAACTGGAAATAAGCTCCGAAAAATTAACTCCTGAGTTGCTTCATAAGACCAATCAGGAATTTATCAATTTTGAAAGAGGAACCACTTCCCGCGTTATGAGTAATGTCCTTCTTTTACTTATCCCTACCGTATTTATTGCCGGTGCTTTTATAAAAAAAGTAAATGTTTTTGACAGTTTTATCGACGGGGCTAAAGATGGATTTGGAGTAGCCGTAAAGATAATACCTTATTTAATAGCTATGTTGGCTGCCATCAGCTTACTAAGAAATAGCGGTATTATGGATTATATACTCGCAGGAATCGCCAGTTTTTTTGAATTTTTACATATAAACACGGATTTTATTCCCTCTCTTCCCACCGCTTTGATGAAACCCCTGAGTGGCAGTGGAAGCAGGGCACTGATGATTGAAACCATGCAGAATTACGGAGCAGATTCTTTTGCAGGAAGATTGGCTTGTGTGTTTCAGGGAAGTGCAGATACTACCTTTTATATTATCGCTTTATATTTTGGTAGTGTAGGCATTAAAAGAATCCGTTATTCAATATCTGCCGGGTTGTTTACCGAATTGTTAGGAGGGATTGCCGCTATCTTTATCACCTATTACTTTTTCGGATAATTTTGAAATTAGTAAATTCGCCAAAAAATAAAATTAACTATGCATATTCCTGATATACCGAGCTATTATGCCCTCAAATCAATACATATTATTTTTATGGTAAGCTATTTTGCCGGGATTTTTTATTTAATACGGCTTTTTGTTTATTATACGGATACAAAAGAAAAACCTGAACCCGAAGGAGAGATACTGCGAAAGCAATATACTTATATGATTACTCGTTTATGGGACATCATTACGGTTCCGGCAGGGATCATTATGGCAGCCACCGGAATTTTAATGGTGTTCAACACTCGTGGCGATATTAGTTTTTATATCCTGCGGGAGCCGTGGTTTCATGTAAAATTGGTTTTTCTATTAGGATTAGCCGTTTATCACTATTGGAGTTGGAGAAGCATTAAAAAGATAAAAAAACAAGATTTTCATATTACATCTGTCCGTTTGCGGATGATGAACGAAGTGGCAACCGTTATCCTATTCGCAGTTATTTTTATTGTGATTTTTAAACAATATTTCATGGGAATGTGGCTGAGTTTGCTGATTAGTTTTATCGTACTGGTATTTACAATAATGCTGATAGTAAAATTTGTGAACAGGAAAAAGAAAAAATAACAGTATAAATTAAATATGTTTTCAATCTTTAAAAAAGAACTTTGGTCTTATTTCGGAACGTTAGGAGCCTATATCATAGCGTTGGTTTTTATATTGATAAATTCCTTATTCTTATGGTTTTTTGATACAGATTTTAACGTATTCAGTATAGGAACAGCTTCTTTAAACAGTTTTTTTGTGCTGGCTCCCTGGGCACTTATGTTTTTAATTCCGGCTCTGACGATGAAAAGCATAGCAGAAGAGGAACAAAACGGAACCCTGCTCTGGCTCTTTTCCCAGCCTGTTTCTGTCTTGTCCATAGTTATCGGGAAATATTTAGCCGTATTGCTATTGGTGTTATTCGCCTTATTTTTTACGGTCGTTTATGTATATACCGTTTATATGATAAGTATGCCTGAGGGAAATATAGACTTGGGGATTATTTTCAGCGGATATATAGGCTTATTTTTTCTGTCCGCAGCCTTTGTGTCCATCGGGATATTTTCCTCCTCTCTGGTGAAAAATCAGGTAATGGCATTTATAATAGGAATATTCTTTTGCTTCTTTTGCTTCTTTGGATTTGAAAATCTCGCTTCCTATAATTTATTGGGAAATTTGGATTATGTTTTGCAAAGAATAGGATTTTATCAGCATTATATAAGTTTTACCAAAGGAATCGTAGATACCCGTGATCTGGGGTACTTTATCTTTGTAGTTTTCCTCTTTATGCTATTCTCAGTTCAACTAATCAAAAGAAAAAAATGACAGCCTTTGTAAAGAAAAATATCGGACTTCTGATTTTCCTTCTAATAGGACTGTTTCTGGCTAAAGGAGTAGTTTATATCCGGTTGGATCTAACTTCGGATAAAAGATATACACTAACAGAAGCAACGACAAAAGTACTGGAAAAGGTAGATGAGCCTATGGAGGTTGATGTATATCTGGACGGAGATTTTCCTGCGGATTTTAAACAATTACAGTCGGAGACCTTAAGTCTTTTGGATGAATTTAGAAGAGTTAATCCCCATATTACCTATAAACTGATAGACCCCATAAAAGAAAAAATATCTCAGGATACTTTGCAGGGAATGGGAATGGAACCCTCTGCCTTACGTGTGGAAAAAGACGGAATATCCACCCAGATAATTTTATTTCCGTATGCCACCATCAAATATAAAGGATACGGACACACAGTTCCCCTTATCATTGAGCAGGCGGGAATAACGGCAGATGAACAGATGTCTCAATCCATAGGAAATTTGGAATATGGCTTTATCAGCGCAATTGATAAACTTTCCAACGACCACCTGAAAACAGTCGGAATTTTAGTAAACCAAAAAGAGCTGAATAAGCATGAGATGTTCAGCTTCGTAAACCGTATAATTCAGGATTATAATTTTGGCCCTGTCTTTCCTGAAGATGGTAAATCGTTGAAGATAAAGGATTTATCGGCTATGAAGAAGTTTGATGCCATCATCATAGCCAAACCCCGAAAGGCTTTTACTGATCAGGAAAAAATCACCATTGACCAGTATATCATGAACGGAGGGAAAACTTTATGGGCTATTGACCAGATAAATGCAGAAATGGATACCTTATTAAAATCCAATAAAATAGTAGCATACCCTTATGACCTGAATCTAACTGATCTATTATTCTCTTATGGAGTGAGGATAAAACCTGCCGTTATAAAAGATATACAGAACACGGCGTATATTAATCTGCAGGTGGGAGAGGTGCAGGGAAATGCCCAGAATGCAAAAGTACCCTGGGTATATTTTCCTTTAGGATTTTCCTTAAATAATAATCCCATAACGAAGAATATAAATCCGGTTAGGTTTGAATTTCCATCGCCCATAGATACATTACCTGTTCCGGAGGTTAAAAAGACCATTTTATATCAGAGTTCTCCCTATACGAACATACAGGGAACTCCTTCTTATATCTCGTTGGAAGAAGCAAAAATTTCCATTAAGGATAGTGCCAATTTAATGGCTTACAACAAAGGGCAGCAGATAATGGCTGTTTTATTGGAAGGACGGTTTGCTTCCGCATATGCGGACAGGATAGAATCTTCGGGGATTCAAAACTTTATCACCCGTTCCAAATCCAACAAGATGATCGTTATTTCCGACGGAGATGTAGCCAGAAATCAGGTAATTAAAGGACAGCCTTTGCCTCTGGGTTTTGATTATTCCACAGGAGTAACTTATGGAAATGAAGAATTTTTACTGAATGCGTTGAATTATTTGTTGGATGACAGCGGATTGATGTTGCTGAGAAACCGGACTATTCAGATGAGATTATTGAACAGGCAAACCCTGATGATGGAAAGGTCTTATTGGCAATGGTTTAATTTGTTGGTTCCCATAGGAGGTATTGCCATCATCGGGTTAGGATTTATATTTTGGAGGAGAAAAAAATTTAGTTAAGATTATGGCTGCTTTATACTTACTTCCGATATATTTAGGAGAAACTTCTTCCGTAGAGATATTTTCCGGGCAGGAAACGAATATCCTGAGGCGATTAAAATTTTTTGTCTCCGAAAATGAGAAGACAGCGCGGAAATTCATTAAATTCCTTTGTCCGGAGGTGATACAGAATGATCTCTCCTTTTCCGTATTAGATAAAAGAACCACAGAGCAGGAAATAGAAGAATTATCCGAACCATTAAAAGAGGGAAATGACGTGGGGCTTATCTCGGAAGCAGGATTGCCCTGTATTGCAGATCCGGGAAATTTATTGGTGGCGTGGTGTCATAGGAACAAAATAAGAGTAATACCCGTAAATGGGCCTTCATCTATCATTTTGGCTCTGATAGCCAGCGGATTGAACGGACAAAATTTTACCTTTAACGGGTATCTTCCCATAGACGCCATACAGAAGAAAAAAGCAATACAGAATCTGGAATCAATAAGCAGGACACATGGGTCTGCCCAGATATTTATGGAAACTCCTTATAGAAATCAATCCTTATTCGATGATCTGTTGAAATACTTACATCCGTCGACCCAACTTTGCGTTGCCACACATATCACCCTTCCTGATGAATCCATAAAGACATTGACCGTCAGGGAATGGAAAGATAAAAAGCCCGATTTTCATAAAAAACCAACTATTTTTATATTGCAGGCATAAAAATCATATACACTTCTTAATTTTATATTTGTTATAAACAGAGGGATATAAGAAACGTCCTATTTACACTATAAGATAATGCGATTGCTATAAGGCGAAAAAACGAATAATAGATTTGTATCTTTGTAAATAAGAAAATAAAGGTACATATTTAAACTTTTTTAATATGTCAAGAGCAGGATTGCATTGTTGCATTGTAATCACTTTCTCATTTTTTTGTGGTTTTAGTTTGAGGTCGCTTCCAGCGACCTTTTTGCGTTCCATGCTTAGCCTTATTCATCAAGAGCAAAACCGATAAATTTCTTGGTAAGAAGATGAATCTCATCTCGTTTTAAGATAGTCTTCCTAATCTTGGTGACCGGAATTATCCCTTTTTCGTCACTCAAAATAAATAATTCACTTGCCGATTGAGTCAGGAAAGGAGAGATGGGTTCTTCCCGGTAAATGAAATCGGTCTTTTTCCGTAGGAAGATAAGGAAGTTTTTCTTTAGGGCGGAAAGCAAAGCCCCTTCGGCAGTAGGATTAGAAAGAATAATATTATCCTGAATTAAAAAGATATTTCCGTAGATGGAACGGGCAATTCTTTTTTCGTGGTTGAGCAATAATACATCCTGTAAGTCATTTTCTACGGCATATTGTGCTGCAACCGTGTTGACAGGATGAAAAACGGATATGGCGGAGAGAAGATCGGGAAAGACAGGAATTTCTTTGTATACATCTATTTCGTTCCCGGAATCGGAGAAGAAATCTTTGTAAGGTAAAAACTCAATAGAAAAAGAGGGTTCTTGGGGATAGTGTCTAAAAACGGTTATTTTTATCCTTCCTTTGGAAAGGAGCAGTTCATCGGATAGTGATTTTATCTTATTTTCAAACATCTCAGGAGTATAAGAAAGTGGAATCTTCATCCGCATCTTCCTCATGGACGACATAAGCTGGAAGTAAACGTCTTCCCAAAAAAGAAGTTTATTTTGAAAGAACCAACAAAAAGCCGTTACATAATCACCGGAAAAATAACTTTTTTCAGTGTAGTCTACAAATAACTCTTCTTCTTCCACACAATTTTGATTGAAAAAAATTTTCATGTCAGAGCAACTGATATAAATAAAACCTTATAAGATTGATGATTGCCAATATCGGTAAAAATTTATGACCCTATAATTTTTTTGAGGTCGTCAATTAAATTAGCCCAATATAATTTGGAATGTTCCAAATCCTCTTCTTCGGCAAAATCGGTAACTACCAAAGCAACGTCATTTGTCACATCATCTACATTGATGGCTAATTCCCAGAAATATTTAGTTCCTTCATCTTCTTCCCATCTGAAACGTACAAAAGATTCTTCTTTATATTTTATCAAATTTGCTGTTTCCTCCTGATCTCCCCAGACAAAAGTAAACTCATCTCCTCGTTCAACGACATCATCCGCCAACCATTCGCTCATTCCTGAAGAAGTTCCTATATACTCAAATAAAAGAGTAATGGAACATTTCATATCAAATTCTAACTGATACCTTACCTTATTCATACATATTAAATTTCAAGTCGCAATATATAAATTTGTTATATATCTAAAAAATATAATGTTGTGATTTAATTCTCCTGTTTTTTATATGGTTTTATTGTATGTATTTAATAATTAGCTTATTATTGCCAATAATTAAGAAAAACACAAAAAAATGCTAATAAAAATCATATATTTTATCAATTTAGGAAAAATTGAGGTGTTATGGTAATATGGTTAAAAATCGCAGAAATTTTTAGTATAAAAAGTGAGGATGAATGAAATAAAGTAATTACATTTGTAAAAAATTTAAGCCTATCGAATAAAATTCTACTCTATAATAACATTAATACTGTAGAGTATGATAAAGAGATCTGACTGTGAATTAGTTCGTGCTTATGTCAACGGAGAAGAAAGTGCCTTGGAGGTGTTGTTGCATAGGTACAAGTTAAAGGTATATACCTATATAAACAGGAAGGTAAATAATCCGGAACTTTCAGAGGATTTATTCCAAGATGTTTTTATTAAAGTTATTTTAACTTTAAAGGAGGGAAAATATAATGAAGAGGGTAAATTCTTACCCTGGGTATTACGTATTTCCCATAATTTAATTATTGACCATTTCAGAATCACCAATAAAATGAAGGTGGTTAATGAATCCTGTGGGCAGAATGAGGATTATAATATTTTTGACTTCGTAAAAGTATCCGAATCGTCTATTGAAGACCTAATGATAAATGAACAGGTCAATGTAGACCTTAAAAAGTTGATATGTGTACTTCCCAGCGATCAGAGAGAAATATTGGAGCTTCGGTTTTATAAAGGATTGAGTTTCAAAGAAATCGCACAAGAGACCAATGTAGGTATAAACACTGCTTTAGGAAGAATGCGGTATGCTATTATCAATTTAAGGAAGATGATTGAAAATAAAAAGATAGAGTTTATATAATAAAAAAAGCAGAATATCGTTTAAGTATGTAGAAGTACTAAAAAATGATAGTCTATGCAAAAAAATGATACTAATTTTCTTAATGGAGGGGAATTAAAGCCCTCCGGTTATACAATCAGGTTTTTACTGAATTTTTCTAAAAGTATTAAAATAATTGAATTAAAAAGAACCGGGAAAATATTAATGCATTGTAATTAAACAGTGCATTTTTCGGGTTGTTCTTATTTCTTATCTTATTCGGAATAGTCGTCTTTTTTGAAGAATAGCTTTATCAACACTGGGGTAGTAGTTATTAAAACCATGATTAGAACAATAAATTCAATATGTTCTTTCAGGTCAAAATTAAACTCGTTTAGGAATATTCGGTAAAGGTAATGTCCGGCAAAAATTAAGGAAAAAGACCAGGCTGCCGAGCCGATTATATTATAAACCAAATATTTACCCCTTTTCATTTGTACAACACCTGCAATAATAGGCGCAAAAGTTCTCAGAATAGGCAGAAAACGTGCTAAGATAACAGCTCTCCCGCCATATTTTTCATAAAAGTCCTTTGCCTGAAATAAATATTTCTTCTTGAATAATAATGTATCTTTTCTTTTATATAGGTATCGTCCGCTTTTTTTTCCAAACCAGTACCCGACCTCATTGCCTATAATTCCTGCAATTGCAACAATAGAAGCCAATAAGAACACATTTAGGAAATCGGAATCTATAACGATCAGTTCCTGAATTAATTCATGACTGTAAATTCCGGAGAGGAATAACAAACTATCGCCCGGAAGAAAAAAACCTGCAAAAAGCCCGGTTTCTGCAAAAACTATAAACAGAACTAAATAAATCCCCCCTAACTTTATATAAAACTCAGGATTAACCAACTGCCCCCAACTAAAATCACCCATTTATATCAGATATTACATTTATGGATACAAAGATATTAATAATAAACAAAATTATTCTTGTTTTATTCTTGTTTTAGTGTTAAAATATTTATAAATTTATTCAGAAGTATATTCAATAAATTCCATCCTGTTAATGATGTTTTTTTATCTTGCTTAATACCTGAAATAAAATTTTTATATATATCTGCCTGCCATAAAAACTTCCGTAATTTTATCTTCTTCACCAAAATTACGGCTACATTTCTTTATCCCGAATTCAGGTTAACAGGTCTGATTTTTGATTATCGGTTTAATATCAAATAACACTATGGATGATGAAACTCGAAAAATTAAACTTGGTAAACGAAAGAGAGGTTATTTTTGTCGAAAACCTTTATATAGAATCTTTTCCCAAAGAAGAACGACGCCCTCCGGATAAAACGTTTAAACTTTATGAAGAGAACAAAGATAAATTTTTTATCCTGTTGGCAAGTACGGAAGATCAAAGAGTAGGATTTTTAACTTATTGGGATTTAGGGGAATTTATCTTTGCAGAACATTTTGCCATTCTTCCCGATTTCAGAGATAGCGGATACGGAAGTATGGTAATGAACCTTTTTATGGAGAATACAACTCAGCCTGTTGTTTTGGAGGTGGAGCCGCCAACTTCCCATATAGCCGTGAGACGTATAAAATTTTATGAACGTTTAGGGTTTAAACTTTGGGATGATGTTGAATACAGACAACCGTCCTATTATCAGGATGGTAAAAGTTATCCGATGAAATTAATGTCAAAAGGAACTATTGACCTGATTAAGGACGGTAAAGAAATTATACACCTTATACATACAACGGCATATAAATTGTAAATTAGATGTTATGAGAACTACAGTAAAACAACAATTAGACGATGTAATCTTAACGTGAGTTCGGTTTAAGCACATAGTAATTTATGGATTGTAATATGATGAAAGATGTTGCGAGTGGAGCGTGGCAATCTCAACTATAACAATTATGTCGCACACCTAACAGCGTGCTATTATGTGTGTGGGATTGTTCATTCTACCGAGCTAACATCCCGAAAGGATGCCTTAATTACACCTGCCAGATTTTATCCCGTCAGGGATTCAAGCTCGGTAGAAAAGGATAACGTTATAGTGTCAGGCATGTCGTCAGACATGCAACAACGGTAATTATTCTTTTATATATTTAAAATTCAATTAATTACATATACAAATTAGAATCTTTTTTGAAAATTCTTATCCCGAACTCACGTTATTTTAGGAAATTTATCTGTTAAGCATCAATATTTGCGTATACGGCATTTTTCTCAATAAACTCCCGACGTGGCGGAACATCGTCTCCCATCAGCATGGAGAAGATCCTGTCAGCCTCAGAAGCATTATTAATAGTAACCTGACGGAGGGTTCTCTTTTCAGGGTTCATGGTAGTATCCCAAAGTTGCTCGGCATTCATTTCTCCTAACCCTTTATATCGTTGTACGGAAAATCCTTTCCCTTGCGCATTAGCCAGTTGAGAAGAAAGCTCCTCACGGTGTTTGTCATCCCAAGCGTAATATTCCTTGTTTCCTTTCCTTAATAAATACAAAGGAGGAGTTGCAATATAAATATATCCTTTCTCTATCATTTCTTTCATGTAGCGGAAGAAGAAAGTCAGGATAAGGGTAGTGATATGAGAGCCGTCCACATCGGCATCGGTCATGATAACCACTTTATGGTATCTGAGTTTGGAGATATTTAATTCCTTAGAATCTTCTTCCGTTCCTACGGATACACCCAAAGCAGTATAAATATTCTTAATTTCCTCACTTTCAAATACCTTATAGCTCATAGCCTTTTCCACGTTCAGTATTTTTCCACGCAGTGGAAGGATAGCCTGAAACATACGGTCTCGTCCCTGTTTAGCCGTTCCACCCGCTGAATCACCCTCCACAAGGAATAATTCACTATCTTCAGCATTTCTGGAAGAACAGTCTGCCAGTTTTCCCGGAAGTCCGCTTCCTCCTAACGGTGATTTCCTCTGAACCAACTCACGTGCCTTTTTAGCTGCCTGACGAGCCTTTGCCGCCAGCAATACCTTTTGTACGATCTGTTTTGATTCATTCGGATGCTCTTCAAGATAATTGGATAACATTTCTGCAACAATTTTATCTACGGCAGAGCTAACCTCCGAATTTCCCAGTTTGGTCTTGGTTTGTCCCTCAAATTGAGGTTCCATTACCTTAACTGAAATTACGGCAGTTAGTCCCTCACGGAAGTCGTCTCCGGTTATTTCTACCTTTTCCTTAGCCAAGTTGATATTCTCGTCCGCATATTTTTTTAACGTACGGGTCAATGCCCTTCGGAATCCGGTTAAATGAGTACCACCCTCATGAGTATTGATATTATTTACATACGAGTGGAGGTTTTCCGTATAAGAAGTATTATATCTCATAGCCACTTCTACCGGAATATTATCTATTTCTCCCTCCATATGGATAATCTCATCCATCAGGGGTTCCCGGTTCCCGTCGATAAATTCTACAAACTCTTCCAATCCTCTCTCCGAAAAGAAAACTTCAGTTTTCAGATTTCCTTCTTCATCGGTTTCCCTCTCATCGGTCAGGTTAATGGTTATTCCTTTATTCAAAAAGGAAAGCTCCCGAAGTCGGGTAGCTAAAGTATCGTAATTATAAGTGGTTTCGTTGAAAATAGACGCATCGGGAAAAAAAGTAACAAGAGTTCCGGTCTGTTGAGGTTCCTACTTCTTTAACTCCGTCCAAAGCAACTCCTTTGGAATATTCCTGTCGATATTGTTTTCCGTTTCTGTTTACTGTGGCTATTAAAGTAGTGGAAAGAGCATTAACTACCGATACTCCCACACCGTGAAGACCTCCGGAGACTTTGTAGGAATCTTTATCAAATTTTCCTCCTGCTCCGATCTTGGTCATTACGAGTTCCAATGCGGATAGTCCGCTTTTTGTGTTTATATCTACCGGAATGCCCCGACCGTTATCTATTACCGTGATGGAATTATCCTTTCCTATGACCACATCAATTAAATTACAATATCCTGCAAGAGCCTCATCTATGGAATTGTCTACAACCTCATATACCAGATGATGTAACCCACGGACACCTACGTCTCCGATATACATGGAAGGACGCATACGGACATGCTCAATCCCCTCTAACGCCTGAATACTGTCAGCCGTATATTTTTGTTCACTCATATTACTGATTTCGTTATTTTTATTTTTAAACGATTACAAAGATACGAAATTTTATTGAGATTTCCGGTTATTTTGCGAGGAGGTATGAGGATGTAGAAACGTCCCAATTTGGGCGTTTTCACGTTATTATTGTTGTTGGAATTGTTGACGTAAACTTGTCGTTGAGGTTGCTTCACTTCTGTTGCGAGCGCAGCGTGGCAATCTTGCTGCGAGGAGGCACGACGAAACAATCTCATTATAAAACAGGAGATTGCCACATTCCAGTTTTTGCGAGTAGGCACGACGTGGCAATCTGTTCCGCTCGCAAAGACGTCACGTTCAGATAGTTAGCCTATCATTGCGAGGCGTGTGGCGGTTAATTTTAATATTTTCTTATAATAGGTAAATTGCTTTTAGGAAAATAGGTTGTTAAATAGTAATTTTGTAATGAATTAAAAACTATGGAAAAAACTTCTCAACAATTTGATTCTATTATTTTAACCTGCAAAAGGTTATTTAAGAATAAGATGCTGGATTATGGTGCTGCATGGAGAATACTCCGATTGCCGTCCTTAACGGATCAGGTCTATATCAAAGCCAATCGTATACGAACCATACAGGAAAAAGGGGAACAAAAGGTACAGGAAAATATAGAGGGAGAATTTACGGCAATCATTAACTATTCCATTATGGCACTGATACAGTTGGAAAAAGGAGTGGCAGAACAACCTGACCTGAATATAGAAGAGGCATCGGAGCTGTTTGATAAAAAAGCTGCGGAAGCCAAAAACCTAATGAACGATAAAAATCACGATTATGGAGAAGCCTGGCGTGACCTGCGAATCAGCTCTATTACTGACCTTATCTTGCAAAAACTTTTAAGGATAAAGCAAATAGAGGATAATAAGGGAAAAACCTTAGTATCGGAAGGATTAGATGCTAATTATTACGATATTTTGAATTATGCCGTGTTCGCCCTAATATTATTACAAGAAAAATCCCAAAAAACAATCTTATGAAATATATAACTTATTTTTTCAGAATTGTAGTAGGTGTCATATTTATTATTTCCGGAGGGGTAAAAACCGTAGACCCGATAGGTTTTTCCTATAAATTGGAGGAATATTTCGGTCCCGGAGTGTTTGATATTCCCTTTCTGCAAGAGTTGGCTCTCCCGATAGCCATTTTTTTTGTGGTACTGGAGGTTTTGCTGGGAGTATTCCTGTTGCTCGGAATTTGGAAAAGATTTACCGTATATTCCGTATTGTTACTTATAATATTCTTTGCATTCCTGACGTTTTATTCAGCCTATTTTAACAAAGTCACTGATTGTGGATGTTTTGGCGAGGCTTTAAAGCTGGCTCCCTGGACTTCCTTCTGGAAAGATATTGCTCTTTTAGTCCTGATACTGTTTCTGGTATTCGGGATAAAATATACAGAGCCTCTGTTTATGCCTAAGGTCAACCTTACCCTGACAGGTCTGATTTTTATCGGGTGTTTCTGGGTGGTTTATCAGGGAATTGCCCATTTACCTCTGATAGATTTTAGACCTTATGCCGTAGGAAAAGACCTGAAAAAGGGGATGAATGATGGCATACCTCAGGAGGATATGATAATTTACACGATGGAGAACCTTAAGACTCGTGAAGAGAAAAAATTGAGTTCCGATGAGTATATCAATACTAATATCTGGCAGGACACGCTTAACTGGAAGATTAAAAATATGCATACCGAGATAATAAGAGAAGCCGTATTGCCGTCGGTTCATGACTTTGTTATAGACTGTGGGAATGAAGATACGACGGAAGAGGTGCTAAATGAAGCTAAAATAGCCGTAATTACCATTCCATTTGCAAAAAAGTTAAGTGTGATAGAGCGTGCGGAATTGCGAAAAATTATTTCGGATTTAGCTAAGAAAAATATTAAATTTGTGGTTTTAACGAATGAGCCTGAAGCCTTAAGTCCGATATTTTCATGTTTTGCAGATCAAACCACTTTAAAAACAATTAATCGCAGTAATCCGGGACTTATGATATTGAAGAAAGGAGTAGTAGTTGCCAAGTATCATGTAAATGACTTTCCGGCTGTGAAGGAAATAGAAAAATTATAGTACTAAACTTAAACAACAATAATATGAGAAGAAAAATAGTGGCAGGTAATTGGAAAATGAATAAGACGTTACCGGAGGCAAAATTATTATTAACGGAAATAGACACTTATATACAATCTAAACCGCCTAAGTGTGAGGTAATTGTAGGTATTCCTTTTGTCTATATTGAAAGTGCAAAAGCTAATCATAAGGATCTTAACGTATTTTCGGAAGATATTTCAGAACATAGGTCAGGAGCATACACAGGGGAAGTTTCTGCGGAGATGCTGAAATCCATCCATGCGGACGGAGCTATTATAGGACATTCCGAAAGGAGACAATATCATAAGGAAACCGACGAACAAATAGGAGCAAAGGTAAAGATTGCTTTAGACAATGGTTTAACTCCTATTTTCTGTAACGGAGAGGTGTTGGAAGAAAGGAAATCCGGAAGACATAAGGAAGTTGTAAAAAGACAAACGGAAGTTGCCTTGTTCGGGCTTTCTCCTGAAGATATATCTAAGGTGATCATTGCCTACGAACCGGTTTGGGCTATAGGAACAGGAGAGACCGCAACTCCGGAGCAGGCTCAGGAAATACATGCCTATATACGTGGATTGATTGCAACCCAATATGGAAATGAAATTGCCGATTCTATTTCCATTCTTTACGGAGGAAGCGTAAAACCGTCCAATGCGAAAGAGATCTTCTCTAAACCTGATGTAGATGGAGGCTTGATAGGAGGAGCCGCATTAAATATAAATGATTTTAGCGCATTGATAGACATTTATTCGGAAATATAAATTTTTTACGTATTTTTATGCTAACTTAGCCCGGTATTTTATTTATTAGTCGAATTTACGTTTTATCCCTTATTCAAACACAAAATTCTTATGAAAAAAAAGATTTCGTTTTTCATTACAATATTATTTTTTACAATGAATACAAAAGCGCAAGGGTATAAAACGGAAACCCGCACGGACTCTCAGGGATACGTATACGAAACTGTGACGAATGACCCGACCAAATCAAGGATATATACATTGAAGAACGGGTTGAAAGTATATTTGTCCCGAAATGATGACGAGCCAAAGATACAAACCTATATTTCCGTTCGGGCGGGGTCTGCAAACGACCCATCCGATAATACCGGGCTTGCCCATTATCTGGAGCATATGATGTTTAAAGGAACGAGTAAGATAGGCTCGCTTAACTGGGAAAAAGAATCGGAACTGCTAAAACGTATCTCCGACCTGTATGAACAGCATAAGGCAGAAAAATCTCCGGCAAAGAAAAACGAAATTTATAAGCAAATTGATAAAATATCGCAGGAGGCTTCCCGATATGCAATTGCAAATGAATATGATAAGATAATATCAGAATTAGGAGCTACCGGAACGAATGCCCATACCGGCCCGGATGAAACCGTTTATAAGAATACCATCCCCTCCCATGAACTGGAAAGGTGGCTGGTGGTCGAGAAAGAACGTTTTTCGGAGTTAGTCCTGCGGCTCTTCCATACGGAACTGGAGGCAGTTTATGAGGAATTTAACAGGGCACAGGATAACGACGGACGTCTGGTAAATCATGAACTTATGGAAGCCCTTTTTCCCATTCATGCCTATGGGCAACAAACCACTCTGGGGAAGCCGGAACATTTGAAAAATCCCTCTATGAAAGCCATCCATGATTATTACAGGAAGTATTATGTCCCTAATAACATGGCGGTAGTCCTTTCGGGCGATTTGGATTTTGATACGGCAATACGATTGGTTGACCGTTATTTCGGTGGTTTTCCATATAAAGAACTTCCGCAGGAGGAAAAAGAGGAGGAGAGACCATTAACCTCCGTAGTGAAGCGGGTAGTGAAAAGCCCATCTGCCGAGAGATTGCAAATAGCTTTCAGAAGCGAGGGAGCGGGAACTAAAGAGGCTTTGTACGTAAAAATGGTAAGTATGATTCTGGATAATTCCGGTGCGGGGTTAATCGACGTACATATCAACCAGAAACAAAAAGCACAGGGGGCAGGTTCTTATGTCTCTTTTTTCACTGATTATGGTATGCATGCCCTGTACGGCGTTTCGAGGGAGGGACAGACGCTAGAAGAAGTGCAACAACTCTTATTGGAACAACTTGAAGAGGTTAAAAGAGGTAATTTTGAAGACTGGCTGATTCCTGCAATCGTGAAAGACTTGAAAGTTCAACGTGTCAAACGCCGGGAAACTGCCAACGGAGTGGCTACTCAGATGTATAATGCTTTTATCCGAAAACAGTCGTGGCAGTCGGTTCTTAACGAGGCTGTCGAGTTGGATAAAATTACTAAAGAAGACGTTGTCAGGTTTGCAAATGAGTTTTACAGGGATAATTATGTTGTTGTTTATAAGGAAAAAGGGGTAAATGATAAACTGGTACGTGTCGGGAATCCGAAGATCACCCCGATAGTGTTAAATCGTACAGACCAGTCCGAGTTTTATAAGGAATTTTCCCTGCTTCCCGAAAAAGATATATTGCCCCAGTTTGTGGATTATTCAGCGGTAATCAAAACTGAAAATATAAAAGATGCTCCTTTCCATTTTATTAAAAACAACAATAACGGATTGGGAGAACTGTATTATATTTTCGATTTCGGAACGGATAATAACCATGAATTAAGTCTGGCGTTGCATTATTTGAATTTTTTAGGAACCGATACTTATTCAAGACCCGAACTGGAACAGGAATTTTATAAGATCGGAGTTGAGTATGCGATACAGGTTCAGCACGATCGTATTTACTTTAGCTTACATGGATTGGAGGAAAACCTGCCTAAGGGAATAAAACTGCTGGAACACTTGCTGGCTAACGTAAAACCAAATTCGGAAGTTTATCAGGATTATGTTCAAACTGTCCTAAAAGCGAGAAAGGATTCCAAGCTGAATAAACAGTCTATCTTGAATGCTTTGGCTCAATATGCCCGATTCGGAGAGAATAACCGGATAAGAAATGTGATTCCTGAACAGGACTTACTGAATAAGAACCCTCAGGAATTGGTGAATATAAGTAAGGGATTGCTCAACTATAAGCATGATATTTTTTATTATGGACCTAATGATGCGGTGATTAAAAAAGCCGTTCGGAAATATCATAATTTCGGGCAAAGACTGGAATATGCTTCTCCTGTTGTTCTTTATGAGGAGCTGGTTTCTGACGGTGCTCTTTATTTTGTTCCGTATGATATGGTGCAAACCGAGATTTTATTCCAATCTCGCGGAGAGAAATTTGAGGTTTCCAAAATGCCGTCGGCTCGTGTTTTTAATGAGTATTTCGGCAGGGGATTGTCTTCTATCGTTTTTCAGGAAATAAGGGAAAGTAAATCTCTGGCTTATTCTGCTTATGCAAATTATTCTATCGCTATGGATAAAAATAAATATGATTTTGTGTCTTCCTATCTCGGAACTCAGGCAAATAAACTTCCGGAGGCAATAAAGACCCTGAATGAACTGATGAACCATATGCCGGAAGTAGAAAAACAATTTGAAAATGCCAAAAAGGGAGCGTTGAAACAAATCGCCTCCGACAGAATTACTAAAGCAGGTATTTTCTGGTCTTATCTTACGGCAAAAAGACGAGGACTGAATCATGATGTGAGAAAGGATATATATGCTGAAATTCAGGCGTTACATCTTTCTGACCTACGGGATTTTTTTAACAGGGAAATCAAAGGGAAAAGGTATAATATCGCTTTAATAGGTAAGAAAGAAACCCTCGACTGGAAAGCGGTTCAAAGACTGGGAACAGTGAAAGAACTAACGATTGATGAGCTGTTTAATTATTAAATGCTAAATCCGTACTCTCCAAAATCTCCACTTTGACGGCTATTTAACATTTCTAAGATAAAGTATAGCGTGGGTTCGGGATAAGAGAGTTGAAGTTAGTTGAATGATGTTGCATTCCTCCAGAATCTTACTTTTCTATAAAAATTAAGTCCTTATTTAGAATAGAAGTGATAAAAGAAGGTAAAGCAGGAAAATCAGGGTTTTCCCAATAATTATATGAATAATTAGAATATAGATAGGAATGATTATATTTTATTTTCAAATTTTTAAATTCTTCCTTTGAAAGATATCTTTTATCTAATATGTGAAAATTCCTAAATTCTTCATATAGTTTAGTCTCCTTTTTTTTAGTAAAATAATCTTTGGAATATTCTAAAATATGGTCAAGCCCTTTGAGGGAAATATCTCCCGGATAAAAATTTTCTGAAACGGTGTTGTTTACGGTTTTCTGGTGTATCCCAAAAAAAGAAGATTCTTTTGGTCTGTCAGGCGTATAATATTCCAAGTAAAGGGTTGTA
>JAISSC010000224.1 GCA_031273305.1 Flavobacteriaceae bacterium
GTTGTTTTTTCTATTCTAACAATATTATCGTTGTCATCATCACTAAAGCATTTGGAACAACAAGAAAATAGAACAATAAAGGCAATAATGTTTTTCATAGGCTTAAAATTTAATAATAATAATAATTAGTTGCTCTCTGTTGAGAATTATAGTGTTATTTTCTAACTTGTGTAATGTTTGAAATATAATTGATCCTTATGGAAAAATTTAGTTTTATCGAGATGCATTTTATGTTTACTAATACCTTCTCCTTCTTCGCCGAAACTCTCCGGAGTTGGAATTATTTGTTTTACGGACTTACCGGTATCATCTAATAAAGAAATAACGTAATTTCTTTCTATTTTTTCAGCCTCTTCCGGAACTTCAGGCTTTACCTTACCCTCAACTATTCGTTTATCGGTAAGCCCGATATTTTCTTTGCCGACAGTATATTTTTCTACTTCGGAGGATAAAAACAGTATTTTACCTGCTTGAGGATCAACAGTTTCTTTTGGTAAAATAGTTTGAGGAGGAGCAGCATTATTTACTATTGTTTCCATATGACAAGAAACAATAAAAAGCAGTAATAACAATGCCGATATTTTCATGTTAATTAATGATTTCTGCTACAAAGCTAAGAATATTTTTTAATTTACATGTAATTCGCAAATAAAAATTTAATGTTTTTGCACACATTTTTTAGGTTCAGATAAAAAAAATAGTCACTAAAAAGAGGTAATTTACCTGTTTCTAATGACTTATCTTTGTGACTCAGGGAGGATTCGAACCCCCAACCCTCAGAGCCGAAATCTGATATTCTATCCAGTTGAACTACTGAGCCGCCTTAATTTTTTTGCAATATTAATAATAATTTACTCCAGCTTCATAATAATATTTGAAATTTCTTCTGATTTTTCCTGTTCATACACAGAATCAATAGGATGCAATATTTGCAACATCTGACCATAAGAATACATCAGATTCTGTATTGAGGCTTGTTGTTTCTTTGCCGTGTTTTTTCCAAGCATTTCAAATGTCTTTAATCGTTTATCCAGAGGTTTTAATGATTCTGTTATATAGGCAACAGCTTTATCTCTTTGGTTCAACCCTAGATATGTATCAACAACGCCATCCACAATTAATGTATAATAACTCGAAAGTTTACTCATATCATCCATTACAAATGTTTGGTCTTGCGGAGATAAGGATAAATAATAATTTAATTCCTCCAATACCTGTGTTTTATATGCTTCCGCTAATTTTAGACCCTCCTTTTCTTTTCCGATAAGGAAGTATGCGCTGATAATTGCATTAAAAGACGGAGTAGCCGGATACATATTTAACGGAATTTCCCTGTTGATAAGCTCCAGCACATCATTAGCCCTTTTTTTATCTCCTGCCTTTGCCAAAGCAACAGCTGCCCTTCCACAGGACATTCTGTAATTTAAGATATTACTTCTACAGGTTTCATCAAAATAGGCTTTTGGGTCTTTTAGATTCCCGAATTTATAATTCATTACTATCGTATACAAAGTATTCGGATTTATCCTTCCCTGATTCCCGGAACTGTCATCCGGAGTATAAATAGGTACAAATTTAGATGAAAGTCCCTGAAACTCAAGATAGTTATGAGTATACATTAAATTTGACTGAGAATAGGTTCCTCCGGAGCTAAAGTAAATAGAACGCTCCCAATTATAATTTGCAAATAAGTTTAGCACAGCCAGCGCATCTTTATACAATGTTGATTTATTAATGTTTAACACTACATTATCCACCATTAAATGCGCATCTTCAGGTTTTACAATCCCATATTTCAAAGCATTCTCCTTGTTGACAGGCAGGTATATTTTTTTCACCGGTAAAAAACCTATATCCTCTCCCTTATAGTCTTTTTCCGTTACGTAGGTGTATAATTCTTTTGCGGCGGTTTGGGCATTTTTATCCTTAAGAAAATTAATGGCTTCTTTGGCGGATATGCTGTCCTGCACTGCATATTTTTTAAATTGTATAAAATCCGCAGGAATGCTGTCTGCCGGAAGACCTTTAAAAATTTGTTTCCAGAAATCATGAGAGAGCAATATGACCTGATCGTTTACACCATCTCTATATTCCTCATGAACGAGGGAAGAAGGTAATGCCGGAGCTTCATATGTTCTTCTCAATACCTGATCTATATACCAAGCCGTGCCTAATAAGGTATAATTTACAATTTTCACATCAGAGCGGAACTCTTCCGTTTCCTGTAACGTCCATAGCGGATATGTATCATTATCTCCGTATACGAACAGAATCGGGTTATTTTTATCCAAGTCCTGTATATAACTTTTTGCAAAATCGTAAGCTGTATATCTTCGGCTTCTGTCATGGTCATCCCAATTCTGGAACCCGACCAATACCGGGATAAGCAAGGTAGACAGACCTATAACTACCCCGACTTTATTTTGTTTTAGCTTACTCAGTCCATACATAACAGCCGTAATCCCTAAACCTATCCAGACAGCAAAGGTATAAAAAGAAGTAACCAGAGCATAGTCTCGCTCTCTTGGCTCAAAGGCTTTGATACTGGTGTATAGAATGATTCCCACACTCGATAGTAAGAACAATGCGATTAAAGCAAAATTTCTTCCCGGATCGCGATTTAACTGAAAGAAAAAGCCAATCAGCCCAAACAATAACGGAAGAAAGTAAAATTTGTTGGTAGCCTTGTTTTTATATGTTGCAGGAAGTTTATCCTGCTCCCCCAGATGGGAGTTATCCACAAAATTAATTCCGCTTATCCAGTTCCCCTTTGTCCCCTCATAATATCCCTGAAGGTCATTTTGCCGACCGGCAAAATTCCAAAGGAAATACCGTATAAACATATACCCAATTTGGTAGGTCGTCATAAAATTCATGTTCTGACCTAAGGTAGGCTTTTTTACATTAATTAAATCGTTTTGTTTAGCTATTTGATAATCATTAATGGAAATCTCCCCAGAATTTTTTTTACGGATTAATTCATCAAAAACCTTTTGTGCATCCGGATTTCCCAGATAGGCAGGATTTAAGGTAAAATCCGGGTATCCTTCCATCAAACCGTAATTTTCCATAACATTCGGGTCGGGACTGTACATTCTCGGAAAGATGCTTACGTGTGCAGGATTAAATTTATAGCTGTATCTTTTTCCTGTTTCAATATATCTTCCTGTTATATCGTCTTTTTCATAAACAGGGCCGTCATCATTCATTCCTATGATTCCGTTTGCATCAAGATAAGCGGTATAATTTGCTCCGTAAAACACCGGCCAGTCTCCATATTGTGCACGATTGTAATAATCCAGCATTCCTATGGCATTATCCGGGTCGTTCAGGTTTATCGGAGGATTGGCATTCGCCCGAATCGGAAGCACCACCCAGCTTGAAAAGCCTATCAACATAAATAAAACGGAGAGTATAATCGTATTTAAAACAGCATATCCTTTTTTTATGGTATGTCTTAATGCAAAATAAAATGCGGTAATAATTGCCAGAAAAGCAAATACGGAACCGGTATTAAATGGCATTTGTATATTATTTACGAAAAATATTTCCGACTTCCCGAAGAAAGCCATCGTAAATGGAAATATTATCTTAAAGACCAGTAGGAATACACCCCCGATAGCCAGATTTGCAATAACAAAATTCCTCCATGTAAATGTATATTTTTTTACATAATATATGTATCCTAAGGTCGGCACTACCAAGATAACCATAAGGTGGATTCCTACGGATAATCCAATAAGCAACGAGATTAATATCAACCATTTATCGGAACGAGGATTGTCAATATCATTTTCCCATTTACATATCAGCCATAATAATAAGGCTGTGAAGCAGGAGGAGGCGGCATATACTTCTCCCTCCACGGCGGAAAACCAGAAAGTATCGGTAAAAGTAAAGGTAAGCGCACCCAAAGCCCCGCTTATTAAGATAATACTCTTTTGGTAATTCGTATACTCTTTTGGCTCTGTGTTTAAGAATAAAACCTTTCTTGCCATATGAGTGATCGTCCAGAATAAAAATAAAATAGCAAACGCACTCATTATGGCAGACATCGCATTAATGACTACCGAATATTTAGAACCGTCACCAAAAGCAAAAATAGCCCATACTGCCCCCAAAATCTGGAAAAAAACCGCTCCCGGAGAGTGGGTAACTTCCAGTTTAACGGCGGAAGATATATATTCACCACAATCCCAAAAACTAAAATTAGGCTCAATAGTTGATAAATAGGTTACTGCTGCTATAAGAAATACTACCCAGCCTGTTATATTATTTAATTTAGTATATTTTACATTCATCTGCCTTGATTCTAGTTTGCGAATATACTAATAATCTATAACATTTTATTTTATACAAAAAAATAAAAAAGTTATGCAGATTCAACTAAAGGATGTAATATTCGCCTAAGCTATACACTTGTTTTTTTTATGATTTGGGCGTGCCCCTAGCGGGTCAGGCTATCCGTATAGGGACGTCCCTACGTGGCGTCTCTGTAGGCTTTCCACTACTATCCCTCACGCGAGGTAACTTCCATTGTCATTTATTGTTCTACATCCCAATCATGATAGGGGCGTCCAATTCGGGCGTCTCCACCTGAGCGCAACCAATTGTGTATGAGGTTATTGCGAACGGAACAGATTGCTACGTCGTACCTCCTCGCAGCAAGATTGCCACGCTGCGCTCGCAACAGGAGTGTGGCAATCTCATCCCATTGCGAGCATAGCGAAGCAACTTTTCCTTTATTTTTCCTCCCGTTATATCTTACCTATATCGTGTCGGAAATATCCATAATCAAAATTTATCTTTTTAACATTGTCATAGGCTATCGTTCGGGCTTGTTCCAATGTATCTCCTGTTCCTACTATATTCAACACTCTGCCTCCTGAGGTATAAAGGCTATCCTCTTTCAGGTGTGCGCCGGCTACAAAACAGGGGCAGGTAACCTTATCCGTTCCTGTGATTTTAAACCCGGTTTCATAATTCAACGGATACCCTCCGGAAGCTACGACCACGCACACGGAATGTTGGTCTCTCCACCGCAATTCTACGGATTCTCCTTTTAATGCGGCAAAAAGCACATCCGTCAAATTATTTTTCAATAAGGGTAAAACTGCCTGTGTTTCAGGGTCTCCCATCCTCATGTTGTATTCCAGTAAGTATACTCCGTCTTTGGTGATCATCAAACCAAAGAAAATGATTCCTGCAAAAGATAGATTTTCAGTTATCAGTCCTTTCAGGGTCGGAGCCAGTATATCTTTTTCAAATGCTTTGAAATGTTCTTCCGTAAAATAAGGATTGGGTGCTATCACTCCCATTCCTCCCGTATTTAATCCTGTTTCCCCTTCTCCTATTTTCTTATGATCTTTTGCAGAGATAAACGGAGTGATCTCATTTCCGTTGAATATGGACAAGATAGAAGTCTCAAATCCCTCCAAAAATTCTTCGATAACTACATGATTTCCTGCTGCTCCAAATACTTTTTGATTCAACATTTCATCCAGAGCTTTTTCTGCCTCAAATTTATCGTAACAAATAACCACTCCTTTCCCGGCAGCCAAACCGTCTGCTTTTATAACCAATGGATATTTTTGTTCTTTTGCATATTCATTGGCTTCCGTGTAATTATTGAACGTTTTGTATTTTGCGGTTTTTACCCCATATTTCAACATAAAATCTTTAGCAAATTCCTTACTTCCCTCCAACAGGGCAGCTTCCTTTCCCGGCCCGAATATTGTTAAATTCCTTTCCTGAAAAGTATCTACAACTCCTTTCATCAACCAGTCTTCCGGACCTACAAAAGTCATATCTATCTCTTCTTCTTCGGCAAAATCAGCTAATTCTTCTACCGTATCAAGAGACAGGTTTATTCCTATCTGTTCCGTACCGCCATTTCCCCTGCTGAAAAAAAGCTCAGCTTCCGGATTATCCTGTTTTATTTTCCACCCTATTGCATGCTCTCTACCTCCGTTCCCGATAATTAATATTTTCATAAAAATCCTTTTAGTTTGTTTTTTATACTATGCAGATGTAAAACTAAGAATATAAAACGATATTTTACCGAAAAAATTTTATGTTATTCTAACCTGAGTTCGGTTAAGAATAGTGAAATGTGGTGTATTTTATAACGTAACACCCTGAATATAATGCCTTTGCTATCTGTTAAGGTTATGGGTGTTCTTATGCAGTGCGCAATGCAGAATCGGTTATTTCACAAATACGGACACGGCTTCACCGCCCATACTACCGTCACTCAAGGCTTGTCTTACTCCATTTTTCCACATCACGGGTTTTTCGTCATCAACGCCTACTACATATACATCATTGCCCGATACAAATACGGAATAGGCACTCCCTTTGCCTGCATTGGGGAGGATTTGCTTTACGCCGTTTTTCCATAACACGGGCTTATTGTCATCCTCACCTGCTACATATACATCGCTGCCAGATATAAATATGGAATAGGCAGAAGCACGGTCTGAATTTGTAGAGGGTAAGGGTTGCTTTACGCCGTTTTTCCATATCACGGTACCGAAATCGTCATAACCTGCCACATATACATCACCGCCCAATACAAATACGGAAGTGGCTGACGCCCAACCTGTGGCGGGGAGGATTTGCACCGCTCCGTTTTTCCACAAAGTAGCTACCCATCCTGAACTGTTATTATTATATACATGACCCACCACATACACATCATTATCCGACACAAATACGGAAGAACCCTTATCGAGACCTATCAAAGGCAGGGCTTGCGCCATGCCGGTTTTCCATAGCACAGCACTGCTGTCATTGTATACTACATATACATCGCTTCCCGATACAAATACGGACATGGCTAACCCACCTATGGTAGAAGGGAGGGTTTGCTTTACGCCATTCTTCCATAGCACGGCACCGTAGTCATAGCCTGCCACATATACATCATTGCCCGATACGAATACGGATCTGGCAAGAGCATCGTATGTACCATCAGTTAAATCTTGCCTTATGCCATTTTTCCACAGCACGGCTACCGATTTGCCTGAATCGTTATCTACACGGCCTGCGACATATACATCGGGAGAAACCGTTACTGTATCAGGTTCTAGATTGTTATCAGACGGGCGTGCGGTAATTACCATTGTCACCATCATCATTATAACTACGGCAATCTTACTAAAAAATATTTGTCTCATATTTTATCTATCTTATGCCCAAATAAAGAGCGGTTATTGTTATTATTTATCATTTACTAATTAAACTTATACAGCCTTTTTCCGTGTCTTCAATTTTATTCGATAAAGATAAAAAAAATATTATATATTTTTGGAATATTCCACGATTCTTATAAATTTATGCTTACTAAACTCGTTATGCATTTAGATAAAAAGCCGTGTATCTGCTCCAAGATTGCTTCACCTGCGGTTCGCAATAGAATAAGGTTAGGTTAAATCTAATATTTTTTACCTGTTTATGGAAATACTTGCTTAATTTTGAGTAATAAAAATTTCATATATGCAACCTATATTTGTGTATTGTCCTAACTGTAAAAGTTCTCACCTGGAGTTTCCCGGAGGTACTAAGATCGTATGTCCGGACTGCGGATTTGAATATTACCATAACACAGCCGGTGCGGTAGCCGTAATTATTCAAAAAGGGGAAGAAATATTGCTGACCGTCAGGAATAAAGAACCGCAAAAGGGATTTCTGGATTTGGCAGGAGGTTTTATCGACCCTGATGAATCTGCCGAATTTGCCTGTGCAAGGGAATTGGAAGAGGAACTCGGTATATCTGTCGATATATCCAAACTTCAATATCTTAACTCTAATCCTAATACTTATATGTATAAGGGTATTTTATATAATACTATCGACTTATTCTTTTTATACCGGGATGATAATTTATATATCAAGAATTTTGACTCTGATGAGCTAAAGGGATTTATCTGGAAAAAACTTTCTGATATTGACCTTGATGATATTGCTTTTGAAAGCCAGAAGAAAACATTATCTCTGCTCCTGCATAAGACCGGATAAATTAAAAAAGGCTGCCCTACTCTTCGGACAGCCTCCTATTTTTATGGAACTTGATTATAATTTACCTTTAATTATTTCATCCAGTATCTCCGGATTAATAATATCGGATATATCTCCCAAATTATTCACTTCTCCTAAGGCAATCTTCTGCAAAACTCCTTTCGTTATCTTACCGTTTCGGGTTCTTGGCAATCCTGAGACAAACTGAATTTTATCCGGTTTAACAATTCCTCCGATGGTTCGTTCTAAATGTTGTTGTATCTCTTTCCGTGTAACTTCTTCGTTGGTCGGTTTTTCATAGGTAACGACAAAAGCATAAAGGGCATTTCCTTTAATCTCATGAGGATAGCCTACAATTGCAGTTTCCGTCACTAAAGTATGTTCATCAATAACGCTTTCAATCGGGGAGGTAGATAATCTATGGTCGGACACTACAATGATGTCATCCAATCGTCCGATAATTTTATAATTCCCTTCTATATCTCTTATAGCGACATCTCCTGTGAAATACTTCCCTGCATAGGAGGAGAAATATAATTCTTTGTATTTCTCATGATTCCCATAAATGGTTCTTGCCATTCCCGGCCACGGATTTTTGATACATAAACTTCCTTCGCCGTGTTCATCCGTTATTTCATTTCCTTCATCATCCACCAAACAAATGTCTATTCCCAAAAACGGTTTGGTTGCATAGGTAGCTTTTGTCGGGGTCACTCCTGCAAAGGCAGAGATCATGATTCCTCCTGCTTCTGTCTGATACCATGTATCTACTATCGGACATTTTTCTCTTCCTATCTTTTCATTATACCAGTGCCATGCTTCTTCATTTAGAGGCTCTCCTACGGAACCCAAAACTTTTAAACTGCTCAGGTCGTAGTCTTCCACCCAATGTTGCGGCTGGGTTTCCAGTGTACGTATTATCGTTGGAGCGGTATAAAAATGGGTTACTTTGTATTTTTCCACTATATTCCAAAAACGTCCATAATTCGGATATGAGGGTGCTCCTTCATATAAAACAGAGGTTATGCCTGTTAATAACGGAGCATATACTCCGTAGGTGTGCCCTGCCAGCCAACCTATGTCTGCCGTACAGAAATGCACGTCTTCTCTTCCTATCTGGAATACATTCTTAAATGTATAGGCGGCATACACCATATATCCTCCACAGGTATGTACAACTCCTTTTGGCTGTCCTGAAGATTCTGAACTATATATTATAAATAGTATGTCTTCCGCATCCATTTCTTCTGCCGGACAGTGAATATCCGCATTTTCCATCAAAGCCTCCCAACTTTCATCCCTGCCCTCTTTCATAGATACGCTGTGTTGAGTTCTGTTATACACTATCACGGATTCTACGGACGGCAGATTTTCCAATGCTTCATCTACTATTGACTTCAAATCCGTAAACTTAGTTCCTCTGTTGGTTCCGTCTGCTGTAATCACCAGTTTGGACTCGGAATTCTTTATCCTGTATGCTAACGCCTTAGATGAATATCCTGCGAACACAACCGTATGTACTGCTCCTATTCTTGCGCAGGCTAAAATACTGATTTGCAGCTCAGGAATCATAGGCATGTAAATACAAATTTTATCTCCTTTTTGGATTCCTTTTGCTTTCAACACATTGGCGAGCTTACACACTTTCTTGTGCAATTCTTTATAGGTAATACTTTTATCCGGCTCATTCGGTTCATTCGGCTCAAAAAGGATGGCTGTTTTGTCTCCGTTCTTTTCCAGATGTCTGTCTAAACAATTCTCCGTGATATTTAGCTTTCCTCCTAAAAACCATTTAAACTCGGCTTTTTCAAAGTCGGATTCGAAAACCGTATCCCATTGTTTCTTCCATGAAAAGGTTTTGGCGATCTCTCCCCAAAATTCCTGAGGTTTTTCAAGACTTTTATCGTAGAATTTCTCATATTCCACAGTAGATGTTACTACTAAATCTTCAATATTTCTTTCCGCCTTATCTACTCCGAATCCGTATACTCCAATTCCTTCTTCTTTAAATACGTGAATAATCTCATCAATCACGGTCGGGTCTTCAATGGTTGACGGAATCGCAAATTCTTTTCCATCGGCAACATTGCGTATCAACCTGCGTAAAACTTTTCCTGAACGGGTTTTAGGCAATCTTTTTAATTGAACTACCCGACTTATGGAGGCAATCGCCCCGATCTCTTTTCTTACGCTTTGTTTTAAATCGTATTCTAATTTAAATGATTCTACGTCGTCAAATCCTTTAGTTACTACTACGGCAAAAGGCACTTGTCCTTTGATGGCATCTTCAATACCCATTGCTGCACATTCGGCTACCTGAGGATTACGGGCAATAACTTCTTCCATTTCGGAAGTAGAAAGCCTGTGTCCTGCTACGTTAATCACGTCATCTAACCGTCCGGTAATAAAAAAGTATCCGTCTTCATCTTTATATGCGCCGTCTCCCGTAAAGTAATATCCCGGAAATTGCGATAAATATCCTTCTTTATATCGTTCTTCTGCTTTCCACAGGGTGGTCAGGGTTCCCGGAGGTAACGGCAGTTTGATTATCGCTGCTCCTTCTTCGTTATTCCCTAACAGTTCTCCTTCGTTTCCTACAATTTGTACGTCATATCCCGGAACCGGCATCCCGGCAGAACCCGGCTTAACAGGGAAACCTCCTTCATATCCCATAAAGTTACCCATGATCGCCCAAGCTGTTTCTGTCTGCCACCAGTGGTCAACCACAGGGATTTGTAATTGTTCCTGCAGCCATTCCAAAGTTGCGGCATCGCATCTTTCGCCTGCCACAAATAAATATTTAAGGCAACTGATGTCTCTTTGCTTGATTAATTCTCCCATAGGGTCTTCTTTTCTAATTACCCTGAATGCGGTAGGAGCGGAAAAGAACACTCGTACCTGATATTCTTCAATGGCTCTCCAAAATGCTCCTGCATCCGGAGTTTTCACCGGTTTTCCTTCATATACAATGGTTGCGTTCCTGTTCACCATAGGTGCATATACAATATAGCTATGCCCTACTATCCATCCGAAGTCCGAAGCTGCCCAGAATACGTCTCCCGGCTTGCTGTCATAAATACTGGACATGGTATATTTCAATGCTACGGCATATCCTCCCGTATCATGCACTACTCCTTTGGGTTTTCCTGTGGTTCCTGAGGTATACAGGATAAATAACGGATGTGTGGATTCTACTTCTACGTAAGGTGCAGGCTCCGATAGATTGATCAGGGTGTTAAAATCCACATCATAGTCCTGTTCCGGAGCTATCGCTCCCAACTTCCTGTTATAGAGTACTACGTAATTCGGCTTATGTTCAGCCAAAGAGATCGCTTCGTCTACCATAGGTTTGTATGGGATAATCCTGTCAACTTCAATTCCGGAAGTGGCGGAAATAATTACTTTGGGTTTACAGTCATCAACCCTCGTAGCCAGTTCTTTAGGCGCAAATCCTCCAAAGACAAAAGAATGTATAGCCCCAAATCGTGCACAAGCCATCATTGACATAATAGCCTGAGGAATCATCGGCATATAGATAATCACAACATCTCCTTTTTCTACTCCCAATTTTCTCAACCCTCCTGCCAGTTTTTCGACTTTTTGCTTTAACTGATTGTAGGTAATTTTGGTTTTTGTCTGTGTAACCGGAGAATCATAGATAATAGCCGTTTCTTCTCCATATCCATCCTCAATATGCTTATCTATACATAAATAAGACATATTTACTTTACCGTCTTTGTACCATTCGTCCAGTCCATTTTCTCCTACGGAATGAATAATAGATGGCTCTTTGAACCATTTTATACTCTTTGCCTGTTCTGCCCAAAATGCATTAGGATCTAAAATGCTCCTCTGAAATTCTTTTTGATACATGCTCATTTTTTTTCGTGGTTTTAGTTTATTGTAGTTTATTTTATTTCTATCTCAATACTTTTTTATCTTAAAAAAGGAATGACTCTAAATTACTTAGAATCATCCTTTTATTTTACTTTCAAATTAACTCAAAACTTTTAATATACTGGAAGAAAGTAAAATATATAATTTCTCATTTTTTGGTTTGGTTTGAAGCATCAACTTCACCTGCTACTAATATAAAAATTATTTTCATATTACGTACGATAAACACCTAAAAAAATAAAAAAAATAAAAAATAAAAAATAAAGATGCATTACACGCTTATTATTAAGTAGATACGGTCAAACCATGTTTATATAAATTATACTATTTATGGTATATAAGGTACGCTTTTTGGTCACTTCCTCCATTTTTATGTCAAAAAAGGCTTTACTTTTTTCAACCAATTTATGAAAAATGGGAATTCTTATGAAAAAATTTATCAAATAGTACGGAGAATTTCGCATGAAAAAGTCACTACTTTATGGCATTATCGCAGAATATCCGGAAGTATAGAAATTTGCGTATATTTAATTAATTGAATTTTAAATGATTACCATTGTTGCGTGTCTTACGGCACGCCTTACATTAATAACGTTATCCTTATTCTACCGAGCTTGAGGCATTATTAAGTGCATCCCATTCAGGTAGATACGTCCCAATTTGGGCGTCTCTGTACGTTACCATTGTTACGTACCGACGGCACGCCGGACATTATGACGCTATCCTTATTCTACCGGATAGAAACGCCCGAAAGGACAACGATAATAACCTGAAGACGCCCAAGTTGGGACGTCTCTACCGGATCAATTAGGTAATATTTTGTTTTTGTAAGGAAATTTTAGTTAGTTTTGCATTATTAGAAAAGTCTAACAATTGAGTAAGAAATCTCTACAAGAAGTACATGAATCTGTTAATACGGATAATCCTAAAAAATGGCGAAGGGTTTTTGCCTTTTTCGGACCTGCGTATCTGGTAGCTGTGGGTTATCTTGATCCCGGAAATTGGGCTACGGATATTGCCGGAGGCAGTAAGTTTGGTTATGCTCTTATCTGGGTATTACTGATGAGCAACCTTATGGCTTTGCTTCTTCAATCTTTAAGTGCCCGACTGGGAATCGTACGGGGGTTGGATTTGGCTCAAACCAATCGGGAATATTACCCTAAATGGATGAACTATATTTTATATGGTTTTGCCGAAATTGCAATTGCTGCAACCGATCTGGCAGAGGTGCTGGGAATGGCTATCGGGTTACAACTTCTTTTCGGGATGGACTTAATATGGGGAGTATGGATAGCCGCTCTGGATACTTTACTTCTTTTGGTCTTACAGAGATTCGGCATAAAGAAAATGGAAGCATTTATTATTGCTCTGGTCGGCATTATCGGAGGATGCTTTCTCGTGGAGATGTTTCTGGCTAAACCTGACCTGATTGAGGTCTCCAAAGGGTTTAAACCGACTATTCCCTCTAATGAGGCTCTGTATATAGCTATCGGTATCATAGGGGCAACGGTGATGCCTCATAATTTATACCTGCATTCTGCACTGGTTCAAACAAGAAAGATAAAACGGGATTTTTTATCTATTAAAAAAGCCATAAAATATAATTTTTTCGACAGCCTTATTGCGCTTAACATGGCTTTTTTTGTAAACGCCGCCATATTGATTCTCGCAGCTTCTACTTTTCATAAAGCGGGTTTACACGAAATTACAGGATTGCACGATGCTTATAAAATGTTATCTCATTTGTTGGGTTCTTTGGCTCCTTTCCTCTTTGCTATTGCCCTGATTGCTGCCGGACAAAGTTCAACCATCACAGGAACTCTTGCCGGACAAATCGTAATGGAGGGCTATCTGCACTTTCGGATGAACCCTATATTAAGGCGTTTGATAACCCGTATAACGGCTATTGTTCCTGCTGTAATCGTTATCAGCTTATTGGGTGATGATTCGGTGGATGAATTGCTTATCTTTAGTCAGGTGCTGTTAAGCATGCAATTGGGATTTGCGGTTATTCCTCTTATTCATTTCGTAAGCGACAGAGAAAAAATGGGGGAATTTGCTATTAAGTTACCTGTAAAGATTTTATCCTGGATTGTCTGTTCAGTTATCGTAATCCTGAATATTAAATTGATCTATGATGAGGAATTAGCTGTTTTCAATAACCCGGCTATAACGATGGGAGTAAAAATTCTTTTGGGAGTAATTTCTTTAGGTCTGTTATTCTTTCTGGCAGGTATTATCTTATATCCGCGCATTATAAAAACAAAAAAACTGAATTTCAATATCCATAATTTACCTGTCCAAAAAGATATAAAAAAGACCCGACCTTTTAAAACCATAGGAATTGCCCTCGATTTCAGCGATGGAGACCAGCGGGTATTAAACTATCTGCATCTTATTGCCAACAAGGATTCCGCTATCGTACTTTTTCATGTTACGGAAAGTGCCTCTGCCAAGTATTATGGAAATTTGGCTAATGATTATGAGGTGAAATTTGATAAACAAAAACTGGATGATTATAAGAAACTTCTTCATAAGGAGGGATATATTCATATTGAAACACAACTGGGATTTGGAAATCCGTCCGTGAGTATTCCCAAGCTGATAAGGGAGAATGAAGTTGATATTTTACTAATGGCTAAACATGGACATAAAGGACTGGCTGACCTGCTGTTTGGGGTAACTGCCAACAAACTCCGACATGAAGCCAATATCCCTATCCTGATGGTCTGACTGTTACTATAAAGTTTGAATGAATCCCACATAATTGTAAAATAATTTTTTCTATTTTTGCTTACAAAATAAAAAAACCTTTTCTTATGAAAATACATAAATTATTAGCAATAGTCTTTAGTATATTTTTAATTACGACAGAAAAGGCACAACCGATTCAGACTACCACAGACATTGCAATTTCTGCAAAACAAAATGGATGCGGAACAGGAGGTTTTGAAATCACACTGGAAGATACCCGGAGGCATAGAATCAGAAAAACCGTTTCTTATGCATATTCAGGAGAAGATATAGCTAAACAACTTAATCCCGGAGCTGCAGGAAAAGGTGTAATTTGGGATTTCTCAGGAATTGATTTGAGTAAGTATGATTCCAAAACGAAAACGGAAACGGACGGAAAGGCAATAGATTACTCGACATCCCCGTATAAATATCATTATCCTAATGCCACTGAATGCTATTTAACGAAATGGGTGATTACATCATTATTATACCCATACCCCAGTAGTACTATTAATGAACAATTTGTACTTCATTATGATACTTACGACTATGTGGATGAGAATATAGAATACGGAAAAGTACAACAGAATTATATAGGTGGAAGTTCTAGTATTGATGCTGGGAATTATATACCGGAAATAACCGTTCCCTATCCTAAATATATAGGACTAAAATATACAACAGAATCAGTCTGGCATTCTTCTCAAGGCTCTGAATATTCATCTAAACAGGATTCTAATAATGTTTATTATGAAATAGATGTAGATGGAGAAGGAACATTAATACTACCTAACGGTAAGAAATTTACCGATGTGTTGAGATATAGAATGATAGCAAAGGGGGAATATGGGCAATATAATGACGAGGACGAGGAATATGAGCTATATAAGGAATATGAGCATGATGATGGGGTATATGAGGTATATTTTTATATATCTAAACAAGCCGGTGAGTTGTTAAATTTATACGGAAATATTATCAGTTTTACAGATGAATGGTTGCCAGAATAATATACTAACCTAAGTTCAATTAATATTATTAATGCAAAAAAAGGCGAAATTTGCACGCCATTTTATAACAAACAAGTACTTAATTTAATTTGCATCTCCCACTAAATTAGATTTTACTATTTTTGCAGGGAAATTTTTGAATTTATGAGCCAAAATATAAAAGTGGGCATTGACGCTGCTTCTTTTGATATACCAAAAATATATTTACCCATAAGAGAACTGGCTGCCGCCCTGAATATAGAACCTGCCAAACTGGAAAAAGGATTGGGGTTATTAAAAATGTCCTTTCCTGATGTACATCAGGATGTGGTAGTCTTTGCCGCTAATGCACTGCGAAGAATGTTGGAACAGGAAAACCTAAACCCATCGGATATAAGCCGTATCTATGTCGGAACCGAAAGTGGAATCGACTCATCTAAACCGATAGGCTCCTTTCTGCTCTCTTTAATGGAAGAACTATATGGCGAAGGAACTTTTGAACATTGTGATGTGGTTGATCTTACCTTTGCCTGCATCGGAGGAGTGGATGCCTTACATAATTCTTTAGATTTCATACGGGTAAATCCGGATAAAAAAGCAATCGTAATTTGTACGGATTATGCAAAATACGATTTAAATTCCACCGGAGAATATACTCAAGGAGCAGGTGCCGTAGCCCTGTTATTATCTGCCAACCCCAGAATCATCTCCATTGATAACAAAATAGGAGTAAGCACTAAAGGAGTTTTTGATTTTTTCAAACCTAAAAGAGCCTTATCCAAAAAAGAAGTCACCGGACGTGAAGATAATCCCGAATGGTTCGGAGTATTGGAGACCGAGATAGACCTTTTTAAAGAACAACCTGTTTTTGATGGTCAATATTCCAATACCTGCTATCAGGAACGAGTGAAAAGTTCTTATTTTAAATTAAAAAAACTGCTGGGTGAGGACGGAACCTTATATTCTCAGTGGAAAAATATTATCGTTCATTTACCTTATTCCTTTCAAGGACGAAGAATGTTCTCTGAAATCTATGCTCTGGATTCTGATTTTAAGGAATCTTTACCCAAAGAGGTCGGGGAATATGCCGATAAGATAAAGGAGATAGGAAAAACGGAAGAATACAAAACATTTGCTAATGAAAAATTCGGTCCCGCCGAGATAGCTTCCTCGAATATAGGGAATATGTATACCGGCTCCATTTTTATGGGATTACTCTCTACCTTATATTTCCACCATAAAAACAACACGGAACTTACAGGTGAAAAATTCGGATTTTTAGCCTATGGAAGCGGCTCTAAATCTAAAGCCTTTGAGGGAGTTATTGAAAAGAACTGGAAATCTCAGACCGAAAAACTTCAATTATTTGAAACACTGGAAAAAGCAAAACCTATTGATATTGACACTTATCATACACTGCATAAAAAAGAATTGACGAAATCGGTTGTAGAACCTCAGGGCGAATATGTTCTGGAAAGAATTGAAGCCGAAAATCCCGTTCTGACCGGAGCGAGATATTATAAGTTCACAAACCCATAAACTATACGTTTAAATGCCGCAGACTCAACCAATGAAAGCAACATCTGGCTAAGTTTATCCACTTGTTTTTTTTATGATTTGGGCGTGCCCCTGTCGGGTCGGGCTATCGTATAGACGTCCCAACTTGGGCGTCTCCATCAGGTAGAATAAGGATAACGTCAAATGCTCTCTGAATGAATAAAGTCCTGCCTTTCAGGCAGCCACTTGTTGGGTGGTTCCTCTCTCCGCAGATCGGTGACCTACGGTTATGAAAATCAAGCCTTTCAGGCTATGCAACAATGATAATATACAGAGACGCCCAAATTGGGACGTCTCTACGTCATTCCCTCTCCATCAATGATAGGCTACAATTTACTGTATATCAATTTGTTGCACGGCTTTGCGAAGCAAAGCCGTGCTCCGTTCTTATCCCGAACTCACGTTAATTAACCTACATATTGTTGCGAACGAAGTGCGACGTCCTTGCAATAACGTGTGACAGGCGTTACTAAAAGATACTGATTAATTTCATAACACGAGAAAAATCATATAAATGTTCTTTTTTTATCTTATGGAAATTTATACCTTCGCTCATAATTTAAAAATCATTTATTTATTATGAAAAATTTAGAAATTTTATCAGAGCAAGAAATGAGAGCTATCAACGGAGGTGGCTTGATTGCCAGCATTACAGGCATCGTAACCAATGCTATTAAAGGAAATTGGGGAGGCCTGGCTACGTCTATTGTTGAAACTGTCCAAAATGGGATTAAACTTCTTGGATCGTTTTTTACTTCCGGATGGTAGTTTAAATGCTTAAAAAAAAGAAAGCCGTCTCGGAATTAATTTGAGACGGCTTTTTTCGTTCATATGGATGGTTAGATTTATGCCGTCTAAAACATGCTTTTGCACGCTTTTTTATCGTTAAAGATGGTCTGATTTACCGTAATAAGATATACTATGTTTGATTTCGTAACTCAAAAAAAATTTTTTATTAATATTTTTTTTGCATTTTTCATTAAAAAAATATTATACCTTTGTGCATAAATTTAAAGTTCATTAATATGAAAAATTTAGAAATTTTATCAGAACAGGAAATGAGAGCTATCGATGGTGGTGGTTTCGTTTCTAACGTTACAAACATCTTGCTTGGTGCCGTTGG
>JAISSC010000226.1 GCA_031273305.1 Flavobacteriaceae bacterium
AACAACATCGGGAACATCATACTTTCCTATAGGTAAACTTGGTGATTTGGAAATATCCTATAAATTAACAGGAAGTACAATTTCCCCGACTATTAAGAATACCGGAAATACATCTATAACAACCGTAACATCATACAATATATACAGGGTTTTAGGTACGGGTCTTCCTTATAATACTTACTACTTAGGCAGCACTATACCATCATCATCCCTGACATCAGGTGGGGATGCAGTAACTATGGGTAATAATGTCACTAACACTATTGGATTATATTTTAAGTTTTGGGTATATAACCCCGACATAGGAGCGTTTGAGTTTGAGACATTTCAGGTAACAGCAGACCGGATGATAGTAAAATATATATGGGAAAACAATTAATGCTACGGATACACCGTAGGACGAACAATAATTTGGTATAACAATTTAACAGATAAAAAAATGATCGGACTAAACCATATCTTTTCTCACATCTTTGGGCGGGCAGTGCAACTGTTTGATAAGCCGTTAGCCTCCTTCCCGGGAATTTGTTGTATCCGTTTTGCCCTTGTGGCAATGGCGTTCGGGGCTGCCCGCATGGAAGCACAAGTAATTATCGGCGGAACATCCCCGGCAAAAGAAGGAACTCTCCTCGACCTTAATTCCGACACCAAAGGCGGCTTGCTGCTCTCGAATGTGTATTTGGAAAACTTAACGAAAATCCCTGAAAGTTTTCCGGGTATATCAGGTTTGGAAGAGCAGCCTTTGGCTGATGCCAGAGAGAAATTTACAGGAGCTATCGTTTATAACGCCAACTCTTCTATCGGACAAGGCACAGGCATCTATGAATGGAGCGACACTAAGTGGAACTACTACGTTAGTGGAAAAATTGATAAGCCTACGGAAACAATTACCGGGACTATATCAACAACAACACCGCTTATTATAGGTGAACTTGGTGATTTGGAAATATATTATATATTAAAAGTATCCAGAATTTACCCGATGCTTAGGAATAATGGGGGCACAGAAATAACCGTACCGATCAATGCCCACAGAGCAGGGGGAGGTCCCTACGATCCTTATGGCTATAGTGGAAATAGATCATTAATGCCGAGTGAGGAAACAGACCTATATAATCACGATAACGTTTCTGGATTATATTACAGGATTTGGATATATAACCCTGAAATAGATAAAGAGTTAGAGTTTGAGACACGCTATATATCAGCAACCGAGATAATGATAAGATATATATCTAAAGGAGATTAATATTTCAAAAGGGCTTGATTTTCATAACCACAGGTCGCCGACCTGCGGGCAACGACAACCAATGACACCGCCTGAAAGGCGGGACTAGTCTTGCCTTTCAGGCAAAGAGTGGGGTGGGTACTCTCCGCAGGTCAGCGACCTGCGGTTATGAAGATTCCGCCCTCCGGGCTTTCAAAAATCATTTAGGGTGATGCATAGTCAAAATCAGGACATAGAGATGCTCAAAATTGGGACGTCTCTACATCGTCGTTCCTCCTCACAATAGTATGATATTGCTCACCTGCGGTTATCAACGACAAATTACAAACTGCTGTTTATCAATGGTTTGTTTCATAGTTCCTACTCGCAAAAACAGGGAAACGCACTTATTTCTCTGTTCATTTTGTAATAAATAATATTTTTATATTGCTTTATTGAAAAGTTTGTTGTAGTTTTACATAGTAATTTTACATATAATTTTACATTAAACGACCTAACGAAAACTTTACAGCTATGCCAAAAATGATCTACATATTTTCTTACATCCTTAAGGCGATGGCACAACTGCTTGATTATAAGCAATTTACCCCCCCCCTCCGCATTTAGCATCCGGTAGTATTTATCTTGCCCTTGTGGTAATAATGCTTGGAGTTACCCATGTGGAGGCGCAGGTAACCATTGGTGGTGACAAACCTCCGGCAAAGGGAGTTATCCTAGACCTTAATTCCGACACCAAAGGTGGACTGTTGCTCACCAATGTGAAATTGGACGAAGACGACCTGACGAAAATCCCTGAAGATTTTCCGGGTATGTCTGATATATACAATTTAACGGACGGGGAGGAAAAAGATTTGGCTTTAACTGGTGCCAAAAATAATTTTAAAGGTGCGGTTGTTTACAACACCAACTCTGATGCCGGAAACGGTGAAGGCATCTATGTGTGGAGCGGTGAGAAATGGAACTACTACCTTAGTGGGAGAAATATTGATAATATTCCTATAAGAACTATTATACCTATGCCACTAACAATACCACCAGACGTAAACCTTGCCATAGGTGAACTTGATGATCTGCAAATATCCTATAGATTATCAGGGTCATCAGAAGGTGCTCTTTTCCCGACTTTTAAGAATAACGGGAGTACACCTATAACCATGACATACTATGTATTCAGGATTAGCAGAAATACAGTCCCTATTCTTTTTACCGAAACCGGAACTGAAACTATAGGCAAGGGTGCAAATACAAATATATATTCTTTAGGTAACCATATTGGATTATATTACAAGTGGTGGATATATATCCATGAAACACATAGAGAGCTGGAGTTTGAGACATTCCAACTAGCAGAAAATAAGATGATGTTAAGATATATATCGAAAAAACATCCGGATATACCGTAGAACGATCAATAATTTAACAGATAAAAAATGAACAGACTAAACCATATCTTTTATCACATCTTTTGGCGGATAGCGCAACTGTTTGACCATAAGCCGTTTGTCTCCTCCCTGAGAATTTATTGTATCTGCTTTGCCCTTATGACAATAACGTTCGGGGCTTCCCGCCTGGAGGCGCAGGTAAGTATAACCATCGGTACCTATGAGCCGGAGGCTCCTGCAAAGGGAACTCTCCTCGACCTTAATTCCGGTACCAAAGGCGGCGGACTGCTGCTTACCAATGTGGAATTATCCGACCTGACGGAAATCCCCAACAGTTTTCCGGGTATGTCCGAGATATATGATCTAGTGGAAGGGATTGAAAAGGATTCGATTTTAACTGATGCCAAAGAGAAATTTAAAGGTGCGGTTGTTTACAACTCCGACGATTCTATCGGAAACGGCGAAGGTATCTATATCTGGAGTGGCACGGAATGGAACTACTATATTAATGGGAAGATCGACTATGCCCCTCTTCCTGTAAAAACTACTATACATATGCCAACATCAACATCGCAACCATTAGACTCTCTTATAGGTAAACTTGGTGATTTGGAAATATCCTATGAATTAACAGGAAGTACAATTTCCCCGACTATTAAGAATACCGGAAATACACCTATAAACGTAACATACAATGTTTACAGGCATGAAGATTCAGCTAGATATACCTACAACAACAGTATATCCATAGGACAAAGTGTGAGTGTATCTATATTTAATAATGTCACTAACTCTGTTGGATTATATTGTAAGTCTTGGATATATAACCATGAAACACAGGAAGAATTAGAGTTTGAGACATTACAGGTAACAACAGACCGAATGATAGTAAAATATATATCGAACATTAATGCTCCGTGATACACCGGAGGGCGATCAATAATTTGGTATAACAATTTAACAGATAAAAAAATGATCAGACTAAACCATATCTTTTCTCACATCTTTGGGCGGGCAGTGCAACTATTTGACTATAAACCGTTAGCCTCCTCCTCTGGAATTTGTTGTATCCGTTTTGCCCTTGTGGCAATGGCGTTAGGGGCTGCCCGCATGGAAGCACAAGTAATTATCGGCGGAACATCCCCGGCAAAAGAAGGAACTCTCCTCGACCTTAATTCCGACACCAAAGGCGGTTTGCTGCTCTCTAACGTGTATTTAAACAACCTAACGGAATTTCCTGAAAGTTTTCCGGGAATATCCGGTTTGGAAGAGCCGGATTTAGCTAATGCCAAAGATGATCTTAAAAGTGCTATTATTTACAACACCAACCCTTCTATAGGACAGGGCAAAGGCATCTATGAATGGAACGGTACCAAATGGAACTACTATGTTAGTGGGAGAATTGAGGAGCCTACGGAAACAAGAATTGAGACTATATCAACAACAACACCTATTATTATAGGTAAAGTTGGTGAATTGGAAATGTCCTATGTATTAAGTGGAAGTTCATTTCAACCTACTTTTACGAATAAAGGGAGTACACCTATAACCGTACTAGTCAATATCTTCAGATCAGAAAAAACCTACGGACAGTATGGCTATGATAGTACTGAGGCTTTACAACCGGGTGGAAGTACAAATATATATATTATTAACAATAACGATGGATTATATTATAGGATTTGGATATATAACCCTGAAATAGATAAAGTGTTAGAGTTTGAGACATTCCATATAACAACTGACAAGATAATGATAAGATATATATCGAAAGGAGATTAATATTTCAAAAGGGCTTGATTTTCATAACCACAGGTCACCAACCTTCGGAAAGAGTAACCACTTCCAAACGACTGCTTGAAAGGCAGGACATTCTGTACTAATTCGGAAAAAATTGTAATTTTCTGGAAATACTTTTTCCTTCAGGGGTTTTTAGCTTCATAATCAATTGGGGATATATCTGTACGGGATAAGGAATAGAGATAGAAATATGATTTTCTCCCGATACCAGTTTTGCTTTTTCGGAATAAACCTGCTGCCCGGAATAGGCAAAAAACTGTATTTCCACAATTCCGGCTCTTTCGGAAAACATCTTTATATGTAAAATATCTTTTACCGGATTGGGGTATGCGTATAAACCACCTGAAGACGCCTCTGTTTCATCAAGGGAAAGAGAACCCAGTACGGAATTAAAATCAGGAATTCCATATCCCTGCTGATTGGAGGGATTTGCATACAAACTTGCCGATTCTCGTATCTTTTGCCGTATGACGGAGGGTAAAACATTCGGGTAAGCCTGAACCAGACAGGCAATTGCTCCTGCCATAATCGGGGAAGAAAAAGAAGTACCGCTTCCGGATAAGATTATCCCCAACTCATTAACGGTAAGTGCTCCCTGTCCCAATGCACTCACATCTGGCTTAATTCTTCCGTCTGCACTAGGCCCGTACGAGGAAAATGCGGCAGAATATCCGCTACCTGTTACTGCTCCGATAGAAAAAACATCTTCCGCATCTGCGGGGACAGATATTTTATGCCAGGGTTTATTTCCCTCGTTTCCGGCGGCTACCACTACAAAAATACCTTTTTCCGCAGCCATCTGTGCTCCTCTTGAGATAAAAGAGGTTTTTCCGTCCAGGTCAGAGATAGAATAATCATAACGGGGATCGTCAAACATAGTATATCCCAATGAAGTATTGATTATATCAACTCCCAAACTGTCGGCTCTTTCAGCTGCTGCAATCCACCAGACCTCTTCCTGAGGGATCTCTACATCATTTGTCTCCGTAATGAATAAATAAAAATCAGCATCAATGGCAGTTCCCTTATACTGACCGGGAATATTCCCTCCGATAGTGGATAAAACCCTAGTTCCATGATTATTTTCCGAATAAATATTATTGTTGCCCTTTACAAAATTATATCCGCCTTTAATTTGATTATTCGTCCTGATATAGTCAAAAGCAGGGACAGTATCTACACCTGGAAATCCGGCATCAATAATGGCAATGGTAACGTTTTCACCCGTATAGCCCAAATCATGCAGATGATTCAACCCTATTTGTTCGATTTGAGTGTCTGTGTAAACGGAAGAATTTTTAAACTCGGAAGAAATGAACTCCGGATCTGTAGTTTTAAAATTGGTAAGATTCTTCACAAAGGATTCTATTCCCTGAACACATCCCAGCGACAAAAGTTCTGTTCTCTGCACATCGCTGATCTCTGCAAAAACTCCGTTAAACCATTTGGAAACGGCAATAACCGGGATATTTAGATTTTTAACTGCTGTTACATAATCGGCTTGAACCGGAACATCCGTATCCGATAAAGGAATATTATATTTTATCCTCCTGTCCAGTGCTTTTTGAGTAAGCATTTCCGTAGGAGCAGAAAAATAATACGAAGCCGAAGGTTTGTCTTTAAATTTAACCAGAACTAATTCCTGAGAAAAAGAAAGAGCAAATAAAAATAAATGTAATACACAAAATAATCTCCTCATTTTGACCGATACTTTAGATAACTACAAAGATACTAAAAAGTTTTTTTCATTCAGGATTTACAGGCAAAATATAAAATAACTGCCAATATTCCTATATTTGTATCGTAAACTAAATTAATCGGATGAAAATAGGTATTCTCGGAGGAGGACAACTGGGGCGGATGTTTATGCAGAACGCAATGAATTATCCCTATGAAATTTATTTTCTGGAACCGGATGACCAAGCACCGTGTTCCCTGTTTGGGGAATATTTCACACAAGGAAATTTCAAAGACTACCGGACTGTTCTGGATTTCGGAAGAGATAAAGACATACTTAGCATTGAGATAGAAAATGTTAATGTCAGTGCACTTAAAGAACTTCAAAAACAGGGTAAAAAAATAATTCCAAGTCCGGAGTGTTTGGAGACCATAAAGGATAAAGGATTACAAAAAGAGTTTTATATACACTATAATCTCCCGACCGCCGAATTTTATCTGGTGGAGGACAAACAGGAACTGTTAAACCATAATTCGTTGAGTTTTCCGTTTATACAGAAACTACGTGTAGGAGGATACGACGGCAAGGGAGTGCAACTGATAAAAAGCGAAGCAGAGCTGGATAAAGTCTGGGACGAGCCTTCTGTAATAGAAAAAGCAGTCCTAATAGAAAAAGAGTTATCCGTGTTGGTTTCCAAGAATGAAGAAGGGGAAATGAAAGTCTTCGATGTGGTAGAAATGGTTTTTAACGAACGGCTCAATTTGGTAGATTATCTGTTTTCTCCGGCTGATGTGGAACCCGAAATAGCCGAAAAAGCAAAGGAGATAAGTCTGAAAGCGGTAGATTCCTTTCAGTCCGAAGGGATATTTTGTGTAGAATTATTTTTATTGAAAAACGGCGTAATTCTGATAAATGAAATAGCCCCCAGAGTTCATAACAGCGGGCATCAGACCATCGAGGCAAACGTATCTTCCCAATATGACCAAATGCTTCGTGCTTTAGTTAATTTACCTTTGGGAGATATTTCTACCCGTGAATTTTCGGCTATGGTGAATTTAGTCGGGGAGCCTGCACATGAAGGAGAAGCAGAATATACCGGACTGGATAAATTGGTATCTTTGCCTAAGACCTATATTCATGTATATGGAAAAAAAATAACCAAACCGGGAAGAAAGATGGGACATGTCACCGTTTTAGGGAAGCATAAGTCCGAAATAGAAGAAAAAATACGATTCATAAAGTCTAACGTAAAAATTATTTCAAAATGAGTACAGCTTTAGTAGGAATTATTATGGGAAGCGATAGTGACCTTCCTGTTATGGAACAGGCAGCGGAAATATTAAACGAGCTAAAAATACCGTATGAACTGACTATCGTTTCTGCTCATCGGACACCGGATCGTATGGCTGACTATTCCCGATCTGCTTATGAGAGAGGATTAAAGGTGATTATTGCCGGAGCCGGAGGTGCCGCACATCTTCCCGGAATGGTAGCTTCCCAAACTTCACTTCCGGTGATCGGGGTTCCGATCAAATCTTCTAATTCTATTGACGGATGGGATTCTATTCTTTCGATATTACAGATGCCAAACGGAATACCGGTAGCTACCGTAGCCCTGAATGCAGCAAAAAATGCAGGTTTATTGGCTGCGCGGATTCTTTCTGCTTTTTCGGAAGAAATAACGAAACGGCTACAGGAATTTCAAAAGATAAACGAGATTAAGGTTCTTCAGGCAGCGGAAAAGGTAAAGAAAAGATACCCTAACGATTTTGATGAATAAATAGTTATTCCTTTTCCAGCTTGCTTTTAATCCGGTTTGCTTCTTTTATAAAATCAGATAATTTTTCCGTTTCGCCTTTTTCCAGATAAGATTTGAATTGATTGAGCTTATCCAGATAAATGTCAATGATAGGGAGGATATATTTGGCATTTTGCTCAAAAATCGGGAGCCACATGTTTACGGAACTTTTGGCTAAACGAACGGTGGAAGCGAACCCTCCTGCAGCAAGATCAAATATGGCAGCATCGTCTTTTTCCTTTTCCAGAACGGCAACCGCCAAAGCATAAGAAATAACATGGGAAAGATGAGAAACGTAGCCAACATGTTCGTCATGGGATTCGGAATTCATAAGGATCAATCGGGAGCCTAAATGAGAATACAATTCGGAAACCAGACTTACTGCCTCTGGGAAAGACTCTTCAGGATTACATATAATAGCTACACGGTCTTTAAATAACCCGTGAAAGGCTGCCGCAGGCCCGCTGTATTCCGTTCCTGCCATCGGGTGTGAGGGAACATAAGATTTCCGGTTAGGATGGTCTTTAACTTTTTGTATTAAAGACGATTTAGTTGAGCCGACATCTGTAACTACCACTCCGGGAGGAAGGAGATTCAGAATATACGGAAGAAGTTCAAGACTTACATCCACAGGTGTAGCCAGAATAACCAAATCGGCATTTTGTAATGCTTCTTCCAACGGTTGAATTTTATCTGCTATTCCCAATTCCACAGCTTGCTGCTCATGAAGCCCGGATTTATCTACTCCGGTAATCTCGGAAGCAAAACCGCTTTTCTTTAAATCCAGTGCGATAGAACCGCCTATTAAACCTAATCCGATAATACTTATTCTCTTTGGCATCGTTTGTATAAATTATAAATCTTAACTTGAGTAATAAAAACCTTACTAATTATTTTCTTATATGTAAAAACATCCTATGATTTACCCTATGCTATGACTACTAAGGTTCAGGACAAAAATACACAATTTGTCTTGTCCTAAAACAGGTTTACATAAAAAAAGTATAAAATGTACAAAGCGGGTAAAGTTATTGGTTGAATCTGCGCGCTTATAAAAAGAGGATTAATTTTTTGCAGGGACGAAAAATAGTTGTACCTTTGCACTCGAAAAACAACGCGGGATGGAGCAGTTGGTAGCTCGTCGGGCTCATAACCCGAAGGTCACAGGTTCGAGTCCTGTTCCCGCTACTAAATAACTGATTGATAAAGTGAGATTTACACAGGCTAAATCTCACTTTTTATGTTTAAATCGTTATTTAACTTTGAAAAAATACCCCCCTTTTCGTACCCCTTATGCAGAAAGATTTAGTTATTTTATCTTACCTGAAAAATCTAACATCAAGTGATATAATGTTATACGTTTTTCGGTCTTGGTGATATGGTTTGACCTATATGAAAAATCGAAATTATCTATAAACTGATATAATTGAAAATCTGAAAAATGTTTGCTGTTTTCTTTAAGATCAACGCTTTTTACAACAAAGCCCAACATTCCGTTTACTCTATAATGAGTCGGATATTTCTCTTCTATAAACCTGTTTATCCCCTCTGTAATGTACTTGTTATTTAAACTATTTTTATTATCTAATCTTTTGCACTCAATGATGTAAAAAGCATCTGTAGATTTAAAACTTCCTTCAAGGTCTATTACCTCTATATCTGAATAACCTTTTTCGTTATAATTTTCATCAATCATTCCTGTTTCAGTTTTAAATAAATACTGATTCAGCCCTAATTCTTCTCTAATATTTTGATTATTCAGATAATCCTTGTACAACTTGTTTTTTATCTTATTCTCGTTGTTTTCAATAAAATCATAATCCACCAACATTTTTTGATAGCATTTATATATTTGGGTTAGAATAAACTCAAAGTTACTATCAATGTAATATGTTACATATTTTGGGTTATTAATCTTCATTCATATTACATTTTTTCGTTATCAATTTTAAAAAATGCTTCTATAAATTCGGATAAATCCAAGTATGCTAAAGCAGGATGCCAAGATTTATATTGATTAGGTTTGGCAACATAAAAATAATCTTCTTCAAATCCTTTAATGTCTTTTTGTAAGTAGAGATTATCACTTAAATTTTCAAAGCCTAATTGGGCTAATGTGATTAAAAGATTCTTATCTCCATCTTTGCTCCATTCAATACAATTGGTATGTTTTGACGGTTGAGAAATTATTTTAAATTTCATCAAAATAGTATGATTAGAAAAAATAATTTCTACCTCAAAAAAATGTCCGTTTGAGTTAAATCTTTTACTAAAATGTTCTATAAATATTTTAGCATATTCATTTAAAACCTCAGATTTATATTTTAACTTATCAATTACTTTTTTACTTTGAGTATCATTCCCTTTTAATAATGGAATTGTAACATTATTTGTATAATCTATTAGGCTTTTTTCTTGATTTGAAACCTCATATAACTCCATTAAGATTATTTCAAGCGTATTTTGTAAAACAAAAACCCTTTGAACTATAGTTTGCTTCTCAAACGTTTGAAAATCACTTCTTTCTAATTTGTGTGACAATTTTTTTAATTCTTCAATACGTGCTTTTAATACATCTATATTTCCAGCTATAAGCAACGGGATGGAAAATTTATCTTCTCTATCATGAGATTGTTCCCTTTCTATTCCTATCGAAGAATTTGTATTTACCAAAAAATAACTAAAAAGTCCGGAATTGAAAAGAGCTTCAAGTAAATAAATAATTTCTTTGGCTTTATCAGTTAGTGGTTTTATTCCTGTAATAGCATCAGTATAAATTACATCATAAAGAGAGATAGATGATTTTAACTTAAAATCATTGCTTACTCCTTTACCTACAAGCAGAACAGGGGATTTAAATAAATCTATTTTTCTTTGTCTATGAACAAAATCTAAATTTGACAAAAAATTGCTTGTGTAATTTACAACAAAAGATTTTAATCCTTTCTGTTTGGAATTGATGGAATAATTAATCTTTTTATGTTCATCTATTGGATTTTTATCCCCGCCACCAACAGAAATTCCTTTTCCAAAAAGGAATTGTTTTTTATCTGAGATATATTCATATATAGATTTATGATTCTTCAACCTTTTAATAAAATAATAATCTAAAATATTTCCATATACTAAAACTTTCCACAACCAATCATCATCTACAAAGTAATTTTGAGATATTTCTTTAACATCATATTTCTCTATCACCATTAACTTAAAGGTTTCAAAAAATATGTTAGGTTTTAGGGAAATGTGCTTTATTATATTCTTTTTTAAATTATTTTCTTCATTGCCTTTTGCGTAAAAAAGAATGGTTGCAGGAGCAACAGCTTTATCATTTGACTTGTCAAAAACCTGATGTCTGACAGAAGATAATTCAAAAACTTGTCTTACTTTAAATCTGTTTAAAAAGTATTTTCTGAACACCCCTCTCTTTTCTTTTTTTCGGCTAATCTTATACAATACCTTACTAACAACTATCAAAGCGACCTCTTCAAAATCAAAATCAGATACTCTTACTAAAAATGCTTCTGCAATTTCCCTGTTTTCTATTTCTAAAGTACTGTTTTCTCGTTTTTTCCTGTTTTCAATATACTTTTCAAATAGTTGTTTTTCTTTTGGGTGTTTAGTCGCCCAAGGAGGGTTTCCTAATATAAACCGGAAATGATGTTTTTTTAATTCTGTATTAAACGGTTTTTGAATATCAAAGAAATCATTAGTAAAAAAGTTTGTACCTATTAACTCAGGGAATCTGAAGCCAACAATACTTTTAGGCGTTAGATTATCCAATAAAGTTATATATAAAGAGAAAATAGCTACACTAATTGCATTCTCATCTTTATCAACACCAAAAATATTGTCCTTCAATAATCGTTTAAGAGTTTTTTTATACTCTTCATGGTTCTCTTCTTTAAAATATTCGGGATTGTTCTTCTGGTATTGGAAAATAATTTGTCTTAATGTTTCTACCAAGAAAATCCCTGAACCACAAGCAGGGTCTAATACTTTACAATTATAGTGATTGGGGTTTCCCTTAAAATATTTTGATACGGTTTCTTTTTGTATATAATCAACAAGAAATAAAGGAGTATAATAAGCTCCTGTTCCTGCTTGTTTTTCTACTCCAATAAATTTTTCATAAACATTGCTGATAAATTCAATTGGAATAATTGAGAAATCATAAATATCAAAAAACGAGGGTTGATGGCTACCATCTTTGTAAATTTTTCCTCCTTGTAAAAGCTCTTTAATTTTTAGTAGATGAGAATCATTTATCTTTTCTTTTTCAAGTATTTCAATACCATCAATAGAATGTTTTAATGGGAATAAGTTTCCATTAAAATCATCTTTAACTTGTTGAAAAAAATTATAGGCTTTCTCTTTGTCATCAAGTATTTCGTAAAAATCTTCTTTTTTTGTTATACCATAAACATTTAACTCAACATTTCTATCAATCAAATATCTAATGAAAATAACTCTACCTATTAAAGAGTTTGCCACTTTAGGATGTAGTTTGCCAATGTTTATTAGTACACCCCTCGCATCTTCAATATTTTTAAGAAGATAAGAATCTACTCTGTTTTTCTGTTCAAAATCCTTTTTGTATTTCTCCCAACTTTTCCCTGTGATTAATTCAAAATATTCAAAATCAGAAATATTTTTATTTGGGGTTAAAGTCTCTAATCTTTCAGTAGATTTTAAAAATTTGAATCCGTTCTTTATCAACCACTGATTCCCATCATTTATAAATATTGCAGGAGATTGATTAAGATTCCATATTTGCTTTTCTAACCTTTCTAAATTTCTCTTTTTTTCAAAAAATAAAATTAAAGGCTCGTTGTTTATGCAGAAAAAAGCATCAGGTTTAACACTTTCACAAAATACTTCTTTTAATCTGATTGAAAGAAAACCTGTTTTTTTATTTCGTAAATCATCATAGAAAAATAATCCGTCTTTATCCGACAGATTTAAAAATTCTAATAACTGATTTAGTTCCATAATAAAAACTTTCCAAAGTACAAAACTACTCAATAAAAAAACAAAATCCCAAATGTAAAATGAATTTCCGTAGATTCAACTAATAAAAACTCTTTCCTTAAAAGACGTAAGCAGCTTTCGCCGTAGCCACAAAACATAACCTCCACCTATGGAGGGTGAATTTTAAGTTATATTAAAAATTTAGCAATACCGCTTTCTTAAATATACAAACTCAAATCTCCCTTTCCCTGACGAATAAGTATCGGCTCTCCTGAAGTAACGTCCACCACCGTAGATGCCGTATAGTCTCCTATTCCGCTATCAATTACCAAATCCACAAGTTTATCGTATTTTTCGGCAATTAATTCCGGGTCGGTAGAATATTCCATGATTTCATCATCGCTATGTGTGGAAGTGGAAGCTATCGGGTTTCCTAATCTCTCTACTATTATTCTCGGAACAATATTATCGGGAACCCTAATTCCGACGGTTTTTTTATTTTTATAGGTTACGGGCAGGTTATTGGAGGCGTTTAAAATAAAGGTAAAAGGTCCCGGCAAAGTTCTTTTCAACAACTTAAATATCGTATTATCTATAGGTCTGGAAAACTTGGATAAATCGCTTAAATCATTACAAACAAAAGAAAAATGAACTTTTTCCAACTTCACACCTTTTATTTGCGCCAACTTTTCCATTGCCCTGTGATTAAATATATCACACCCTAATCCATATACCGTATCCGTAGGATATATGATTATGCCGCCTTTTTTCAATACTCCTACCACTTCGTTAATCTGTTTTTCAGAAGGATTATCCGGATGAATTTTTAATATTTTTGCCATAGTTTGAAAGATTTGTTTTTACAGTTCCAAGTAAGTATTTTTTGTCGTTAGTTTTCGCTATAATCGTTAAATTCATTATTATAAACATCCAAAAGCAGGAAAAATAAGGATAAGAGAATCGGTCCGAAGATCAATCCCAGAAATCCAAAGATATTCATTCCAAAGATCACTCCGAAAATGGTAATAAGAGGGTGTACATCATCCAGTTTTTTTAATAAAGTAAACCTAACGACATTATCAGAGGTTCCGATAACTATTATCCCATAAAGAAGAACAAAAACTGCCTGCCAGATTTGTCCGGAGGTAAGTAATAAAATAGCGATGGGAATATATGCTAACGCAGAACCGACAATAGGAAGCATGGAAGCAAAGGTAGTAACTGCAAACCAAAACCACAGGTTATCCAACCCGACAATTAAATATCCTATCACTCCCACAATACCCTGAACCAGAGCCACTGCCGGAATCCCGATGGCATTAGACTGAATCATCTTTTTTAATCTCTGTCCTAATTTTATCGTATTTTCTGCTTTTAGCGGAGACCACCTCATAAAGGTTGCTTCCATCTTCCTGATATTCGTAATCATAAAAAAGAAGATAAAAAACGAGAAGAAGAAAACTATTATGGAGTTGACCGTTGAGTTTAAAATACGGGGGATAAATTTTCCCGCCCATGTTGTAAACTGAATCACATTTTCTTTGCTTAACAGATTAAACCCATAACCGGTTTGTAATTCGTGCACTATTCTGATTATGGAATCATTTATATTCTTGGAATAAGAAACAGCCATATGAACCTTAGAATAGGTGAGTTCTACCAATAAATAAACAGGGGCGGAAACAATCAAAATGGCTAAAACAAAAATAAGTCCCGTAGCCGGCCATTTATTCCACTTCTTTTTTTCCGTCAGATACAAAAAGAAATTTCTGGATAGAGCATACAGTGTTGCCGCACCTAACAAGCTCGGTAAGAAAACCGCCAACTGGCTTACTATAAGAGCAAACAGAGCTATTATTATAAGTATAAACAGTACCTGATGTATTATTTTTCCGTTTATCTTGTTTTTCATGTGAAAAAATTAATCCGGTTACAAATTATTCTTATTATGTATAAAATATTCCACTGCCTCTTCATAGCCCTGCAATCCTTTTCCTTTGATTTGGTACACACATGCATTTAGGGTAACGGAAATTTTTCTAAAATCCTCACGTTTTCCTATATCTGAAATATGTACCTCTATTGCCGGAGTGGTCACTGATTTCAATGCATCATGGATCGCATAGGAATAATGGGTATACGCTCCGGGATTGATCACGATTCCGGCATAGGAAAAACCGACTTCATGAATCTTATCAATAATTGAGCCTTCATGATTAGACTGGAAATATTCTAACTCAATGGATTTAAATTTCTCCCGTAACTGATTAAAATAATCTTCAAAAGTCTGAGTACCATAAACCTCAGGCTCCCTTTTCCCCAATAAATTTAAATTCGGACCATTTATAATCAATATTTTCATAATCAATTTTTCACGAAGGTATAAAAGAATAAAATACGGATATAAATTTTGAAAGAAAAAAAATAAATAAGTATATTTGCCCTCCCAATGAATGCCCGGATGGCGGAATTGGTAGACGCGCTGGACTCAAAATCCAGTGATAGCAATATCGTGCGGGTTCGATTCCCGCTCCGGGTACACTTACAAAGACTTAATTTATTGTTAATCAATAGTTAAGTCTTTTTTATTTTCCGGTTATGCTAAAAGAGGAATGAAAAAAAATTCAAAATCTTGAAAAAATAATTTTTTTATGTATTATTTTTTTGTTACGTTTGCAAAAAATTAGTTCATTTAAGTTAAGAATGATCTCTTTTGATGTATATAAATAATAAAAAACCCATAAATAATTTTAATATGAAAAAAGTAATTAAGAAATTGTGCCTTTTTACAGCCATTGTTGTATTGTTACCCGTAGCCATAGGCTGTAGTGATGATGATGAAAAAGATAACAGTGCATATGAACAAGAGCAATATAACAAATTTGTGCCTTCTGAAATAGGAGAGACTATAAACCAACTTGGCTTGGAGATTTATAGAGGAACTAATCCCCCGGATGTCAGCGGATATTATTTAATCGAACTTCTTCCTAGTGTTGGGAAATTAGTTAATGATTCCAAAATAAAGTTATATGATTACAGCAAGGCGGAGTTAAAGATCAGTTTGTTAGGCTATGAAGTTAAAACAGGAACAGATGAACTATTAGCGGTACATACGGCAAGTGATGCATTTATAACAGGGGAAGGCGATAAATTTACTATCTTTTTTGAAGAAGATTCTTATGAAGGTATACCGGCTATTACATTGACTATTTTGTCAGGGGAATTAGACAGAGATGAAGATGGAGGGATAAAAGGAATAAAAGATGTTCAGTATGCCCTTATAATGAAAGATAATAAAAACAATGTTACTCTTATAAAAAATAATATAGTAAACGGTTGGGGGCAGTTATTTAAGGATGGTCATGTAGATGTTATTTCCCAAGAAAAGTTTGAAACAAACAACTAAAACTTCCGACAATAAGAAAGCGTAAGTTCGTTGTCGTTGATTGGGAATAATTTATAACGCATTTTATTATCTTATTCCGTTAAAATAAGTTGGAGATTTAGATTAAAGAATTTTCATCGGGAGGCAGAAATGTAAAGTTTTCCTGTTTACCGTCAAATAAAAAGTAAAGAGGCTGTCCAAAGTAGAGCAGCCTCTTAATTTTTTAAATTAGTTTATGTGTCATTATTTTTTAGAATATTCTTGTTCATAATCGCAGATTCGTTTCACTTTCGGAGCAGAGCCGCCACCGCTAAATTCAGATTCCAGCCATATTTCCAACAAATTCTTAGCTAGTTCTACACCAATTACCCTTTCTCCAAAACAGATAATTTGTGCATCGTTGCTTTTTCTGGCTCTTTGGGCTGAGAAAGGATCATGACAGACTGCTGCCCGCACTCCGGGAATTTTATTAGCGGTAATAGCCATTCCTATTCCGGTTCCGCAGGTTAAAACTGCTCTCTCAAACTCTCCTGCAGCTACTGCCTTTGCAACGCTTGCTGCAACGTCAGGATATAAAACCACCTCTCCTTTTTCGGCTCCAAAATCCGTTACCTCATATCCGGACTTTTCCAAATGTTCTTTTAGTACTGCTTTCAGGCTATAAGCAGCCTCATCGCACCCGATAGCTATCTTTTTCTTTTCCATGTTCTTTAATTTATGTTTAGTTAATGTTCTACTTTGATTAATTTTTTACCTAACAAAAATAGTTACTAAATCGAAATTACAAAGCATAAAATAGAAATATTTTTTATGATATAGAACATATTTAATCTTTCCAATAACAACAATTTCTCATTCAATTTATTCAAATCCAATCTATTAATACGTGTTTAATTAATTTCGGAAACGAAAGCATTAAAAGGGCATTTTTGATATTGGTTTAAAATCATACATCCGTACAGGAAAAAGCCGGTTGTACCTTGATGTAATAGGTTAATTTGATAAGAATTTTACAGTTTTTCTAATGTCAGGTATTGGTTTACTACATCAGGTATTTCTTCCTGATAATGAGTTACGTATATCAGGGCTTTATCCGGAGTGCAGAAACGTTCGATTATTTTCTTAACCTGACGTTTATTCTCCATATCCAATCCGTGGAGAGGTTCGTCGAGTATCAAAAGTTCCGGGTCTTTTACAAATACCCGTGCCAAAAGGATTAGCCGTTGTTCTCCTGTGGAAATGTTGAGGAAAGAAGTATCTTTGATTTTCTCAATCCCGAAGATTTTCATCCATTTCAGAGCAATTATTTCCTGTTCTTTGTTGCATTTTTTATAAAGCCCGATGGTATCAAAGAACCCGGAACCTACGATGTCCAGACAACTGACATTTTTTTGATAGTATAGATGCATTTCAGGAGAGATATACCCTGTGTGTTTTTTGATGTCCCAGATGCTTTCTCCGGTTCCTCTTTTGCGGTCGAACAACGTAATATCGTTAGCATAAGCCTGAGGATTATCCGCAACTACTAAACTCAAAAGGGTAGATTTACCTGACCCGTTAGGCCCTGATAAAGCCCACTTTTCTCCTCTTTTTACCTGCCATGATAAATTTTTGAGGATGGTTCGGGTTCCGTATTTTATGGTTACGTTTTTGAACGACAGGGCATTTTTGAATGAAATTTTTTCTTTTTTACCCTGAATATCGGATAAATATCTTGGTTCTATCTTGGATTTGAATAGCTTTTTATGCAGACCTCGATCGGATAAAAAATCTGAGTAATAAAGGGCGGGAAGCAAGGTTTTATCTTTTATCGGCAACACATGCGTAATGACAGGCGAAATGTCTGCTATATCTGAAACAACAAGGATGATTTGCAGGTTTTCCATTTGAGCAAGTCGTTTCAAAACTTCTCTCAAAACGTTCCTTGAGTTGGCATCCAATCCGATAAAAGGATTATCCAGAACTAAAATACGGGGTTTAGCGGACAGGGAACGAACAATCAAAAATTTTCGTAGTTCTCCGCTCGATAATAGGTTAATCTTTTTTTCAATCAGGTCTTCGATTCCGAAAACAGAAATCAGATAATGAATCCAGTCCTGTTCAGGTTCTTTATCCAAGAAATCCTTTACGGTAGCCACTTCTTCTTCCAGTCCAATATTCCAACGTTGTTGATAATAGCCGTTTTGTATGTCTGTGAGGCTATAAATATCGCGGAATGCAACAAATTTTATACATTTCCGTATACTCTGCGGGTTTCCCAATTCGTCCTTGCAAATGATCTCTCCGGACTTTATAGCATGCTTCCCGGATAGAATATCTGTAAGTAAGGTTTTTCCTGCTCCGTTGGGGCCAATAACCGCCCAATGTTGGTCTTTTTTTATGTTCCAGTTGATTGGTGTTGAAAAAACCAGAAAATCCATACTCGGAATTACGTTTTTGATTTCGATAAGTGTTTGGGACATTAGTTATTGATTACAAATATTCTTTGCTATATCGTTGCATGGTAAAGCATAGCGTTCCACTTGAATTAGTCCAAAGGTAAAAAAATATTAGGAATTTTTAACGGCAAAAACCAAAATTATTGTTGCTGCTGTTGTTGCTGTTGCATCATTTCCAGATATTTTCTGTAAGAATTTCCTTGTGCAGAGTTGTCTTCGTTTTTGGATTGTTCTTCGGATAAAATCGGCTTACTTTCAGGTTCGGAGGAAGAATCGCCCTCATAAGAAACAGAAACCCCGACTTCCAATCTTTGTTGTGAAACTCCTTTGAATGTTCCCCTCACCGGAGAACAATCCAAAAAGTTCCTTCCTACTGCCAATCGAACGTGTAAGTCACTGACGATACAATTATTAGTGGGGTCTAATCCTAACCATCCGTAGAAAGGAATATATGCTTCCACCCAGGCATGGGTGGCTCCTTCTCCTCTCATTCCGTTTTTATTAGGGCAGATGTAACCGCTAACGTAACGGGCAGGAATGCCTAAAGACCGCAACATGGCTAACAATACATGAGCAAAATCCTGACAAACTCCGGCTTTTAAATTCCATACTTCATCCAAAGTGGATTCTACGGTGGTTACTCCTTTAAGGTATTTGAAATTGTCGAAGATGAACTCCATAAGTTTTATCGCCTCTTTTAGAGGAGTTGTTGTGTCGTGATCCTGCAAATGGGTAATTTTTGATATTTCCCGTAAAGAATCCGATATTTCCTGAGTCAGAAAATCAATAAAAGGGATATGTTCCCTTATCTCACGGAGTTTGCTCCATTGCACTTCCTTAGGTTCATTATCTTCGGGAACCGGAACCGGAAGTGTTAATACTTCTATTTTGGAATCTATAATTAATTTGTTATGCGATTCAATCAACATAAAAGCCCCGACCTCATTACCGTAATAATCCTTATAGACATCAATTAACGGATTCCCGGAGACAGACAGCTCATGGGATAAAACTTGTTGAAAATGGTCATTGACCGGATATAATACTATTTGGTTGGCACTGTCTCTTACAGGAAAATCGTAACTGTATTGGGTGATATGATGTATTTTAAATCTATGCATTGTGTACAAAATTAAGAATGGGCAAAATAATAGTAATTTAATTGAGTTTCGATGTCATATAGCTCCGACCTGACGTGTTTAAGGAAAGAACAAAGATTTTTCTCATTCAGGTCTTCCGTAGATGTATAGGTAATAAAACTCTTTAACTTCCCTATTTTAAATTCTACCTTGTTATAGTTTTCTGTCATTTTTTCATCTTTAAGACGTTCGAAATATACAAATAAATGGTTAATGGAATAGAGTAATGAACGTGGAAAATAAGTATTCAGGACAATCAGGTCAATTACATTTTGATAATTAAAGGCACTGCTATATGTTTTGAGGTATACTTCATATCCTGAGATGGAAAGTAACAAGTGCTTCCAAAACATGGTATTGGTTTTGGATGGGTCAAAATCTTTTTTTATAAAATTTATGTTCAAAATATCAATCGTTTGTATGCTTCTCTCAATCATCTTTCCGATGGTCAAAAAGCTGTTCCCCTCTCCTCTGGGCATGGTAACATCTACAATTCCATAATATACGAGGCAAAATTTCTTCAAATCATTAAGTATGGAAATAGGGTCTTCTTTTTTTATCTTGGTAATTAATTTTTCACTCCGTATGACGTGGTAAAAATCATTTAAACATTGCCACAGGTCTTTAGTAATATGATCCTGAACACCTCTGGCATTTTCTCTGGCTAAAGTTATCATATTGAATACAGAGTTCGGATTTTTCTTATCCGTAATTATGTATTTTAGTATTTCTCTGGAATTTTCGGTGATTATTGAATGATTTTCATCTTTGGAGGACATAAACAAAGCCGACTTCCATGAAAAATCAGAAACATTATCCTGAGAAAGGGCATAATTTATCTTTAGCACGCGCAGAACTCCGTCCACGCGTTCGACGTATCTCCCCATCCAGTACAAGCTATCTGCTACTCTGCTTAACATAAGTCATTAAAATATTTAATTAGCCAATACCCACGTATCTTTACTTCCTCCTCCCTGTGAAGAATTAACAACCAGAGAACCCTCTTTCAAAGCTACACGGGTAAGCCCTCCGGGAACAATTTCTATCCCATTAGGGCCAAACAAAGCAAAAGGTCTTAAATCTACCCTTCTGGGAGTAAGTTTCCCATTGATGTAACATGGAGCAGAAGAAAGGTTTATGGTAGGTTGTGCAATAAACTGTCTTGGATTTTTCAGTATCTCCTTTTTATAGGCAACAATTTCCTTTTCATCCGCATCAAATCCCATTAACATTCCATATCCTCCGCTTTCGTTGGTCTTCTTAACCACCAACCGGTCGATATTTTTTAGCACATATTCTCTTTCGTCTTCGTTTTGTAGACGATAGGTAGGTATATTTTTCAACAAAGGTTTTTCATTGAGGTAGTATCGTATCATATCCGGAACGTAAGTATATATAGCCTTATCATCGGCTACGCCATTACCAATGGAATTAACAATAGCTACATTCCCTTTGCGGTAAGCACTCATCAGTCCGGCTACTCCCAACACACTGGAGGGGTTAAAGGTTAAAGGATCCAGAAAATCATCGTCAACTCTCCGATAGATTACATCCACGCGTTTAAGTCCAAAAGTAGTTTTCATGTATACACAATGGTTATCCACTACGAGGTCTCTGCCCTCTACTAATTCTATTCCCATTAAACGAGCTAAAGTAGTATGTTCGAAATAAGCAGAATTATAAATTCCCGGCGTGAGCAATACTACCGTAGGGTCTTTCACAGGTCTTGGGGAGAGGGAAAGTAAGTTTCTATAAAGAATATTGGGATAATCCATCACCATTCTTATTTTATTTTCAGGAATCAGGTCGGGGAATATTCTTTTGGTAATTTCCCTGTTTTCAAGCATATAGCTTACCCCGCTGGGAGTGCGTAAATTATCTTCCAGAATATAAAACTCTCCATCATAATCCCGGATAAGGTCTATTCCTGCAATGTGGACATAGATGTCATGAGGAACCTTAATTCCATACATTTGCCGATGATAATTCGGGCAACTGTATATCAGGTCTGTCGGGACAACTCCGTCCTTGATGATAAATTGTTCGTTGTATACATCCTTTAAAAACAGGTTCAGGGCTGTCAACCGTTGTTTTATCCCTCTCTCTATAAAATCCCATTCCGAAGAGGTTATGATTCGGGGAATTATATCAAACGGGAAAATTTTTTCTATTCCTTCTCCGCTGCTATAAACTGTAAAGGTAATGCCCTGACTCATGAATAACATTTTTGCCCTTTCGTCATTTTTGGTCAGCTCATCTTCGCTTAATTGCTTGATGAAATCAATGACCTTTTTATATTGATCCCTTACTTCGTTTCCGGAATACATTTCATCCCAGGTTCCATTGTCAATTAAATATGAAGTCAAAAAATTACAAAAAGTACTCATACATGGTATATTTTAATGGGTAATATCAAAGAATTATATTTTTCATGCAACAAATATACATAAAAAATAATAATATATTCTAAAAACATACAAATTTAGCATCCATACCCCCTAAATTTGATTGTTAAATTTTTTAATTAAACGTTTTTGAGAGGACTCTATCGGACAAGTTAAAATGATTACCTTTGTTAAAATTTGGATTTTAAGGATGAAATTTTTGCAAAAGTATCAGGATATTATAGAGGATGTGATAGAACGATGTAAGTTTACGGGTCAGCCGGTTCAATTGTATGAGCCGATGAATTATATCCTGAATTTAGGAGGGAAGAGGCTTCGCCCGATAATTACGCTTATGGCATGTGATTTGTTCGGAGGAGACTTGAATAAAGCCATTAAACCTGCGTTGGGAATAGAATATTTTCATAATTTTTCCCTGATGCATGATGATATTATGGATAAAGCTCCGTTACGTAGAGGAAAGGAGACGGTTCATATGAAATATGATGAAAACGTAGCCCTTTTATCCGGAGATGCTTTGCTGGTCAAGTCTTTCCGGATGCTGGAAGATTTAGAACCTGAATTATTCAAATCCTGTTTTCAACTGTTTTCCCAAACTGCTTTGGAGGTTTGTGAGGGTCAGCAGTACGATATGAACTTTGAGAGACAAAATGAAGTTTTGTATGAAGAATATACTCATATGATCACCGGGAAAACCGCTGCATTGTGTGCCTGTTCCTTAAAAATGGGAGCCTTGATAGCAGAAGCCGTAAAAGAAGATGCGGAATATCTGTATGAATTTGGTCGTTATCTGGGAGTTGCTTTTCAGCTAATGGATGATTATCTGGATGTTTTTGGCAATCATGAGGTAGTAGGAAAAAAATCTGCGGGGGATATTTACGAAAACAAAAAAACAATTTTATACATATTAGCTCAGCAGGAAGGAAATGAGGAACAGAAAAAAGAATTAAATTTTTGGTTTAATTCTACGGAAGACACGGTAGAAAAGATTCAGGGTGTAGTTAAGATATTTAAAGACCTTGAAGCAGACAGGTTATGTTTGGAGTTAATTGATAAATATACCGATCAGGCACGGGAATATTTGGATAAAGTTAATGTTTCCGGAGAGAAAAAACAGCCTTTTTATGAGTTGATGAATTATTTATTAGTCAGAGAAAGTTAATAACCGTATGATATTCAGAACAGAATTAACCTATGATCCTCAATCTGTTAAATTAGATTATTCCAGTAAGATATTTACTATTGGTTCTTGTTTTGCTACGGAGATTTCCGAAAAATTATCCAATTATAAATTTTCGGTATTGCATAATCCTTTCGGCGTTTTGTTCCACCCTCTGGCAATAGAAAACGCATTGATGAGAATTTATTCCGGAGAAGAATATCAGGCTTCCGAAATTTATAAACATGAAGAATTATTTCTCAGTTGGGATCATCACTCCTCTTTCAGCACTATTTCTCTGGAAAAGACGTTGTCTCTTATCAATCAGAATTTACAGGAAGCTCACAGGTATCTTCAGGAGACCGATATGGTGATAATTACGCTAGGAACCGCTTTTGTATATAAGTTAAAACAATATGACCTGGTGGTGGCGAATTGTCACAAGATTCCTAATTCTCAGTTTAATAAAATTTTACTGGCAGAACATCAGATTAAAGTTTCCCTCAAAAATATAGTGGAAATGCTGACGGATATAGGGAAAACAGGAATAAAGATACTTTTCACTTTAAGTCCGGTACGACATATTAAAGACGGAATTATAGAGAATAACCTTAGTAAGGCGAAATTACTTTGTGCTCTGCATTCCGTAGTAGAATCCTATAATAATTGTGACTATTTTCCGTCTTATGAGTTTGTCATGGACGATTTGCGGGATTATCGCTTTTATAAAGAAGACCTTATCCATCCGAACGATATGGCGGTAAATTACATTTGGGAGAAATTTAAAGATGCTTACATTTCTCCTAAAGTATTCCCTGTGATGCAGGTAGTGAATAAGATAAATTCTTCACTACAACATAAAGTTCAGAATACCCATACCATAGCGTATAAAAAATTTCTGTATAGCATCGTAAAAGATATTCAGGAAATAGAACCGGTTTTACCCCCAAAAGCCTTTCGTGAGGAATTTTTGGAATTACGAAAAAGGATGAGCGATTCGTAGTAAGAAAAACACAGAATAAATGAAATTAATAGATACCCATACCCATTTATATTCAGAACTGTTTGATGAAGATCGGGATGAAATGATCCAACGGGCAATGAAAGTCGGAGTAGAACGTTTTTATCTTCCCTCTATCAATTCTTCCTATTACCCTGAAATGGTAAAGTTGAAAAATAAATATCCGGAAGCTGTGTTTTTGATGATGGGGCTTCATCCTTGCGATGTGAAGCCGGATACTTATGAAGAAGAACTGGCTTTTGTGGAGAAAAAACTAACGGAAGAATCCTTTGTCGCCATAGGAGAAATCGGACTGGATTTATACTGGGACACGTCCACTTTAGCTATCCAGAAGCAGGCATTTCGTCAGCAAATACAACGGGCTAAAGAATATAAACTTCCTATTGTCATTCATGTGAGGGATGCTTTTGAAGAGACACTGGAAATTTTAAGAGAAGAGAAATCATCGGAGATGTATGGGATTTTCCATTGCTTTACCGGAACTCCTGAACAGGGAAAGGAAGCAATCAGGTTGGGGTTTTCTTTAGGTATCGGAGGAGTAGTTACCTTTAAAAATGGAAAAATAGACCGATTTTTAAAAGAAATACCGTTGGAGCATATCGTTCTGGAAACCGACTCTCCTTATCTGGCTCCGGTTCCTTATCGGGGAAAAAGGAATGAATCGGCTTATATAAAGTTGGTGGCAGATAAACTTTCTGACATTTATGGAATACCTCCGGAGGAAATAGGAAGAATTACAACAGAGAACGCGTTGAAGATTTTTAAGTTATAGGGAGGATAAATACCGGAAAGTTTATCATAAGGATTTTTAGAGAGTTGCATCAAAAGACCAATTTTTATTAACTTTGCTAACATAACTTAATTATATGCTTACAGTAACCCCGCAATACATCACCGACAACACAGGTAAAAAAATATCTGTGGTGCTTCCTATAAAGGATTTTAAAGCCATTATGGAAGAACTGGAAGAGTTGGAAGATATAAAGCTCTACGATGAAGCCAAAAAATCCAATGAGCCATCTGTCCCTATTGAGGATGCCTTTAAAATGATTGAAGCTAAACGCAAGTAATGGCTTATATAGAACAATAAAAACACAAAATCCGGTCTGTTAAACCGGATTTTTAATATCATTCAAACATCAGTATCTTATGCTTCACCGGGTTGAACGGAGACATAAGAACGATTATTTTGTTTTTTTCTAAAGACCACCACTCCATCGACAAGAGCAAACAAAGTATGATCCCTGCCAATCCCTACATTATCTCCCGGATGGTGTGTTGTACCTCTTTGTCTTACTAAGATGTTACCTGCTTTGGCTTCCTGACCACCGAAAATCTTTACTCCTAATCTTTTGGAATGTGATTCTCTACCGTTTTTGGAGCTACCTACTCCTTTTTTATGTGCCATGCTATAATAATTTCTTGTTAATTAAATACTTATTCTTCGGTTTTTACTTCTTCTTCTACAACTTCTTTTGCTTTCTTAGGAGCAGCCTTTTTTGCCGCTTTTTTAGGAGCTGCCGCACTGCCTATAGATGAAATTTGAATCTGGGTAAACTGTTGTCTGTGACCGTTCTTTACCTTATATCCCTTTCTTCTCTTCTTCTTAAAGACAATCACCTTGTCTCCTTTTATCTGGTCTAATACCTTTGCGACTACTGTCACTCCTTCTATAACCGGGGCGCCTACTGTTACGGAACCGTTATCTGTAAGTAATACCTTATCAAAGGTAACCTCATCACCAGCGTTAGCCTGTAAACGGTTTACGAACAATTTTTGGTCTTGCTCAACTTTGTATTGAAGCCCTGCTATCTCTACAATTGCATACATAAAATATTCGTTTTTTAATTTTTTTGGAGTGCAAATGTAGAAGTTTTTTTTTTAATAGTCAACTTTTTGTAAGGATATTAAACGAAAAATAATAATTCCCCCTTCAAATAAATCTATCCCGTTGACAATTATTACCTTTGTGCATTGTTATTGATAGTTAATTTATGAGAAAAAATTCTTTGCGAATACTATATATGGGAACTCCTGAATTTGCAGTGGCTCCGTTAGATGAAATTATAAAGTCCGGGTATGAGGTGGTAGGAGTGGTGACTACGCCGGATAAACCTGCCGGAAGAGGACAAAAACTGGCAGAATCGGCGGTAAAAAAGTATGCGGTAGAACACGATTTACCCTTATTCCAACCGGAAAAAATGAAAAACCCGGAATTTATAGCACAACTTCAAAAATTAAATCCGGAGGTCATTGTGGTGGTGGCTTTTCGTTTATTGCCTAAAGAAATCTGGGCGATGCCAACCATCGGGACTTTTAATCTGCATGCATCTTTGTTGCCCCAATACAGAGGAGCTTCTCCTATTAATTTTGCAATACTGAACGGAGATAAAGAATCGGGGGTGACAACTTTTTTTATTGATGATAAGATTGATACCGGAGAGATTTTACTTCAGGAAAAGATAAAAATTACGGAAGATGATGATGCGGGAAGCCTGCATGATAAATTACAGGAACTGGGGAAAAAACTGGTAGTTCAAACTCTGGACGGATTGGCAGATGGAACTTTGAAACCGAGAAAGCAGATTTTGGAAGAAGGAATTGAATATAAATATGCCCCTAAGATATTCAAAGAAGATTGTTTGATTAACTGGAATGAACCGTTGGAAAAAATACACAATCAGGTTAGAGGATTAAGCCCTTATCCGGTGGCTTTCACCCATTTGATAGCCACCGGACAGTCCAGAATTTTAAAGATATACAAAGGACATTACAAGGAAGAAAAACACATCTTACCCATCGGAACCGTGACGGTAGAAGGGAAAAAAACGTTGAAAATAGCGGGAAAGGACGGATTTTATTTTCCGGAAGTTGTACAGTTGGAGGGTAAGAAAAAGATTGAGATCGTTGATTTTATTAACGGACTTACGGAAAAGCATAATTTACTTGTTAAATAACACTAAAAATATGAATGATTACAGGAAAGTAAAACTGGTAGTTACGGATATGGATGGAACTTTGCTCCATTCTGACTATACTTTGAATCCGGAATTTTTTGAAATTTACCGACAGTTAGAAGAACTAGACATTAAATTCATAGTTGCCAGCGGACGGCAATATGATAGTTTGTTACACATTTTCAGGTCGATAAAAGACGATATTTATTTTATAGCGGAAAACGGAGGAAATGTAATTTATCGGGGAAGCCCGGTATTTATCCAGAGGATGGAACAGAGAGGCATCAAGGAAGTGGTGAAGATAGTTCGGTCTCTTCCGGAAACGGAAATGCTTTTGTGTGGGGTAAAAAATGCGTATGTGGAGGCGGCATATCCTGAGTTTGAAAAACATGTAACACCATATTACCCCAAGAGGAAAGTCATTTCGGATCTATCGGCTCCAATAGATGACCAAATCGTAAAAATAGCTATTTTTAATAAAACAAGTTCCGAAACAAATGTTTTTCCTTACGTGAAACAGTTGGAGGGAGAATATCAGGTAAAAATATCCGGGAAACACTGGGTGGATATTTCCGTTAAAGATTCTAATAAAGGATTTGCCTTAAAAGAAGTACAGGATATTCTTCACATTTCAAAAGAAGAAACAATGGTTTTCGGCGATTATCTGAATGATTTGGAGATGATGGAAGAAGGATATTTCAGTTATGCAATGGCAAATGCACATCCTTTACTTATGGAAAGTGCACGTTTTCACGCAGATTCCAATGACGAGGACGGAGTACTTAAAATATTGAAAGAAGTGATTAAACAGAGAAAAATGACCACTCATTAATATAAGATAATAAACCCTAATTTTTGAACTCTCAATGAAAAATATAATACTACCCTTTTTGTTGTTAACAGGATTGGCATTTGCACAACAAATTCCCACAGATTCAAAGCATATCACAGATAGAGAAGCAGGAGAGATTACCGTAGACCGGGTATTGAATCAGTATTTTGTAGCAGTAGCAGGAAGCAGAACGAAAATGGAAGCAGTAAGCTCAATAGTGATGGAATTTGAAATGACATTGTCGCAATCGACTGAGTCTAGTGCAGTTACCTATAAATTTAAGAATCCGAATAAGACAATGATCATTATTTCATTTAAGGGAGAAACAATGAAACAGGGATTTGACGGCAAAAATGGGTTCTCCTCCATAGGAAGTCTTACCGAAAAACAAATTGAAGAATTTAGAGGACAAAAAGGATATTTCCCGGAATTGAATTATACAGAAGAAAAAGCGGTTTTGGAGGGCATTTTTTCTTTAGAAGAGAAGGAAACATATAAAGTTATTGTCACCTACGGAGATAATAAGAAATCCATTTACTTTGATGCACAAACCGGTCTTAAGCTAAGAGAAGAAGCACAATCAGAAAACAGACAATCCACCATTACGGATTATTCCGAATACAAAGATTTTGACGGATATAAATTCCCTACAAAAATTATAACCTCAATTTCAACACCGGATACATCAGAGGCGAGAACTATGTCACAAACAGTTACGAAGTATGTAGTCAATCCGCCACTGACAAATAAGGATTTTAAACTGTAAACCTCAACTTTTTTTATAATTTTGTTGAAAATAAAGTCCGTTTTTTGGTTCTATTTGATTTTTTATCCGCTGTTTCACATAATTATCTTAGCCTTAGGAGTATAATATTATTAGCCGGGTATAACATTATTAGTATTTTAAAAAAAAGTATTACATTTGCATAGTTTTTGGGACTTAAAGAATCATGAAAGCCTATTTACAAGGGCTTTTTTTGTATTTATTACTAAAGATTTTAATATGTAAATAGCTGGTTATTATTTATTTGACCAATATTATCGAAAAATATTTTATGATATTAGAAGAAAAAGTAAAATTACTAATAGCAGGATTTTTAGAAACAAGACCTGATTTGTTTTTGATTGCCGGCAAGGTTTTTCCGGATAATAAAATAGAGGTAATTATTGATGGAGATAACGGAGTTTCGATACAAGATTGTTTAGATTGCAGCAGGGCAGTAGAAAATAATTTGGACAGAGAAGAAGAAGATTTTGAATTATCGGTGTATTCCGCAGGAATATCCAGTCCATTGCAGCTGCCGAGACAATACAAAAAGAACATCGGGCGAGATTTGAAAATAATGACCGAAGAAGGAACGGAAATAAGCGGAACAATAACAGACACGGATGAGGAGGGAGTTACCCTTACATGGAAAGAAAGAAGACCCAAAGAAAAAGGAAAAGGAAAGGTGACCGTAGAATTAAAAGAACAGGTGCCATATAAGAACATTAGAAAAGCAATAATTAGTATTAAATTTTAAAATAAACGAGCCAATGGATAGTATAGAATTAATCGAGTCGTTTGCTGATTTTAAAGACGAAAAAAATATAGATAGAATTACCTTAATGGCAATCGTTGAAGAATCAATGAAAACCGTTTTAAGAAAAAGATACGGTTCCGATGACCACTTTGATGTCATCGTGAATCCGGATAAAGGAGACTTGGAAATATACTTAAACAAAAAAATCGTAGAAGACGACATGTCGGAAGATGACCTGTTGGAAATCGAGATCAGTGAGGTCAGGAAGATAGACCCCAGTTTTGAAGTAGGAGAAGAATACACCCAAAAAATAGAATTGAACGAGTTGGGAAGAAGGAATATTTTAGCCTTTAAACAAGTATTGAACACTAAAATAGCAGAATACGATAACTCTAACCTATATGAAAAATTCAAATCCATAGAAGGAGAGATTGTAAACGGGGAAGTTCACCATATTCGTCACAAACAGGTTATCTTAATGGATGAAGAACAAAACGACATGATTCTTCCCAAAGAAAACCAAATTCCGTCGGATTTCTTCAGAAAAGGAGAAACCATTCGTGCCGTAGTGGAAGAAGTAGGGCTGAAAGGAGGAAAACCTCAGATCGTTCTCTCCCGTACTTCACCCAAATTTCTGGAAAAATTATTTGAATTTGAAATCCCTGAAATTTATGACGGGTTGATTATCATTAAAAAAACCGTTCGCATTCCGGGAGAGAAAGCAAAAGTAGCAGTAGAGTCCTATGATGACCGAATAGACCCGGTAGGAGCCTGTGTAGGGATGAAAGGTTCCCGGATACATTCCATCGTGCGCGAGCTAAGAAATGAAAACATAGACGTCATCAATTACACCAATAACCAACAACTTTTTATCCAGAGGGCATTAAGTCCCGCAAAAATATCTTCTATGGAATTAGATGAAGAAAACAAACACGCAGTAGTGTTCCTAAGACCGGAAGAAGTATCCAAAGCAATCGGAAAAGGAGGGCAAAATATTAAATTAGCAAGTTGGTTGACAGGATATGAGATAGACGTCCGAAGAGATGAACCGGAAGAAGACATAGAATTAGCAGAATTTTCAGACGAAATAGAGCCATGGGTAATAGAAGAATTGAAAAAAGTAGGATTAGACACCGCCAGATCCGTATTGGAAAAGGATATTGATGATTTATTGGAACTTACGGATTTAGAAGAAGAAACTATCTTAGACATAGTCCGTATCTTAAAAGAAGAATTTGAAGAATAATGTTGTATTGCCATTCAATAAATTATCATATTTGTAAAAAATAGAATAACACAAAATATAATATGTCGGGTATTCGATTAAGTAAAGTAATAAAAGACCTTAACATCTCTCTTGACAGAGCTGTGGAATACTTACATTCCAAAAACGTCGAGATTGAGAAAAACCCTAACGTTAAGTTAGATCAAGAAGCGTATGAATTATTAGTTACTGAATTTTCAGAAGACAAACTAAAAAAGGATGCGTCTCTAGATGTGGTCATAAATAAAATTCCGGAGAAGAAGAAAGAAGAAAAGCCGGCTCATCCGGAGGTTATCAAGGCAAAAGCAGAAGAAATATCCAAACCTAAAACTCTGGGTAAAATAGATCTAGATGCCTATAAGTCTAAGAAGAATGTACCCGTAGAAGAACCTCCTGTTTCCCCACCGGTTGAAGATAAAAAAGAGGAAAAAGCAGAAGAGAAAATTTCAGGCATTAAGATCGTAGGTAAAATTTCTCCCGAAGAATTAGAAAGAGCCAAAGAACCTACACACCCCGTAAAGAAAAAAGAAGACGAAGAACCGTCAGAACAACCACAGGAGAAAAAAGAAGAACAAGAACAGATCAAAGAAGAATCGCTTCCGGTCTCTCCACAACAGGCAGAAGAACAGGGGAAAAAGCCGGATGAATCAGATGAACCGGATAAGATAGCCACGAAGTATCAAAAATTAGACGGTCCGAAGGTGACCGGACAAAAGATTGATTTAGCCCAATTTCAGAGACCTAAAAAAAGCAGCAAAGAAAACTCCAATTCCGAGAAGAAGAAAAGAAAAAGAATTGTAAAAGATTCCAAAGTGGATGTTAATGCAGTAGCGAAGACCATTAACACGGATAAAAAAGGAGGGAATCAGGGACAGGATAAAAACAGACCATTTAAAAAAGGTAATTCCAATCATAAAAGACCGGGAGGAAGCTCTAATAACAGGAATATCCGCCCTGTGGAACTGACAGACGAACAGGTTAAAAATCAAATCAAAGAAACCTTAGAAAAATTAACTTCGAAAGGAGGAAAATCAAAAAGCTCAAAATTCAGACGAGATAAAAGGATTCAAAGAAGAGAACAAGAAGCAGAACAATACGAACAGGAGAGAAAAGACAATACCGTAAAAGTTACAGAATTTATTACGGTTAACGAATTAGCCAGCCTGATGAACGTTCCTCCTACGGAAATAATTTCTGCCTGTTTCTCCTTAGGAGTTATGGTGACCATGAATCAACGGTTAGATGCAGATACTCTGGTGTTGGTTGCAGACGAATTTGGATATAAAATAGAATTTACCGACACGGAAGTAGAAGAATCCGCCGCCGATGAAGAAATTGACAGCCCGGAAGACTTAGTAGCACGCGCACCGATAGTAACCGTTATGGGACACGTAGATCACGGTAAAACCTCCTTACTGGACTATATAAGAAAAACCAATGTAATTGCAGGAGAATCAGGAGGAATAACCCAGCATATCGGGGCTTACAACGTTAAACTTTCCAACGGACAGAGAATTACTTTTTTAGATACTCCGGGACATGAAGCGTTTACGGCGATGCGGGCACGTGGAGCACAAGTAACAGATTTGGCTATTATTGTAGTAGCTGCCGACGACAATGTAATGCCGCAGACCAAAGAAGCTATAAGTCATGCTCAAGCAGCAGGAGTGCCTATGATATTTGCAATCAATAAAATAGATAAACCCAACTCCAATCCGGATAAAATCAAGGAAGAATTATCCCAAATGAATTTACTGGTTGAAGACTGGGGAGGAAACATACAATCACAGGAAATTTCTGCGAAATTCGGTAATAACGTAGACGTATTGCTTGAGAAAGTTTTACTGGAAGCAGAAATTTTAGACCTAAAAGCAAACCCTAACCGTTTATCAAACGGAGTCGTTATTGAAGCAGCATTAGATAAAGGACGCGGCTATGTCTCTACCATTTTAGTACAAAACGGAACTTTGCACGTAGGAGACTATATACTGGCAGGGAAAAATCACGGAAAAGTACGAGCTATGCTGGATGAAAGAGGAAACCCGATGAAAGAAGCAGGACCATCGGTTCCGGTTACCGTTTTGGGATTGGACGGTGCGCCGACCGCAGGAGATAAGTTCCGGGTTTTTGAAGACGAAAGAGAAGCCAAGCAGATAGCAAACAAGAGAGAACAGTTGATGAGAGAACAGTCCATCAGAACCCAGAAACATATTACTCTGGACGAGATAGGAAGAAGGATCGCCTTAGGAGACTTCAAAGAGTTGAATATTATCCTCAAAGGAGATGTGGACGGTTCAGTAGAAGCATTGACTGATTCCCTGCAAAAATTATCCAATGACCAAATACAGATCAATATAATACACAAAGGAGTAGGACAAATAACAGAATCTGACGTATTATTGGCAGTAGCCTCAGACGCCGTTCTGATAGGATTCAACGTCCGACCTAACCTAAGTGCCAGAGATTTGGCTGAAAAAGAAGAGATAGAGATTAGAACTTATTCCATTATTTACGATGCAATCAATGATGTAAAAGAAGCGATGGAAGGAATGCTCTCTCCCGAGATAAAAGAACAGATACTCGGAAATGTCGAAATCAGGGAAATATTCAAAATATCAAAAATAGGGACTATTGCCGGATGTATGGTTTTAGACGGAAAAATTACACGAAGTTCCAAAATAAGGATTATCCGGGAAGGAATTGTAGTCCATACAGGAGAATTAGAGAGTTTGAAAAGATTTAAGGACGACGTAAAAGAAGTAGCCAAAGGATACGAATGCGGTTTGAATGTTAAGAATTATAACGATATTCAAATAGGAGATTTATTGGAAGCATTCGAGGAAATAGAAGTTAAGAAAAAGTTGAAAATTTAATACGGAACTAAAAGACATCGCAGATTCAACAAATGACTAAAGTTATCCACTAGTTTTTTTAGGTTTGGGCGTGCCCCTGTCGGGTCGGGCTATCCGTGTAGAGACGTCCCAATTTGGGCGTACCTGTGGGCTTTCCACTACTATCCCTCACGCAGGGCAGTTCCATTGTCAGAGATACCCCTGTGCATCAGGCTGAGCCAATGATTGTTCCCATTATCTGGTTTTGTGCAGGATAGGACATTGCCGCCAAATGTTATCCTACGCTTCCTTCTAAGGAAATTTCGAGTAATTTTCTGGCTTCCACTGCAAATTCCATAGGGAGTTTATCCAGTACTTCCCTGCTGAATCCGTTTACAATCAAAGCAATTGCCGTTTCCGTATCAATTCCCCTCTGGTTACAATAAAAAATCTGATCCTCCCCGATTTTTGAGGTGGTTGCTTCATGTTCCAGCTGGGCGGTTTTATTTTTTATCTCAATGTATGGAAAGGTATGTGCCCCACATTTATTTCCCATCAATAAGGAATCGCATTGTGAGAAATTCCGTGCATTACCGGCACCGGGCATCACTTTCACCAATCCTCTGTAACTATTTTGCGACTTTCCGGCAGAAATACCTTTGGATATAATCGTGGAGCGGGTATTCTTCCCGATATGGATCATTTTAGTTCCTGTATCTGCCTGCTGATGGTTATTGGTTACTGCTATGGAATAAAATTCTCCTACGGAATTATCTCCTTTTAGAATACATGAAGGATATTTCCAGGTAACCGCAGAGCCTGTTTCTACCTGCGTCCAGGATACTTTTGCTTTTTTCTCACAGAGTGCTCTTTTGGTAACGAAGTTATACACTCCTCCCTTTCCGTTTTTATCTCCCGGATACCAATTCTGAACCGTAGAATACTTAATTTCTGCGCCTTCTAACGCAATCAACTCCACCACTGCGGCATGCAACTGGTTTTCATCCCTCTGTGGTGCGGTACATCCTTCAAGATAAGAAACATAACTTCCTTCATCGGCTATTAGCAGGGTTCTTTCAAACTGCCCTGTCCCGGATTGATTGATGCGGAAGTAGGTAGACAGTTCCATCGGGCATCTTACGCCTTTGGGAATATAACAGAAAGACCCGTCTGAAAAAACGGCGGAGTTTAATGCCGAATAAAAATTATCTCCTTTGGGAACGACTTTTCCTAAATATTTCCTTACTAAATCTGGATGGTTCTGAATGGCCTCACTGATAGAACAGAAGATAATCCCTTTCTCAGCCAAAGTTTCGGAAAAAGTAGTCTTTACTGAAACGCTGTCTATTACTGCATCTACCGCAACTCCGGTTAAACGTTTTTGCTCTCCTAATGAAATTCCTAATTTCTCAAAAGTTTTTAATAATTCCGGGTCGACCTCCTCTAAGCTATTAAGTTCCTTTTTCTTTTTTGGAGCAGCATAATATAAAATATTCTCAAAATCGGGATCCTTAAATGATACATTCGACCAATGAGGGGAACTCATTTTTTTCCATATCCGGTAGGATTCTAATCTCCATTCCAACATCCATTCCGGTTCGTTCTTTCTCTTGGAAATTTCCTGTATTATTCCTTCATTTAAGCCTACGGGAAAGTCTTCATATTCCAAATCTGTTGACCAACCATATTCGTATTCTTTATTTTCGAGGTCTTCTCGTAATTCTTCTTCTGTATATTTAGTTCTGCTCATCTTCTGTTTATAGATTAACCTAAAACCGGACTAATCCTGAAATACAAAAATACGGAGATTATTATAGTTATGGCGAATGCTAATAATAGATTTTTTTAATACCGAAATTTCAAGCGTAGATTCAACTTATGAATGCAACACTTGGCTAAGTTATCATAAACAAATTTATAATCGGGCGTCTATGACATCCCTACTTAAAAAGGATTTACAATCATAAACGACAGAATTTTCTTTAATGTATTTTTTTATATCAAATCTTTTAAAATCATCATGAGATACCGCTAAAATAATTCCATCAAAGGTTTTATCGGGTTTTTGGTCGCTATTTTTTATCCCATATTCTTGTTCTACAACCTCAGGCAAAGCCAACGGATCATATACAGATACATTTATCCCATATTCCTGAAGTTGTCGGATAATATCAAAAACTTTAGTATTTCTTACGTCCGGACAATTTTCTTTAAACGTAATTCCCAGAATCAAGATAGAAGAATTGTTAATGATAATATCTTTTTTTATCATTAGCTTGACTACTTCAGAAGCTATATAAAAAGGCATAGAATCATTTAATCGTCTTCCGGCTAAGATAATTTCGGAATGATAGCCTATTTCCATTGCTTTTTGAGCCAGATAATAGGGGTCGACACCAATACAATGTCCTCCAACCAATCCGGGTTTAAAGGGCAAAAAATTCCATTTGGTTCCGGCGGCTTCTAAAACTTCGGTAGTATCTACTCCAAGTAAATTAAATATTTTAGCCAGTTCATTAACAAAAGCAATATTAATATCTCTTTGGGCGTTTTCTATTACTTTAGCGGCTTCCGCTACTTTTATGGAAGAAGCTTTGTAAGTTTCTGCGCCAATGGATTTATACAAGTGCTCAATGCATTTTGCCGTTTCTTCCGTAGAACCCGAAATGACTTTTTTAATCGTTGTAAGAGTATGTATCTTGTCTCCCGGATTGATACGTTCAGGAGAATATCCAACAAAGAAATCAATATTATATCTTAACCCTGATTCTTCCTCCAATATAGGGATACAGCTTTCTTCCGTACATCCCGGATAAGTAGTGGATTCGTAAATAACGATATTTCCTTTACTAAGAACCTGACCTGTCATTTGGGTTGCGGATAACAAAGAAGTCAGGTCGGGGCGGTTGGTAGAATCAACAGGAGTAGGAACCGTGATAATATAAATATTGGAGCCTGATATATCTTCTATCTTATCCGTAGGATAAAAACCGATAGATTGTTCCGGTTCTTTTTTATCTTTCAGTAAAACACCGGCAATATCTTCCGAAGAAATTTCTCCCGTAGTGTCAATACATTCAAATAACTGTTTGATCTTAGTGGAGGAAATATCAAAACCGACAACCCTGTATTTTTTCGCAAACTCAATAGCCAAAGGCATTCCCACATATCCAAGACCTACGACAGTTATTTTTATATTCTCAGGAAAAAAATTCATTTATTACATAATTATTTAAATATTATAAAAATCCCTATACCAGCTAATAAAATTTTTAATCCCTTCTTTCACAGAAGTCTGAGGACGGTATCCTAAATTTTCAACTAAGTCGGTAATATCTGCATACGTCGCCGGAACATCTCCGGGTTGGATTGGGAGTAAATTTTTTTCCGCTTTTTTACCCAGTTCTTCTTCAATGGTTTCAATAAAGTCCGTAAGCTCCATAGGGTTACTACTACCTATGTTATAAACTTTATAAGGAGCAATGGAAGAAGAAGGGTCGGGTTGTTTTGCATCCCAATTTTTATTTCCCTTAGGCAGATTGTCATTTACCCGTATAACTCCTTCCACAATATCTGAAATATACGTAAAGTCCCGTTGCATTTTACCATAATTATAAACCTTGACAGGCTTATTTTCAAGGATAGATTTAGTAAAAATGAAAAAGGCCATATCAGGTCTTCCCCAAGGTCCGTATACAGTAAAAAAACGTAATCCGGTAGTAGGAATCCCAAATAAATGACTGTATGTGTGAGCCATTAATTCATTACTTTTCTTGCTCGCCGCATATAAACTTACCGGATGGTCTATATTATCCTTAGTAGAGAAAGGCTGTTTTTCATTCAATCCGTATACACTGGAACTACTGGCATAGGTCAGATGTTTAATAGCATAGTTTCGGCAACACTCCAGTATATTTAAAAATCCGACAATATTGGAATCAATGTAGGCTTGAGGATTTACCAAAGAATACCTAACCCCCGCTTGAGCTGCCAAATTAATAACTTGATCAAATTTTTCCTGTTCAAATAATTTTTCCAGATTTTCCTTATCCTCCAAATTTAATTTTATAAATGAAAAGTTAGGATATTTTGAGCTTCGGATAAGACGGTTATATTCAATGTCCTGTTTTGCAAACCCACTGGCATGCAATCTTCCGTACTTTAGATCAACATCATAATAATCATTGATATTATCCAACCCTGTTATTTCATCACCTCTTTTAGCTAATGCCTCTGCAAGATGATACCCAATAAACCCGGCGGTTCCGGTTATAAGAATTTTCATTGGCAAAATGATAAACTACAAACTACAAAGGTACTATTTTATAATGATTTCTTTCAGGAAAAAAAAGAGGATACTCTGTATAATAATTACTACTTTTGGTAAACAAAGATTTAAGCTAAAAACTATGAAAACAGTAAAAAATTTGAGCCTTATAAGCAGCTGTATATTGCTGATATTGGGATGTAAAACAGTAAATCTGACAGAAGTTCAGCATATTTATCCCAATCAGGTTATAGATTCTACTCTAACAGCAGATTCAAATTACATAAAAGAAATAGCTCCGTATAAAAATAGGCTGGATTCCATTATGAATCAACCTATTACGTATGCAAAAGAAGATTTCACTAAAGAGGGCTATTCCAGTAATGAAGGAAATCTGTTAGCGGATCTACTATTGGATTTCTCTAAAAAGTATGCCATCCCTGCTCCGGATTTTTGTTTATTAAACATCGGGGGAGTAAGAACAATCATTCCTAAAGGAACGGTAACTGTGGGAAATATATTTGAAGTGGCTCCTTTTGAGAATGAGATAGCATTTGTCCGGTTAGACGCTTCACAGATGAAAGAAATGTTTGATTATCTGGGCAAAGAGAAAAAAGGGCATCCGTTAGCGGGAATTAAGATCGCTTACAAAAAAGGTAAACTGCATTCGGTAGAGATTGGCGGGAAACCGTTTGATCCCAATAAAAAATACTGGGTGGTTACTATTGATTATTTAA
>JAISSC010000041.1 GCA_031273305.1 Flavobacteriaceae bacterium
TGTTATTGGTTGCCGTTGCCCGCAGGTCAGCGACCTGCGGTTATGAAAATCAAGCCTTTCAGGTTTTGCCGTCGGTATGCAACAATGATAACGCACAGAGACGCCCAAGTTGGGACGTCTATACGCTTGATTTACTAATTTACATAAAAACCAAACTCAAATTTAGTAACTTTGAATCCTGAAAAATATACAATAGAAGATGCTTAATCCGATAAAAGACCTTAGAAAACTCGTTTCGGGAACTCTTTGTTTCCTGCTATTCGTAATCACTACTTCAGCGCAAACCATTTCTTTGGAGGAAATCTGGAGCGGAAAATTTTATCCCAAATCCATTTCCAATATAACTTCCATGAGGAACGGAAAGCAATATACGGCCCTCTCCAATAACGGTATTGAGAAATATTCCTATCAGAGCTTTGAAAAGATTGAAACCGTTGTTCAGGGAGATTTCTCCGATTATCAATTTAGCCCGAATGAACGTTATGTATTGCTTGAAACCGAGATGTATCCTATCTATCGTCATTCCAAAGTCGGGATTTACACCCTGCATGATATAAAAAATAAATCTTCTTACGATATTTTCAATAAAAAACCCATTCAGGAACCTGTCTTTTCTCCTGATGAAACTAAGCTCGCATTCGTTTTTGAAAACAATATCTATTATCAGGACATACCTTCTTTAAAGATTACTCAGGTAACTCCCGATGGTAAGGAAAATAAGATAATCAACGGAATTTCCGATTGGGTATATGAGGAAGAATTAGGTCATGTTCGGAACTTTGAATGGTCTCCTGACGGGAAGCACCTTGCTTTCGTACGCTTTGATGAATCCAACGTAAAAGAAGTAGATATTCCTGTTTACGGGAAAAATCTATATCCGGAACATTTAATTTTTAAATATCCTAAGGCGGGAGAAGAGAACTCCAAAGTGACCTTACATATTTACGATATTGAAAAAGGAACGGTTTCTGCCGTTTCTTTAACCGGGATTGAAAATTATTACATCATTAGAATCTGCTTTTCTCCCGTAGGGGAACTGATTGTCGTGACCTCAAATCGGCTTCAAAACAAAGTGGATGTTTCAAGTGTTAATTTATCTACCGGAAATCTAAAAAAATTACTTTCGGAAACCTCATCAACATGGATAGATACCGATAATATTTTTTTACACTTCCTGAAGGACGGAAACTTCGTTTTAAACTCCGGGAAAAGCGGATACAACCACCTATACCTCTATGAGAAAACCGGAAAACCAGTCAAACAACTTACCAAAGGAAACTGGGAAGTCACGGAGGTATACGGAATTGACAACAGTGACCGAAACATATATTTTCAGTCGACGGAGAAGGGAGCGAATAACCGGATAATCGGAGTTGTAGACAGTAAGAACGGAGAACAACGTATCCTGACCCAAGAAAACGGAACCCATGAGGCAAACTTCAGTTCAGATTTTTCTTTCTTTATAGACAAGTTCAGCACTGCCAATACTCCTCCTGTTTATACCCTACGAAACAATGCAGGAGCCGTTTTAAAGGTATTGGAAGAGAACTCCGCCCTGCTTTCATACATCAAGAGAAAAGAGATACGGATGCTCGAATTTATTGATATTCCGAATGGGAAAAAGGATAATTTAAAGGCTTATATTATTAAACCTGAGAACTTTAACCCAAATAAAAAATATCCTGTTCTACTTTATGCCTATGGCGGTCCCGGTGCACAGACCGTAAATAATTCATGGGATTCTTTTAACTATTGGTGGCATCAAATGCTTGCCCAGCAGGGATATATAGTAATCTCCGTTGACGGAAGAGGCACCGGAGGAAGGGGCGAGGCTTTTAAAAAGGCAACCTATAAACAACTGGGCAAATTGGAACTGGAAGACCAAATAGCCGCAGCCAAATGGTTAAAATCTCAACCTTATATTGACGGAAACCGTATCGGAATCTGGGGTTGGAGCTTCGGAGGCTACCTGACCTCTCTCTGCATGACCAAAGGAGAGGGTTTGTTTAAAATGGGGATTGCGGTTGCTCCTGTGACCAACTGGAGGTATTATGACACGATCTACACGGAACGTTTTCTTCAAACTCCACAGGAAAACTCCACAGGATACGAAGAAAATTCTCCCTTAAATTTCGCACGGAATTTACAGGGAAACTATCTGATAATTCATGGAACTGCTGACGACAATGTTCATTTCCAGAATACGGTAGAAATGATAGAAGCCCTTACACAAGAAGGAAAACAGTTTGATATGGCAATCTATCCCGACAAGGATCATGGAATTTACGGAGGAAAAACAAGATACCAACTCTATCAAAAAATGACTAATTATATTAAAGCTAATTTATAAATAGGATAATGCCGCACCTCGCCTTAGGCTCGAACAGAAAAAAATAAACCAAATATTTTTTATACGTTTTTTAACCTAAACTTACCTTAAACTTAACCTTATGTTAATTTATTGGAGATATTAAACAAAAGAAAATCTTATCTTTGCTAAAAGTTTTTAAGATGGCAATTTACAAGGCAAGAGAATCGACAGATATCATTGAGAGGTTGTATATTACTATGCGTCATCTGTTTAACCGGGGAGGTTTTAAGCCTACTGGAACTTCCGGACTTGAATTACGAAATTATCTATTGAAACTAAATCCTGAGATATATGGGTCTATTACGGATTCGGATAAGGTAGAGCTTAACGGTTTAATTTATGTATTAGACAGGCTTCCTCAGGGGATAGAGGAATGTTCGTTTATATTCATGACCTCCAATGAAGGACTGGATAAATCCTCGTTCACTCCTATATATCCTAAGAAAAGAAGAAGAACCTGTTATCGGGTAGATGAACATCAAATGAATATTGAGGTCTTATTAGGACGCTCGGAAATCTACGATATTCTTACCCATCTAACTTTTTTATACAATGAAGCGGACAAAATCCGTAAACGTTCTCATGATTTCAACGGAAAAGCAGGAAGAATCTGGACATATGTTGAAAAAGCCGCCCGCAGTACGGAACCCCTGAAAAGGAAAGAACGAGAGGTGATTTTAGCTCATATTTCCACTGTTTTAGGAAGGAGTTTTGACGAAGTGATCGCAGCGTATAAAAACTTTCAGGAAACCAACGACCCCGACCGGTTTATAAGGATCATTTACAACTTGGGAAAAGTAAGTAAGGATGATTTTGCAGGAATCCGACGGCGGGAAATATTCTTCAGTTCTATTTTAAAGGAACGGGTCGGGCATCATTTATTTGGAGATAAATGGGCTGAGACCGTAAAAAGAACATTGGCAAAACATAAACTTTTAGATAAAAAAATACACATCATAAGTTCTAACATGCATAGCGTAAAGAATATGCTGTACGCTTTTGATGCCTTAAACAAGAAATACACCCTTTCCGAAGAGTTAAAAACGTATGAGGAACTGAGTAAAGACCTTGATCTGGTAGAAATCGTAAAAAATTATGCACAGAAAAACGGCATGATAGAAATTAAAGATACCAGTGGTTCCAATATTGACGTACAGATTTTTGACCTCTCCAAGATAAATTTGGAAAATACAACTTTTAAAAACAGTAAGACCCTGAACAGGGAAGATGTTCTGGTTGTTTTTGATTATGCTTTCGGTGAACAGGCTTTTGAGATAATGGATGAGCTTTTAAGACCTTATACAACACCAAAACAAAGAACAAACCTAAATGTAGATTCCATATCTATTTTAGGAAAAGCCGGAATTTTATCGGGCAACAAAGGAGATATTATGATCCCTAATGCCCATATCTTTGAAGGAACCGCCGATAACTATCCTTTCCACAACGAACTTTCTCTGGAAGATTTTGAGGGATATAAAGTCAATGCTTACAAAGGAGCCATGATAACCGTATTGGGAACCTCCCTGCAAAACAAGGATGTTTTAACTTATTTTATGGAAACTTCATGGAGGGCTATCGGTCTGGAAATGGAGGGTGCTCATTATCAAAAAGCGATTCAGGTTGCTTCAAAAATTCGTCATCACATAATAGAAAATGTAAAATTACGTTATGCCTATTATGCCTCTGATAATCCTTTAGAGACAGGAAGCACATTAGCCTCCGGAGGATTAGGGCTGACAGGCGTGAAGCCTACTTATTTAATCACACAAAAGATTTTAGAACAAATTTTAAACAACAAAAACTAATTTATACTCAAAAATGGATAACCAGAATCAAAACCGGAACCAAAATCAAAATCAGGAAACAGACATACTGGTTCTGCTCGACTATTTTAAGAATGGTTTTAAGAAGATATTCACAGGAATAGGGGACTTGTTTAAGTCCGGACTAAACATAATAATCGGGTTCTTTATTCTCTTAAAAAGACATGCTATTCTAGTCCTGATATGTGTTATTGTTTTTACTGTTATAGGTTATTTCAATAAAATCATTTTACCTCCTTCTTATAACTACGAGATGGTAGTACAACCCAATTTTAACAGTACCAAATCTTTATATCAGTTAATAGATTCATATGGTAAGCTGGCAGGAACTGATGATAAATTCTTTAAAAACATAATTCAGGTAAAAGTAGCTCCTGTGAAATCTTTTAAAAACGATATTTCTGTTTTTTACAAGATCATTAACGATAATAACAACGACACCATTTTCTCCCGACAATATAAAATAGAAAACTTCAGGAAGAATATCACCGCTTTAGATTATCCTTCTCAAACGATCTCTATAAAATCATCTTCACCTCTTTCTACGGAGGAAATAAAAAATAAAATCATTATTCCGCTGGAAACCAGTCCCTTATACTCGCAAATCAAAAACGCCTATCTGAAATCAATAGACATTAAGGAAAAATATTATATAAACAACCTGCAAAGAATAGACACTTTGTTAGCTTCTCGTGAAGAGGACAGGTTAAAAACAGCAACTCCAACATTATCCATAAAAGGCGAGGCTAAAAATAATATTGAAGAAGACTTGTTGAAAAGGTCTGTGGAGCTTACAAAAGAGTTAGCCTACTTAGAAATAGAAAAGGCGGTTAATTCTAATGTGATACAAATTGTTTCCGAACCACAACTGGAAGAGAATAAGTCCCCTTTAATAAGAAGAGATACGCTTTCTTTTGCTATATACGGGTTTATATTCTCAATCGTAATTATATTCTTAATTCAATTTATAAAATATCTTAATAAATTTGAAAAAGAACATTTTTAATGTTGCCATAGTAGGTCTTGGGCATATAGGAAAACTCCACTCGGAAATTATTAATTCAATGACAAATGCAAAGGTTGTTGCTATTGTTGACACTTATCCGATAAAAACAAACCTGCCTGTTTTTTTATCCATAAAGGAATGTAATATTTCCCATCCTGAAATAGATATGTACGTCATTGCGACACCTAACGGATACCACTATCAACAGGCAAAAGAGGTGTTGGAATCAGGGAAAAATGTTTTAGTAGAGAAACCCATTGCCCTACACAAAGAACAGGTAAAGGAATTAATAACCCTCTCACATAAACACAACGTGAGGGTCTTTACCTCCCTGCAACTTCGATTTTCACCTGTTATCAATTATGTGAAAAAGCTGTATGAAAATAATTTATTAGGGAACCTTTATCTGGTGACTGTCGAATGTTTTTGGAACAGGAATACGACCTACTATGAGAAAAATTCATGGCATGGAACAAAAGAGATTGACGGAGGAGTATTATTTACTCAATTTTCTCATTTTATAGATATAATGTTCTACCTCTTGGGAAGTTTGGAATTAGTAAACAACAAAACCGAAAACTTCTCACATCAAAATTGTATCGAATTTCCGGACACAGGCATTCTACAATTTAAATCGGGAAAAACATGGGGCAATATGGTTTATACTATCTCTACTTATGAGAAAAATTTCGAGTCTTCCATAACCCTGATTGCAGAAAAAGGAACCATAAAGATCGGGGGGCAATATATGAACCAGCTTTTATATCATAACGTTGAAAATATAGACCCTGTTGAAATAGAATGCAATACAAATAAATTCCATAAAAACCTTTACGAAGATATTATCCTCTCGTTAGATAAAAATACCCCTTCAATTGCCGATGCTGAAAATGCTGCGGAAATAATCGGTTTTATTGAAAAAACAACGAGCTGAGTGTCTCCCTTACATTATTTCTATCTCATCTATATCAAAGTTGTTGTTATTGCCTCGTTCGTTTCGTTGACGATTTTTTCTATCATTTTTGACGTCTTTACTGAATCTGTAAGTGAATGATAATGTGAATTGTCTGGGTCTCCATTGCATTTCGGAATACCGGTAAAAATCTTCCCCGAAGGTTTCCGATTTCCTCATCCTTGAATTAAATATATCCTGAATATTAAACAGGATAGTTCCTTGTCCTTTTAGTACGTCTCTACTTATTCCCAAGTTCAGACCATACATTTCTTTCATGTTGTTTTGTCCGACTTCTCTGGGAGCCATGTAATCTCCTTGTAACTGGATATTAAAGAGATCAGGCAATCTTACCGACGTATTTAATCTTGCTCTCCATGCAAAACCGCTTCTATCCAAATCTTCTGTTTTTTCGACAGGAAGCCCTGTAACCGGGTCTGTTGTTGTATAAGTATTACTTCCGAAGTTCTCATATTGAAAGAGGTTAAACTCCCCAAATATCCTCCACCATTTGTATGGAGTAATAGAATAGGAAAGCTCACCTCCGTATCGGTTTTCATACCCTATATTCACAGGCATGGTGTTTAAATTCCCCAATGCATCGGAAGTGGTTATCGGTTGGAAAGGACCATCGGTTCTCTGGTAATAAACAGACGGAGTAAGCCCCCAAGTTCGTTGTTGAATATTAAACCCTAATTCATAAGAATCTGTGTATGACGGATTTAAATCAGGATTTCCCTGAAAGGTATTTCTGTCATCGGAGAGATTTTTATATGGGATAAGCATCCTGCTTCTGGGACGGTCTATTCTACGGCTGTAACTTAGCTGTAACTGGCTTTTTTCAGTGAGGTTATAATTTAAATGAAGAGTAGGAAAAAGGTCGGTATAATTTTTACTTATAGTGGAGTTCTCTTTAACAGACTGAACTTTGATAATTGAGGTTTCTTCCCGCAATCCTGCCAGAAAAGAAAAATTCCCAAACTTGTTCCCGTATTGGACATAAGCGGATAAAGTATTTTCTTCATACTGGGTCGTATCGGTATAATTAGGGTCGAGAATCCATGAATCGGCACCATATTCCGTCTGTTTCAAAGAGAAATCCGTTTCTGTTTTGGAGTAGTCTGTCCGTACTCCGGCTTCCAGTTGAGAACCTTCTTTAAAGGGAAGTACATAATCGGACTTTACCATAAAACCTTTACGATTATTAAAATTCAGGCTCTTTCCAAGTTTGCTGTCATAAATGTCGGAATCTGAATCTTCTGTTGTATAG
>JAISSC010000044.1 GCA_031273305.1 Flavobacteriaceae bacterium
CAAACAAAAGTAAATAGAATAGAAAATTTTTTAATTTCTCATAATAATATGTTATTTTTGTATGCTTAAAATAATGAAAATAAATACAATGAAAATAGGAAAATTCATTTTGTTATTAACCGTTGTTTCTTCAATGTCCTTGATTCCAGTTAGTTGTGGAAGCGGGAGTGGTAAATCCGGAGGAGGAACTAAGACGACCAAAAGCCTTACGGGATGGAAAGCCAATGACAAAAACGGTTGGTTTTTTAGTAATAAGAAAAAAAACGAGAAAGGATGGGTTGGGATGGTATTCGTTGAAGGAGGTACCTTTACTATGGGTTTGGTGAAAGATGATGTAATGCATGATTGGAACAATACCCCTACGCGAATGCAGGTAAGATCATTCTTTATCGGTGAAACGGAAGTGACCAACTATGAGTACCGGGAGTATGTTACCTGGTTGAAATATGTATATTCTCCTACCAATGATGGGTATAAGGATATTTATTTCGGAGCACTTCCCGATACATTAGTATGGAAAAATAAATTGTCAAGAAATGATGTATACTCGGAAGATTATTTCAGGGCTCCCCAGTTTGATAATTATCCGGTAGTAGGAGTGAGTTGGCTTCAGGCACAAAGATATTGTGACTGGTTGACCGACAGAGCCAACGAAAGAGAATTGATGAACAAGGGAATCCTACCGAAGGATTTTTATAGTAATCCGGAGAATAATACGGGTTCTAACTCGTTTAACGTTGAAAAATACAAATATAACGACCCTGCATTGGAAGGAATCGTTGACCAAAAGAAGATAGCTAAACAAAACGGAATTACCAGTAAAAATGAACGTGTTGTTGCCGTAAACAAGAGTGCGCAGGGAAATCTGGTTCAAAAATTCAGATTACCGACCGAAGCCGAATGGGAATATTCCGCTCTGGCAGAATCAGGCAACAGACAATACAATTTGGTGGAAGGAAAAGATGTGATGATCAACAAAATGCGGAGTAAAAAAGGAAGAAACAGAGGTCAGTTCCTGGAGAATTTTAAATCAGGAGGACAAGGAGATTATTCCGGTATTGGCGGATGGGCAAATGACGGTAATGCAATTACCTCTGACGTAAGGGCATATCCTTCCAATCCGTTTGGCATTTACGGCATGTACGGAAATGTTGCAGAATGGACTCAGGATGTTTACCGACCGCTAATCGATACCGAGTACAATGATTTTAACTACTATCGAGGAAATGTCTATCAGCAATTTATTAATGAGGAAGGAAGCGCAGGGCGATTTAAAAAAGTTGAGGATGAAAATATACAGTATGATACTTTAGCTGATGGGCGCAGACTTTACAGAAATTTATCCGGTAAGTTTGATACAGAAGCAGTTGATGATGCCAGAAATTTTAGAGACGGAGATTTACAATCATCGTTGGAAGCCGGAGACGGAAGGGTAGATTCAACAGGAACGTATAATTTTTACAATTCCCCGATAAGGAACTGGACAGTGGATAAAAAAGGAAGAGTGGTATTAGAAAAGGATACTCAACAAAGAACTTCTCAGATAAGTAATGACCTAAGGGTAATTAAAGGAGGTTCATGGAATGACACTGCTTATTGGCTTGACCCGGGACAAAGAAGGTATATGCTTGAAAATGAAGCCTCAGTGTGGGTGGGCTTTAGAGTAGCTCAAGACCATAAAGGAAAAGAATCTTCTTCTTCTAAGGTAAAAAGAGGAGCAAACAACAAAATACCGAAGTAAGATATAAAAATAAGATTTAATTATTATTTAACATTTTATATTTGGAAGAGGCTATCTATCTTTGGATGATAGCCTTTTTCATTAAGCATTTTTTAAGATGAAAGTAGGAGATCAGGTTAGGGTAGTAGATGAAGACGGTACTTTTACAATCAAAAGGATAGAGAAAAATTATGCAATCCTTATAGATCCTTACGGATTTGAACATACCCATCCATTAAAACGGTTAGTACCTCATGTTTTATTAGAGGAACTTTATAATAATTCGGATGAGATTGTTGTAAAATATGAAGATAAGGAAAAGAAAAAGGAAAGGTTCCAGTCCCGCAAAAAGGAGGAGGTAAGGGAAATAGACCTGCATATCGGACATCTGGTGGATTACGTGACAGACCTACAACCCCATCAGATGCTTCAAAAACAATTAGACAGAGCCAAAATGGAAATTGATAAAGCTAAGGAAGACAGGATAAAAAAATTAATTCTTATTCACGGGAAAGGAAAAGGAGTGTTAAAAGCGGAAGTGTATAAATTACTTGAATCCGTAGGAGGAATTGAATATTTTGAAGCCGATATTATTAAGTATCGTTTCGGAGCCGTTGAAATCAGATTCAAGTAAATTAAATATCTTTGTCGGGATGAGAGTAGGAACAGTAGCCAGTATAATTATTTTTATTTTTCCTGTATTTTGTTTGGCACAAAAAGATAAAATAACTATTTCTGCAACTTTAGATACTCTTTCAAAAAATATATCCGTAAGTCAGAAGATAACCTTTCATAATACTACCGGATATACAATAAACTCAATATTTTTACATGCCGTAGCCAATTCATATTCCAATAACAACACTGCATTGGGGAAAAGAAAGCTGGAAGACAGAAATAAAACCCTATACTTTTCCAAAGTTAAGGAAAAGGGGAAGATTAATGATCTGACCATTTTTATAGATAAAAGACGACCGGTGTTCTTGCTTAGAAACTTTGAATTTTATGAAGTAGACCTTTTTTCGCCACTACGCCCCAACGAAAGCGTAACCCTTGAATTAAATTATAATATCAAGGTTCCTTTTTATAAAATAACCGGTTACGGATATTTCAATAATGGAGATTACTTATTAAAGAACTTTTTCTTACAACCGTTGGATTATAACGAGGGTAAACCCGTATTAGAAGTTTTTACCGATACGGAATTTAATCCATACCGGGAAACGGAATATGAAATCTCTTTGTATTGTCCGGGTAATTATTACGTAGAAAGCGACCTGAAAGAAGTTGGGAAGAGTGAATGGAAAGGACTCAATAAAGATGCCGTTACTATCTTTATTTCAAAGAACAAGCCTACACTGTTCCGGTATGAGATAGACGGAAATCCGGTAGAGGTTTCTTTGGGGTATCCTGTAAATAATGAGGTAAAATATATTTATTACAAAAGCATAGAAAAAGAGCTTATGTTTCTTTATAAAAAGTTGGGAGTTCTTCCATCCAAGATATTCATAAGTTCAAAGATTCAAAAAAATCAGAATTTTATAGGGATTGATGATATTAATTTTTTAGGAATAAAGGAGTGGAAATTATTTCCGGAGGAAACAAAGATAGACTTGCGTTTATTCCAACAGATTGCGTATGCAGTAATCAATCAGGTAGTGAAAGTGGATAAAAATAAAAACCATTGGATACCTAACGGATTGTTGATATATTATCAATATAGGTATCTGAAAGACTATTATCCGGATATAAAATTGTTGGGTGATCTACCTGATAAGTTAAGCATAATCAAGATAAAGCCGTTAAAGTATTTTTTCATATCCAAAATACCTCTAACCGACAGATATAAGTTGGGATATAGATATATTGCAACCCAGAATTATGACCAGCCTATCGGTGAGGATTATTTGGAACTAAGCAATATCAACCAGTATATTATCAGTGGATTTAAAACAGGATTGAGCTTTCATTTTTTATCCGAATATTTAGGCGGAAGCATCTTTGAAGATTCTGTCAGGAAATTATTAGAACGGAAAGAAGATAAAACCATTGTTCCCCAAGACCTCCAAAATATTCTGGAAACAGATTCTGACAAGTCATTAGATTGGTTTTTCACCGATTACATAGCTACCAACGACAGGATTAATTTTAAAATCGAAAGATTTTATTCGAAGAAAGAGGATGACAGCATAAAAGTTCAGATTGTCAATAAGACCCAATTGCCTGTTCCTATATTAATTACGGCAGAAAAGGACAAAAATATCAAGAATGAAAAGTGGATTTTTTCAACCAATAAAGATTCTCTTTATTCATTTCCCAAAGGAGATTACAGTCGATTACTTATAAATAAGAATTATTTATTTCCAGAAATCAATGATAATGATAATGTGTTGAACACAGGAGGGCTTTTTAAGAACAAGAAGAAAATCCAGATGAAATTTTATGCGGATGTTGATAATCCTGATTATACACAAATTTTTTATGAGCCGAAAGTAAAATGGAATGACTACGATAAATTTATCTTAGGATTTCGTTTTTATAACGGTTCCCCCTTCTCCCGACCGTTTGAATATTCATTTGCACCTACCTATTCAACAGGAACCAGCAGCCTGACGGGTTCTGCCTCCCTCAATTATAATTACGATATGGAAAAAGGAATATTCAGAGTAATATCTTTAGGAACCGGATATAATTATTTTCATTACGATAAAGACCTGTCCTATAAAAAGTATTCCGGGAGATTAAGTTTTATCTTTAAGAAAAGACCAAGATCAGAGATAAACCAGAGTATAGGGATTTTTTTTAATAGTGTTGACAGAGAAAGGAACCCTTTTAAGCCTAAAGAAGAAAATGACTATTCACAATATAATTTACTGAATATATCTTATGCCTATTCAGATAGAAAGTTGATTAATGAATGGTACAGCAGAACGGATTTTCAACATTCAAACCTGTTTAATAAACTCAGTACGGAGATTTATTATCGCCACGAATATGCTCCGGATAAAAAAATAACCTTACGGCTTTTCGCAGGGTGCTTTTTCAATAATAAATCCCGGTCGACCTATTTTGATTTTGGGGTAGACCATATTACCGATTACAGCTTTAGTTACACGGATTATCTGGGAAGGTCGGCAACCGAAGGGCTTCTATATCAGCAATATATCATGGCGGAAGGAGGATTTAAATCCCTGATAGACAGGTCTGCAAGTAAGTGGATAACCTCATTCAATGCTGAAATTCACCTTTGGAAACTTTTGGATATATATGCAGACGTAGGGGCGTTTAAGAACATAGGAAAATCCTCCCGGTTTATTTTTGATACAGGTATTAAATTTCGTATTATTCCCGATTTTCTGGAACTGTATTTTCCTCTCCAGTCTACATTAGGGTTTGAACCTGCGGAAGATAAATACCTGTCACACATACGGTTTACGTTCAACCTTAATTTAGGAGCCGTGATTAACCATTTCCGACGTGGATGGTACTAGAAGCCTTTTTACGGATTTCCTCCAGAACGCTGACCAACTCATCGATTTCCTCTTTCGTGTTATAATGGCTAAAGGAGATACGCAATGTGGTGGTGTTTTTTAGTTCTTCTTCAGGATAAAGCTGCAACATTGTACCCGATGGTTTTGCTGCTCCCGAAGAACATGCACTGCCCTGTGAAACGGCAATTCCTCTCATGTCCAGTTGAAACCCGACCATAGTATTAGGGAAAGAAAGCAGTATGCTGACCAGAGTATAAAGACTTTTATCAAAATCGGTGCAGTTTCCGTTAAATCTCACATTGGGAATATGCAGAGAAAGTTGTTCTATGGCATAATGTTTTAGTTCTTCAATGATTTTTCTTCGCTCGTCCAGTTCTTCCATAGCCAGGTCAAAAGATTTTCCCAAACCTGCTATTCCATAAATATTTTCAGTTCCGGCACGCATATTTCTCTCCTGTGCACCTCCGGTAGTTATTCCTTTCAACCCGGTAGTTTTTCTTATGTATGCAATTCCCGAACCTTTAGGGCCATGAAACTTATGAGCACTGCAAGAAGCAAAATCGATAGGAATATCAGAAAAATCCAAAGGATAATGAGCCATAGTCTGCACCGTATCCGAATGGAACAAAGCATTATATCTCTTACACAGTTCGGCAATAAATTTCAGGTCGATAAGGTTCCCTACCTCATTATTGCCATGCATCAGGGAAACCAGAGTAGGCTTATTTTCCTGTAAATATTCTTCCAGCACATTAAGATCCAAATCACCTTTTCGATCTTTAACAGGAAGAAAAACGACCTCAATGTCAGGATGTTTTTCTTTTAAATCCCTTACGGTCTCCAACACGCACTTGTGTTCCAAAGGAGAAGTGATGATACGTTTAATATGCAGATTTTCAATACATGAGCGTATGATAAGGTTGTTGGATTCCGTGCCGCAGGAAGTAAAAATAATTTCATTGGCGGAAACATTCAACCAACGTGCGATGGCTTTCCTCACGGATTCTATCCTGGATTTACCCTCCTGCCCGAAACTATGAGTAGCTGAAGGATTTCCAAAATCATACCTCAGAGATTGCATCATGGTATCAATTACTCTTTCATCTATCACAGTTGAAGCAGCACTGTCAAAATATATTTTCTTCATTCAAGATAATTCACAATAACAAAGTTAGTAAATATTTAGTTCTCTTTTTACAGTTCTTTAAAATCAATGGTAGATAGTTCTTCGGGTAAGATTATATTAGGAAAGACAGTTTCAGCTTCTTTTTTAAATACGGAAATATCTGTGTACCGGTTAGAAAAATGTCCCAGAATCAAATATTTAACGTTAGCATCTTTAGCTATTTGTGCTGCCTGCAATGCCGTGCTGTGACCTGTTTTATAAGCCATGTCTTTCAAATCGTTTAAAAAAGTAGATTCGTGGTACAAAACATCCACATCCTTTAGTAAAGGGATAATATCAGGATTGTATACCGTATCGGAGCAAAAAGCATAGCTATAAGAATAATTAGGGGAGGAGGTAAGGTCTTTATTTTTCAGAACCGTTCCATTTTCACAAATAAAATCTTTCCCTAACTTAAGATTTTGATAATCACATATTTTTATTTCAGGATATTTAGAAATTACGTCTATATTGAGCTTTCTTAATTTAGGCTTCTCCCGGAACAAAAAACCATTGGTATAAATACGGTGATGTAACGGTATTGTATGAACCGTGACCTTTTCGTCTTCATATATCAACTCACTTTCCTTAGAGGTCAACTCCCTGAAAATCAAATTAAAGTTAGCATAACTTTCCGTGAGTCTTAACTGTGTTTCAATAAGTTCTTTAATTCCTTTCGGACCGTAAATGGTTATGGATATATTTCTTCCCAAAAGCTGAAAAGAAGAGATAAGTCCTATCAATCCGAAGATATGATCTCCATGTAAGTGAGAGATGAAAATATGATTTATCTTTGAAAACTTAGCTTGGGCTTTTCTTAGCTGAACTTGCGTTCCCTCTCCACAATCTATTAAAAAATGCCTGTTGCGGATAACCAACAACTGTGCAGTTGGATGAGAGCGTACGGTCGGCACTGCGGAATTAAATCCCAAAACGGTAAGTTTCATCGGATGAATTTTTTACATGTAAAAATACGAATAGATATTTTGTTTTTATAAAGTTAGATGAAAATTTTAACTATTTCCAATCATAATCAGGGATTAAAGAGATAAAATCAGGCGTTCAAAGAGTCTTCCTGAAATATTCTAAAGCATTGTCTTTATCCTGAAGAAGTTGCTGTTTTAATTCATCCAGAGAAGAAAACTTTTGTTCGTTGCGTTCACGTTTATAGAAATGAACCTCTATTTCTTCTCCGTAAATATTCCTTTCAAAATCAAGGAGATGTACTTCCAATCGTTTAGTTAGCCCATTTACGGTAGGTCTCGTTCCGATATTCATCATCCCGTTAAAATAATCACTTCCTATCCTGACTTTAACAAAATACACCCCATCCTTAGGACAAATCTTTTGTTTATCTATCTCTATATTCGCTGTGGGAAATCCCAGTTCTCTGCCCAGTTTGTTCCCCTCAACCACCTTACCTGTTAAGATAAACTTATATCCCAACCATTGATTTGCCGTATGAATTTCTCCATCTCTTATCTTATTTCTGATCTTTGTGGAGCTTATTACGGTATCATGTTCATTAACGGAGGGTAGCCGGTATAATTTAAATCCATACTTTTCAGATAAAATTTGTAGTTGTTCAAAATTTCCATCCCTGTTTCTTCCAAACTGATGGTCGTAGCCTACAATTAATGAATGGATATTTAATTTCTCCACCAAAACCTTCCGTACAAATTCCCATGCGGTCAACCGGCTAAATTCCGGGCTAAATTCCTGTATAAATAAATGTTGTACTGAAAATTTTTCCAATAAATGAATTTTTTCCTCCAAAGTGGTCAGCAGTTTGAAATCCGTGTCGGGCTGCAATACAAATCTGGGGTGGGGGTTAAATGTCATAACAGCCGTTTCTCCTCCTTCTTTTTCCGCTACTTTGTTTAAATAGTTTAACACGAACTGATGTCCCAAATGCACACCATCAAACATACCCAAAGCAAAAATCACTTTACGATCTTCCGGTAAATTCAAATTTTCTGTATGGATGTTCACGTCTGCTAAAAAATAAATTAGCTGCAAAAGTAGGATATTTTTACTTTTTTTTC
>JAISSC010000097.1 GCA_031273305.1 Flavobacteriaceae bacterium
TTTGTTTTCAAGTCTAGTTCGGAAACACGGGTATATTTCTTTTTCAAAGAGAATTTACCGGATATATTGCTTTTTGGGGAGGGATTAGAGTAAATGCAACCTATTCTAACTAAATCGCCTTCTCCTGGGTTATAAAAGAATATGTTTATCAGGTATGCGAAAACAAAAGGGAAAACAAAAATGCTTGTTTTATATATTAATAGTTTCATGTTTTTTAAAATTGAAAATAAATAAACTGTTGTTCTTTGCCCCCGAACCAGAATATTGCAACAATAATCGCATAATACATAGCGTATCTTAAAGGGCGTTTCCATTTCAATCCTAGATTAGCTATAGCATATTGCTGTTCTCTTCCAAACCATTCAATTAAAATAAATATAGCTAACAGTATAACTAGATAGAGAATGTCCCAATTAGCAAAATCAATTGTTTGAATATATGCTTGCTTTGTTGCTAATCCTGCAAACATATTGGTGATATAGTCAAGAGCATGTCCGATACTCTCTGCCCTGAAAAATATCCACGCAAAGACTGCCAATAGAAAAGTAATTCCCATATGAAAAATGTCTTTTATGGATGGCAATATTCTACCCTGAGCTACTATTTCCATATTCTTTCGATTCTTCTTCAATATAATTGATGGCATGATATATAAAGCATTCAACGCTCCCCATGCGATAAAAGTCCAGTTAGCACCATGCCAAAAACCACTGACCAAGAAAATGATAAATGTATTTCGCACTTTCATCCATGTTCCGCCTTTGCTTCCTCCCAAAGGGATGTATAAGTAATCTTTGAACCACGAAGAAAGTGAAATATGCCAACGCCTCCAAAACTCTGCAATATCTCTTGAAAAATAAGGGAAAGCGAAGTTTCGTAGAAGCTCTATTCCTAATAATCTTGCTGTTCCTAATGCTATATCCGAATAGCCTGAAAAGTCGCCATATATCTGAAAGGTAAAAAATATTGCACCCAGCAAAAGCGTACTGCCTGAATAATCTGCCGAATTATTGAAGATCATATTGGCATATATCGCACAATTGTCGGCAATTACTATTTTCTTAAATAAGCCCCAAAGAATCTGACGCATTCCGTCAACGGCTCTTGAATAATCAAAAGTTCTTTTCTTTTTGATTTGAGGTAATAAATGTGTTGCTCTTTCAATCGGGCCGGCAACGAGTAACGGAAAAAAGCTGACAAACACGGCATAATCAACAAAGTTCCTTTCTGCCTTTATTTTATCCTTATAGATGTCGATTACATAAGATAATCCGTGAAAAGTATAAAAAGAAATACCGACAGGAAGGATCACGCTTAATGTCCACGGGTTTACCTGTAATCCCAAATGTGCTATTGCTTCCGCAAACGATTCGGCAAAAAAGTTATAGTATTTAAATATTCCGAGAAAGCCTAGGTTTACCAATACACTCAACCAAAACCAAAATCTTTTTTTCTTTTGATTTTCTGCCTGCGACATTTTTAATCCGGTGAAATAATCCAATAGTGTGGAGAACATGAGCAAAAACAAAAAACGCCAGTCCCAGCATGCATAGAAGAAATAACTTGAGACAAGAAGTAAAATATTTTGGAATCGCAGACTTTTATTAGTAACAAACCAATAGAGGATGAAGACTATCGGTAAGAATATCGCAAAGTTAATTGAGTTAAAAAGCATGGTATCTTATTTATCTTATTTATTATTAGCTGCCTGTATTGCCGTAATCACAACCGTATTATAGATGTCTTCAATTTTAGCTCCCCGACTTAAATCATTAATAGGTTTTCTTAATCCCTGAAGCACAGGGCCTAATGCCAATCCGCCTGATTCTCTTTGAACGGCTTTATACGTATTGTTTCCTGTGTTCAAATCCGGGAAAATCAGGACATTTGCCTGTCCTGCTACCAATGAGCCGGGCATTTTACTGCTTCCCACGCTTGGAACGACTGCCGCATCATATTGAATAGGACCTTCAACCAATAGGTCGGGACATAAAGATTTCACACGTTCCGTAGCTTTCCGTACCTTGTCCACTTCTGCTCCTTCTCCCGAATTTCCTGAGGAGTAGGAGAGCATTGCTATTTTAGGTTCGATACCAAATGCCTTTGCGGTTTGTGCCGAAGATATAGCTATATCCGCCAGTTGTTCGGAAGTTGGGTTAGGAACCACTGCACAGTCTCCATATACTAATACCCTATCCTGTAAAAGCATAAAAAACACGGAAGAAACCGTTTTTATTTTCGGTTGAGTTTTCACAAACTGTAATGCCGGTCGTATGGTATGAGCGGTTGTATTTTGTGCACCGGAGACCATCCCGTCGGCATCTCCTTTATATACCATCATGGTGCCGAAGTAGGAAGCATCCAGCATTAGATCTTTAGCCTGCGCATATTCCATTCCTTTATCCTTCCTCAGTTGATACAAAGTATTTGCATAATCTTCTATCTTATCGTTGTTAGTATTATCTAAAACCGAGATATACTTTTCGTTCCAGCTCAGCCCCAATTGATTTACCTTTTGTATTATTTCTTCCTGTTTTCCCAAAATAGTGATATTTACAATCTCGTCATCTGCCAGCATTGATGCCGCCCTTAAAATTCTTTCGTCTCCTCCTTCGGGAAGAACAATGTGCTTACGGGCTGCTTTTGCTTCTTTTAATAAATTGTATTGAAACATTTTGGGAGTAATTCCTCCGATTTTAAATGAAGATATTTTTTTATCCAGTTCCGGAACATTCACATGCTCTTCGAATAGGTCTATGCATCGTTTTATTTTTACTACGCTTTCCGGATAGAGGGTAGACCTGATGTCAGCTGTAATTGCAGCCGTTTCAAACGTTCCGGAATCAACCAGCAGAATAGGAAGATTCACTTTTGCTCCTTCAATAAGTTTCATAATGGTTTCATCCGGATTCATTCCTACGGTCAAAATAACTCCGGTTACTCTTTTAAAATTGGCTAAATTGGAAAGCAGTGCGCCTGCTATCAGGTCGGAGCGGTCGCCGGGAACAACTATCACACAATCTTCTTCTATATAGTTCATAAAGTGAGATAGTTGCATTCCTCCGATGATAAATTTCCTGATTGGGTGGTCGAGGTTATCTTCTCCGTATAATACTTTAGCTCCTAACGCATTTGCTACTTCCTTTAAGGTAGGGAAGCTCAATGGCTGATCATTGGGTATTACCGAAAATAAAATAGAATCGTCCGTACTGTGTTCTTTGTATTTAGCGATAATTTCATCCTGTGGTTTGGTTGCCTTATTTACAATAATGGCTATGACCTTATTGTCTTTTTTAAGAAAATTATTTACCTCTAAACTTATATTTTTACTCAGGTCATGAGAAGTTTTAAAAGAGTCGTTAACAACAAGGATTACGGGAATATGTAACGATTTGGCAATAATGACATTCAGGTCATAATCCAACGAGGTGCTTTCCGCTGACAGGTCTGTACCATCTATTAATACGAAATCAAATTTATCTTCCAATGCTTTATACTTCTGGATGATTATATCATAGGCTTCATCTAGTTGTCCGTTGTTTTGATAGTCAACAATTTCACTTTTCGTAAAAGCATAAGCCTCTTCATAACTTTCATTCAGGGCAAAGTATGACAAGATTGTTTCTATATGGTTGTCTTTAATTCCTTCTTCCAAATCATCAATAATAGGTCGGAAGTACCCGATGTTGGGAGTTCTTCTCATAACCATCTGCAATATTCCCAGACTTACCAGAGATTTTCCACTATAATGGCTTGTGGCAGCAATGTATACCGATCTGTTATTCATTTTATAAACGAAATTTTTATTTTAGGTTTATTTAAACTTACAAAGTTGAGCAATATAGGAAAATTTAATTATTCAATAGTATAATTCTAAAACTTTTTATTCTTATCCGGGAAGTAGTTTAAAATTCCACCACTAACCCGTCATATGCAAGGAAAACATTTTCAGGGAGAATTTTCTGCACTTCATCATGAAATCCCAGATGATAACTGATATGGGTTAAAAAAGCTCTTCCCGGTCGTGCTTTTTCAATCAATTCCAAAGCCTGTGCCAGTGTGAAATGAGAAATGTGCGGTTTGATACGTAAGGCATTTATTACCAGTATTTCAGAATATTTGATTTTCTCTATTTCTTCTTCTACGATATATGAGGCATCAGTAATATAAGATAATTTCCCTATTTTATATCCCAGAATAGGAAGTTTTCCGTGCATAACATGAATAGGCTCTATGCTTACCTCCCGAATTTTAAAATTATCTCTAACCGGATATAATTCAAGTCCCGGAACTCCCGGATATTTAGTTTCCGCAAAGGCGTATGAATATCGTCTTTTTATATCCTCCAACACCCTCGAAAGCCCGTAAACGGCAATATTTTCTCCCGTAATGAAATTAATAGGACGTAAATCATCCAGTCCTCCAACGTGGTCGGCATGTTCATGTGTAAGCAAAACGGCGTCTACATTAGACATGTTTTCCCTGAGCATTTGTTGCCTGAAATCCGTGCCGCAATCAATTAACATATCCAGACTTTTATGATGCACCATAGCGGATGTACGTAATCTTTTATCTTTAGGGTTGGAAGACAGACATACCGCATCGTTAGAACCTATTACAGGCACCCCTTGCGAGGTACCTGTTCCTAAGAAAGTTATTTTACTTTTTTCTACTTCCATAATTTTCGTAAATTTACGAACAAAAGTTTAAAAAAAATATGCTTACTTCCAGACAAGTACTAACTCCACGCCAAAAAGCTCTCCAGATAAATTTAAATAAAGACATTTACGGAACCTTTTCTGAAATAGGTGCCGGGCAGGAAACCGTTCGTTACTTCTTCAGAGCAGGAGCCGCCTCTAAGACCATAGCAAAAGCAATGTCTGCTTATGATAAGGATTTTAGTGATGCCATTTATGGAAAAGAATCCGATAACAGATATGTCTCTCAAACCCGCCTGCTACGGATGTTGGATCATGAGATAAAATTGATAGAAGATCGTATCGACAGGAAAAGCAGTCCGGGAAGAAAGTTTTTTTCATATGCCAATACGGTAACCACTATCAATTTCAGCAAGACTTTCAAGGGGCATGGTTGGGTAGGCATCCGCTTTCAGCTAAGTGAACTGGAAGATTACAATGAAATTATCCTGCATGTGCGTTTCCATGAGAATGATGCCAAACTGCAACAGGAAACCTTAGGTACTTTGGGTGTAAACCTTATATATGGAGCTTTTTTTTATGGAGAAGACCCAAAAGTTATTATAAATTCTTTATATGATGAGCTTGATAAAGATCAGATAGAAGTTGACATGATCAATTTCAGCGGACCGAGATATGCATATGTCGACAACCGGTTGATGAGCCTGCAATTAGTAAAGAACGGAATGACCGATGCTGTGGTTTTTGAACCCAATGGAAAAAATGTACTTCCTGCCGACGAACTGTATAAAAAGAATATTTTCGCACTGAGAGGCAGCTTTCGACCTGTCACCAACGTAAATATTGATATGTGCGATCAGGGATTGAAGATGTTTATGAATGAGGAAAACGTAGATGAAAGTAATATCAAGGTCTTATTCGAGATTACCACATCCAACCTTAGGGCTGCCGGAGAAATCAACGAACGCGATTTTTTGGATAGGGCAGATGTCTTAGGAAAGCTGGGTTATACCGTATTAATTTCTAATTTTTCGGAATATTACCGGTTAGTGGATTATTTTAGCAGGTTTACTACGGAAAAGATTGGAGTTTCCTTAGGAGTAAATAATTTATTGGATGTCTTTAAGGAAAATTATTATGAAGATTTGGGAGGAGGAATCATGGAGGCTTTTGGTAAGTTATTTAAGAAAGATATGAAAATATATTTATATCCTTATATAGATCAGGAGACAGGAGAGCTTCTCACCTCTGAGAACCTGCGGGTAGATGATAATTTAAAAGACTTATATAAATATTTCAAGAAGAACGGAAGAATTGTTGACATTAAGAGCTACAACGAAGCCTACCTTAGCATTTATGGCAAGAAGATACTGGCTCAGATCGTTATGGGAAATGCCGGATGGGAAGACAAAGTACCGAAAGAAGTTGCCAAAATGATAAAGGAGCGGGGAATGTTTGGCTATACCCAGAGACATACGATGCAATAAAATTATTCCTCCTAAAACGATTTTTATGATAATATATTCGGAGAGTTTCCATGTTGAAAAGGATATTGAGCAGGAATGGGTTCAATGGATGAAAGACGTGATTATCCCGGAGATACATCAAACCGGAAAATTCTCAAAGGCAGTGTTTGCCAAAGTAGTTTCACATTCCGACAAGAGCGGAGATACTTATTCTGTTCAATATTATGCAAAAGACAAAAAGGAACTGAATGATTTTTATAGCTATCATTATCCTAAAATTTCCCAATTGCTCTTCAATAAGTTCGGAACGCAGGTTCTGCCCTTTAAAACAGAATTGGATATTATTGAAATCTTCGATTTTTAGGATAACGTGAGTTCGGTTTAAGCACATTATAATCTTTGGATTGGAATATGATGTGTGCGGAACAGATTGCCACGTCGTACCTCCTCGCAAAAACAGGAGCGTGGCAATCTCAACAGCAACAATTATGTCGCACACGGCGTGCTATTATGGGTGGGGTATTGTTCATTCTACCGAGCTAACATCCCGAATGGGATGTACACCACGAACGAATAAATAAACGTCCTTAATCTACGTCTGCGAATCCCATTAGGATTGTAGAGACGTCCCAATTTGGGCGTCTCCATCCACGCAACATGCTGAACGTCACGTCATTGCGAATGGAACGCAGTGGAATGTGGCAATCTACCCATTGCGAGCGTAGCGAAGCAATGAGACTGCTTCGTCGTACCTCCTCGCAGTGACGGACGTAACTTGCTGTGTGTTAACGCATTATGTTGCGCAGGAAAGAAGCCTGAAAGGCTTGATTTTCATAACCGCAGGTCGGCGACCTGCGGAGAGAGTAACCACCCAACAAGTGGCTGCCTGAAAGGCAGGACTTTATTCATTCAGAGAGTATTTGACGTTATCCTTTTCTACCTAAGACGCCCAAATTGGGACGTCTCTACAATCCTAACGGGATTCGCAGGCGTAATTAAGGCACCCCATTCAGGTAGAGACGTCCCAACTTGGGCGTCTCCACCCACGCAACATGCTGAACGTCACGTCATTGCGGGGTTGCCACGCTGCGCTCGCAACGCAGTGGAATGTGGCAATCTACCCATTGCGAGCGTAGCGAAGCAATGAGACTGCTTCGTCGTGCCTCCTACCAATGACGGACGTAACTCGCTGTGCGTCACCATTCTCACAGCCCACCCACCGTTAATCATTTATTTTTGTGTAATAAAGTGTTATTGTAAAATCATTAATTTTTATGGCAGTATTACCACCTTTCTCTATTATTATATTATTTTTGACTTTCTTATAATAGGCACCTAAAGTCCATTTTTTAGCATCATAAACCCATGATCCTATAAATACGATCGGCTGATTCTCGTCAGGTAGATAGCCGGTACCTTCCAATTTCAATACCTTATCTGCATATTCTGAATTTGGGAAAACATCAGCCACTATGATTTCACTATCAGTTGAATGATTAGTATCAAAAGTATAATCCTGACGGAACACGGTTTTCTTATATATCGGTTTACTATCCACCCATATATCGTTGGTTTTTACCTCATTAAATGAATAACCGTTATCTGCTTGTTTTTCGACAAATGGAAGCGGATAGAACTTAGCACTAACACCATTATACACGCCACTGACAGGGGACTTAACAGTAAGCACCTGACCAACCGCAATTGGAACCATTGCCTCCTGAATGGAGCCGTAGCCTGTTTCCGTATAATTGGAACTAATCACCCTAACGTTATCGATCCATACACCTGTATCGCTTATTGATGCTTCTGTTCCCCACGTACAAATTACAAATCCTGACCCGTAGGCTTTCCATGTACCTTCACCTGTGCCGGTAATGACATCTGTTCCATTGGCATAGTCAGGTACTTCAAAATGGCGGGTATTACCGACAAAATCCCAATTTCCTCCGTTCCATGTATAGATGCCTTTGCCTCGTCCGGCAAGAGGGTTGGTGTTGTAAACCATCGCACCTTTAAAGTCCTCTTTAATCGTTGGATTATCCTGATTCCCTAACGTTATACCCGGAAAACTGTCGGAAATTACCGTCAGGTCGGTTGATAATGACACATTCGATAGTTGCAAGCCACCTTTGGTGTCGGAATTAAGGCTTAGCAATGAGCCTGCCGCCGGAGCCTTATCGCCACCGATGGTTACCTGTGCCTCCATGCAGGAAACGCCAAGCATTATTGCCACAAGGACAAGATAAACACTACGTCTATATGGAGAGAGAAAGCCAGGTTGCTTATAGTCAAATATGGCTTCAATGCCGGTAAAATTATATTTTTTCATTGGTCAATTGTTTTT
>JAISSC010000154.1 GCA_031273305.1 Flavobacteriaceae bacterium
TAACAAATTTGGAAAATAAAAACTTAATATCCAAATATCTGTGAAAAAATACAGCCTAAAAAATGTCCATTAGAGTACAACGTCTAAAAAATAGCCTAATTTTTGTCCATTAGACCTAATTTTCTGATGGTTTTTATTGAATCAATTTTATATCTTCGTCATAAAGTCCAATCAGAAGACTGTTTCCTTCCTTATCAACTTTAATCCCACCATATTTTGCTTTATCATATTTGTCTGCGTTTCCTTCCTGAAAGAAATAGGATTCTGCACCAATATTTATATTCCACCCGCCTTCGGAATAATATTTAATAAGAATTTCATTTTCCTTTAGTGGAATCGCTTTCTCTTGAAATCTGACAAGGTGAGCTATTTTTGAGGAATCTAAAAATACCACACAATAACCTCTTTTAGGTAATTTATCTCGGGATGACGATGTGTTTCTGGAAATCGCATAATTTAATCTCATATAATCTCCCTGCATTAAAGACCGCGGGTCAACCGGAGCCAATTCCAACAGGATCAATTGCCCTTCTTCCAATAAATTTTCTTTTTGTATTACTGCAAAATTAAAAAACAGAAGCAACCCTATTAAATTCAAAAAAATAATAACCCGTTTAACCTTTTTCATTGGAACGTAATTTTTTAGACGTGAAAAAATACAGAGATAAAAAAATGATTCCTGACGAGATCATTAAGCCTGACTTTACCAACAAAGTGAAACTCAAATCATAATATAACTGTCCTATAAAATAAACAAATGCAATAACTCCGATTGCAAATCCTGTCTTATAATTGACTAAGAAACATAAAAGAATAATAAGCAATGAACCGGAAATTCCTATGGAAATCATTGTTGGGAGTAAAAATAAAGTGATTAATATGTAAATTATAACTTTATCTTTTTTGTTCTCTACACCTATTTTTTTTAAGATAATTGAATTTGTATATAAAATAGCTCCTATACAAATAATTGAAAATAAAAAACTTGCCCCCAATATATATGAATAAATATTTATGCTAGATACATCAATCATTTCTACCGCATATTCATCAAAAACATTTACAAAAATAAAGCCTGCTATCAATGATATTATTAAACCAACCGAAATTGGGTTATATAATTTCGATACCTTTTTATTATAGGTAATAATTTTTGCCTCTTTTAGGTAAAAGAACGTTGTAAATACAACAAGTAATGATAGATAAATATATATAATTTCGCCCCATTTATTATCATGTAATAGGGTAAGAACACTACCATTAACCGTCAGGACAGAAAGAAAAACAAGCATATAATTTTCTGAAATGAGTAATGTAATAATGGCAAAAAATATAAATATCAAACACAATCCACTTACACTTGCAATTACAATTTCCCAATCATCAGAAAAATAATATATCCCCACCAATAAAAAACCGGTAATAAAAAGGAATACACTCAATGTATCAATGATCAGTTTGTTATATATTTTACTTAATGCAATGGCTCCAAAAATAGACAGAATACCTAATATTAGTGTAACTAATTCATACCTAAATACATTCATCAGAGCCAGAAAGCCCCAAAAGAAGAACATTGCCATAAATCCGCCGAAAATGGTTAATATTCTTACACCTAACCCGGAATATTCTTTATTTCTATATTCATTTAAGATTGCTTCTTCATCATATTGAAAAGAATCTCCTTCTGCAACCTTTATTCTGTCCAAAGTTTTCTTTATATCATCAATTGTGTTCATTCTTCCATTTTTTTTGAGTATTCAATATATTTATCACGATCAGAGTGACACTGGCAATTACAAAAAACGTCAGAAGTAAAAGCGTTCCTGCCAAATCTCCATCTGCTGTTTTACATATCCCTGTAGATATGATAATCACAGTGCTAAAAGGAATTACAGCCAAATAAAAGGCTCTCTTTTCTTTATAGGCATACCAAATTCCAATGCAATAAAAGATTCCTGTTAATCCCATTAAAATAAAAGAGGAAATTAGATAATCAGGTTCGTCTATTATAATTCCTATCATTATTCCTCCGGTTGCAAATATAACTGCTGCAAGGGCAATTATATTGGAGAACCAAACAGGTGCATCTGTATTCTCTCTGATCTTTGATATAAAAAGAAATGTCACAAGAAAAACAGTATTAATTACGGATAATATTAAGGCAATTAAAGTCACTGACCAGTCGGTCGCAACTTGTTGAGAATACAAAATAAATGTTGTATTTATCAATGTTATATATAACAACCACAGAGGAGCAAAATTGGAGATCAATACCCATAAAGTAATAGCGAAAACCCATGTCAGAAAAAGGTCATAGGCATTTGCCCCTGTCTGGTAAATTTGTCCAAAAACAGCAAATAATACTCCTACCAAAACAGCCGTTCCGGTCAGCAAAATATTCTTAATGGTTATATTCATTTTAGTAAATAAAACCATGCTTCCCATGATAAGTATTACTCCCTCTACAATCCCTATTTTAATAAACTTATGTATATCATCCCAGTTATAAGCAAAGAAGAAAACAACACCAATAATCGTAAAACCTGTTCCTAAAGCAATTAAAGCGATTTGAATGAATTTCCTCCAAGAATCCGCATCATTGTAAATCTCTTTTTGTAAAACCTCATCAACACTTTTTTTAGACCAGTTACTATGTCTGCCTATAGTATGTATATCATCTTTATTTATCTTTTCTATCATGAAAGTTTATATCTATCAATTTGTTGTGCATTTATAAAAAAACAAAAAAGATTGTTCACTTGATTAAAAAGTCGTATATTTATTTGATTCCCAAATCATTAAATATATTGAACAATCTCATTCAAAACTACGAAATTATTTTAAAAGAATTGACAAAAACTTGCAGTGGAAAAAGCATCTAACTCTCTTGGTTTCTTACTATGGCTAAGAAATATTCCTCCATTTATTATTTGATTAACTTAGAAAGGGAACATTTATATTAAAAACTAAGCCCAAAAATCATAAAAATTAATTTTTCTACCTTTGTCGGATAGAAATTCAATTATTTTTAAAGAAAATATAACTTAGTTTATGAGTCCAAAAATAACTTTTTACATCGTACGTCATGGAAAGACCATTTTAAATACTCTGGGCAGGGTGCAGGGATGGAGTGATTCCCCTCTAACTCAGGAAGAAGGCAGTAAGATTTTTGGTAAAGAAAAAGGCAGGATTAAAAAAATGACAAGAAAGTTAATAAGCAAATGAGCATTTTAAGTTTTTATGCTGTCTCCTTAAATTTATATCAATGCATTTTAAGTTTTGAGGCGTTTTCCTTAACTTTGTGCCCATGAAATTAAAGAAATAAGATGAAAAATTTTATTGCAGGAAATACGGTCAATCAAGGCTACTACAAAGCCTTTATCCCCAATACAATAAACAGAGATTGGAAAATCAACGATATGGAAGTGATTAGTTTGCTGAGCAAAGCCGACCGTTTGCTCGGACAATTGGATATGTATTCCAATTATGTAAATATTGATTTGTATTTGAGTATGCACATTGCCAAAGAGGCAACGCAATCGTCGCGCATAGAAGGCACGCAGACCAATATGGAAGAAGCTTTTATGAAAAAAGAGGAAATTGCAAAGGAAAAACACGACGATTGGGAAGAACTGCAAAACTATATTGCGGCAATGAATATAGCCGTTGCCGAACTTCAAACATTGCCTTTCTCAAGCAGACTTATTCGCCAAACACATAAAATATTGTTGCAGGGTGTGAGAGGAAAGCACAAACTGCCGGGCGAGTATCGCACAAGCCAAAACTGGATTGGAGGAGCAACGCTCAATGATGCTCGTTTCATTCCTCCGCCACATACCGAAGTGCCGGCATTGATTAACGATTTGGAAAAATTTGCCAACAATGATGCCAACCATTTGCCCGAACTGCTGCAAATAGCACTCATTCACTATCAGTTTGAAACCATACATCCATTTCTCGATGGTAATGGGCGTATCGGGCGACTACTTATCACACTTTATCTGGTAAACAGAGGGGTGCTGAAACGTCCCATTCTCTATCTTTCCGATTTTTTTGGACGCCACCGTGATTTGTATTACGACAACCTCACTTTGGTGCGTACAAAAAATGATATTAACGGGTGGTTTAAATTCTTTTTGACAGGTATTATCCAAACTGCAAAAAAAGGAATTAAAACATTTGACAATATTTTGCAACTGCAAAAAACACTCGACGAAAAAACTAACACTTTGGGGCGTCGTGCGGCTGATGCTAGGAAAGTAATTGCCCGGCTGTATGTAAATCCTGTAATCAATGTGGCAAAAGTGGAACAGATTATCGGAAAATCGAATGTAAGTGCCTATAAGCTGATTGCCTCAATGCAGCAGCTGGATATTCTGCGCGAAATTACCGGCGGACAATGGAAACGAATGTATACTTTTCACGAATACTTAATCCTGTTTAATAACGAATAAAATAATATGAACAGCCGGATACCGATTACGATAATGCTGTTGGTAAGAAAGAAGTTAATAGATTTGTATACTACTTTCCGAAAGCGAAAAAGCGAAGCAAGTACGTAGCTTAATACTCGACGACAAGTTGTTGCTACGTATTATGAAATGCCTTGTCGAATGCAATGATTTCGACGAACAGTTAAAAATTGATATTATTAATGCTATAACAAAAGGAGAAATAGAACAATGAGCAAAGCAAAAATAACTTTTTACATCGTACGTCATGGAAAGACCATTTTAAATACTCTGGGCAGGGTGCAGGGATGGAGTGATTCCCCTCTAACTCAGGAAGGAGTCGATGTGGCTAAGTATCTGGGTATAGGGCTAAGAGATATAAAATTTACTTCTGTTTATAGCAGTGATTTGAGAAGAACCCGCCAGACGGCACAGGTTATTTTACAAAATCAGGGACAGGAAGAGCTTACTATTATTGAAAAGGAGGGATTTCGGGAGGCTTGTTTCGGGAGTTATGAATCCGACCTTAATCAAACCATGTGGAGGGAAGCTGCGTTATACCTGCAATATACGGACGGACCTAAATTAATACGGGATGTTTTTGACCCCAATAAGGACATAACTTATGAACAGGTAGTCAATGCTATAAAAATTTTGGATAAGATAGGGCTGGCGGAAAATTTTGAGGATATAGAAACCCGAACTCACGAAATATTAACAGAAATTGCAGAGTCTGAAAGTTCGGAAGGTACGGATAAAAATATACTGATCGTAGCTCATGGCATGTGTATTACGCTGATGCTCCAGAATCTGGGAGGTCGGGAATTGTTGAAAGGAGATTTGGACAATGCCTCTGTCTGCAAAGTTATTTTTGAAAAAGGTAAATTTACGGTGGAATCTATGGGGGATATGAGTTACGTACAGAGAGGCATGGGAAAATAATCCGGCATTTTTTCATCCGGCTTAAAATTAATTATTATATTCGCATCTGTTAAGTTAAATTATTTTAATTTAGGTATAATTATCATGAGTTTGCGGCTTAAAATGATACGGGAACAAAGAATAGGCGTTCTGATATTAATGGGGATAATTTTTCTGGCAGAAATTTTTATCCATAAAGACCTTTTGTTTTCCGAAGATGTTCAGGCAGAAAAGCTACCTTCCCGCCTGATAGAAGAAATTCGTCTTGCCGATCTTAACGGTTCCAAATCAAATAAGGTTAAGTTGCAACCTTTTAATCCTAATGACTATACTCGCAAGAATTGGGAAGAAATAGGTTTTTCCGTAAAACAGGCAGAGGTAATTTTAAAATATAAGGCTCTGTTGGGCGGGAAATTCTTATCAAAGGAACAAATTAAAGCCTGTTTTGTTATTTCTGAGGAAAAATATAATGACCTTTCTCCTTTTTTGTTGTTACCGGAAAAAGGCGGTCAACAGCAATTATCTTTTCCATCTTCCGATAAAAAATATTCGTTGCAAAAATTTGACCCTAATGCTTATACTCTCAAGGATTGGATGAATATAGGCTTTTCGGAAAAACAGGCAGCAGTAATTTTAAAATATAAAAACATACTCGGCGGCAAGTTTGTTTCCAAAGAACAGATAAAAAAATGTTTCGTCATTTCGGAAGAAAAGTATCTGGAATTAACTCCTTTTATTCAACTTCCTGATAAGGAAATTCACCATGAACCCAAGACTATAAATTATATATCGCAGGAAAAGAAAGATATTAATTCGGCTACTTTTAATGATATTACTTCCGTTATAGGAGACGCTGCCATAGCTAAAAAGACACTCGGATTCAGGAAAGGATTAGGCGGATTTGTTTCTATGGAACAGATAAAAGATGTTTATGACATTACACCCGAAATGGTTACTCAAATTTCGGAAGCCTTTATCCTGGATATATCGAAAGTCCGTAAGATTAATCTGCGAACTGCAACAGAAGAAGAATTGCAAAATCAGATATATTTAAGACGGTATAAAAGTAAAATTATAGAAGCACAAAAGACAGGAGATGATCCTGTAAAAGTCATCCCTCAATCAGACTCCAAGTATAAATTTATCTTGTTGTATCTGGAAACTTGAATCTTAATTGTTCTCTGTAATAACGAAATAATCTGTTTTTAATTTCCCGACTTTCATGATTTTTTATTATGATTTTTATCGGGAAATAAATATCTTTGTAAAAATAAAAAATCAGTATGAAAAAATTTATTGTTGCAACTATTATAAGTTTCCTGTTCGTTGGTTGTGGTTTAGATAAAGACCCTCATGCAAATGAATTTATTTTGGACAATCCTACCGATCAGTCTATTTCCGTAAAGGTAGATGATGCTCAATATAAATTAGCACCACTGTCAAGAGAAAAACTCACATTAGAAGTCGGAAAACACTCTATGCAATGGAATAACCAAACTACGGAATTTGTTGTATATGATGGCAATAAAGGCGGTGTTCTTAATCCTACCAACAGCACTTACTACAAGTTTAATATGGCCTATGCAATGGAAGGACATGAGAACCGGGTTTCTCCTCTTGAGCATGTAATTTATATTGATAGCATAGAATACAACGTACCTGCCGATATAATAAAAGGAGTTGTAATCGACAACGGTTCAGTAAATGCCACCTATTCTTTGGATGAACCTTTTCCTGAAGAAATTACTGTGTATGGAGACCAGACCAAAGATATAAAAAGTAAATTATTCTCTAAAAACGATTTCATCAATTTCATTGAAAAAGAAACAGATACAAAAGGCTACCACGAGGAAAATAAGATAAAATCTACTTCTGCGCCAACTACTGAAAAAGTAGAACCTGTTGTTTATGAGGTTCCAAATTTCAAAAATGGAAAACTTAAGCAGGCTGCTGAAAAACTGGTAGAATTAGATAAAGCGTATGCTAAGGCTTACACCGCATCTGAACAAAAATCAATTATGAAAGATTACAAAAAAGCTTGGGAAAATTATGTTCAGATTTCCATAGATAAAGAAAGCAAGGAATATGACCCCAATGATGTAGACCTTGAAAGCAAATTTAAAATAAATAATCTGGGTAAGGGTATTGTGGTTATCAGCGAATAAAAATTATTGTTTCCTGAGGACTTAAATCTTAATTTCACTGATAATCTCAATTCCATAACCGCTGCTCAGAGGCAGGTTTTTATCCGGATTTGGGGTGAGAACGTTAATTTTTTTAATCCCCAAGTCTTTGATAATTTGCGCTCCGATCCCTAAGTCTCTTTCATCTGAATTTAATCCCGGAGTTTGAATTTTCCCTGAAATGTATTCTTTTACTTCCCCAAGATGAGTCTCTACTAATTCCATGTTATAGGGATTATTGATAAACACAATAGCTCCTTTTCCCTCCTGATTAATCAGATGTATACTTTGTTCTAAAACGTTTTCTTCTCCTTTCGCAAGAGCTTTAAATAGATCCGTATAGGCATTAATAGCTTTCACCCTTACGGGAACAATATCGTTTTCTTCTATTTCTCCCTTTACCAAAGCGAAATGAATCTGATCGCTGGTTTTATCTTTATAAGTCACAAACCTAAATTCTCCATAATGAGTATTTATCCGGGAATCATCAATTTTTTCAATTAAAGAATCGTTCTTAAGCCTGTATGCGACCAAGTCTTCGATAGTAATGATCTTTAATTTGAATTTTTTGGCGACTTCGACTAGTTGAGGTAAACGAGCCATAGTTCCGTCTTCATTCATAATTTCCACTAAAACTCCGGTAGAAGGAAGTCCGGCGAGTTGTAACAGGTCTACGGTAGCTTCCGTATGTCCGTCCCTTTTTAAGACTCCTCCTTTTTTAGCAACTAAAGGAAAAATATGCCCCGGACGTGCAAAGTCTTTGGGTTTTATATTTTCATCCACCAACGCCCGAATCGTTTTTGCCCTGTCTGAGGCTGAGATTCCCGTAGTTACTCCATGTCCCAATAAATCTACGGAAACGGTAAAAGCCGTTTGTTTTGGGTCGGTATTTTTACCTACCATAAAATCCAAGTCCAGTTCTTCCGCCCTTTTTTGGGTAAGCGGAGTACAAACCAAACCTCGTCCATACATGGTCATAAAGTTAATCGTTTCCGCTGTTATAGTCGATGCGGCAGCTATGAAATCTCCCTCATTTTCTCTGTTTTCATCATCTACCACGATAATGACCTTTCCCTGTCTTAAATCTTCCAGAGCTTCGGAAATGGTATTTATTTTAAAATCTGTAGTAATCATTGGTATCTGCTATGTTCTATATTTTTTTGCTTTTTAATTTTCTTAATGGGTTCCAAATAATTATCAATATTAAATAGTTCGGAATCTTGCATGGATTTAATCGTCAGGAATATCCCCAGAGGAAGAAATACGGCATTAGGAACCCATGAAGCCCAATATGCATCGACTATCTGGTTCTTGGCTAAGTTTTCCACATAGAGACCCAAAACATAAAATATAATAAATATACCTACGGCTACTATTACGGGCATGCCAACGCCTCCTTTCCTGATAATGGAACCCAGTGAGGAGCCTATCAGGAAGAATACGACACAGGTCAGCGAATAGGAAACCATGTTTTTGTGCTGCCATATAATCATTTTGGAAAGAAATTTTCCCACAGACCTCATTTCCAGAGCTTTGGTTCCTAATTGTTCTTTTGCTATCTTTACCTGACCGATTGCCGAACGAACCAATTCAAACCGGGTATCTTCATCCAGCTCAGACCATTCAAAAGGATAAATTTTTTCGTAACTGCTGTAATCTAAAGAATCCAGTGGGTTTGTCTCTCCTAATAAAAGGGTCATACTGTTATTTGCTAATCCTTTATAGTAAGTTATATTCGTTGCCCTGATAGAATCTATGTAGGGATTTAACTCCGTGAATGATTTATACCTGAAATTATCTCCTTCGGATTCTCTGTCCAGTGATTTTTTAATTAATTCGGAAATATCAAAATGCTGGGTCAGGGTGTCAAATTTGATACTGTTGCCCGGCTGTCTTTGTAATTCTTTTTGTCTTTTACCTCTTACATTCACCTGATAGATATATCCGTCATACAGTTCCAGTTTGAGATAATAATTATTTTTGGATACAATGTTTCCTCTTTCTGCAATTATGGTTTGTTGGTCTTCATACGGAGACGCATTTTTGTGGATAAAAACATCTTCCCATTCACTATCGTTATCTCCTCCTTTTTTCCCAATCTTTATACTGAACGGATTCATTTCTTTAATAAAACGTCCTTCCTCAAAGTTCAAAGCCGGTCTGGTATGGATAATATTGATAAGCATATTTCTTGCTTTTTTTTGGTTCTCGGGAAGTGTGGTGTTACAGAAGTAAAACAACCAGACTGCCATCACAACCACAAATCCGAAGAGAGGATACATGATACGGGCTAAGGGAATACCGGCAGATTTCATAGCTGCAAGTTCATATTTTTCTCCAAAGCCTCCGAAAGTCATGATGGATGAAAGTAAAATAGTCAGAGGCAGTACCAAACGTATTACATCCAATCCTAAGTAATAGAGTAGTTTTGTTATGTCCCAAAGATTCAATCCTTTCCCCAGAAATTTATCCATTTGGGTAAAAGCAAACTGAACCACAAAGATGAACATTAAAACACTGAATATAAATAGAAAAGGCCCAAAAAAGGTACGGACAATATACCAGTCTAACTTTTTTACCATATTTTATAACTCTGTGAGTGTATAGTCTTTGTAATTGTTTTTGTCAAAGGTAAGTAAAGATTTATTTACAATTAAGTTTTCTTTGAAATCCACTACGGTCAAAATTAAGGAACTTCCGTCATTGTAATTTTCGGAAACCCGTACTAATCTATTGTTAGCTATTGCCAGTATGATGGATTTTGATTTCTTGGTATCGGAAGGAACCAGCTTAATGATGGAACATTTTATATTGTTAATGGTTCCTATTCCTCCTGACGTAATATCGAATCCTTTTTTATAAAGATTCAGGATATTGGTCGGAGAAAGGCTCTCTCCGTCTTCTCTGTCGGAAGAGGTAATTTCTTTATCGTCTATGGATATGGTGTATATTTTATTTCCGTCAAATATCTGTGTGGTATTGGGAAGCATCAGGTGATATTTTTCTCCGGCAGCATAGACCTGTCCTGTCTCGACGGTGCTTCTCTGACCGGGAACGACATAAAGATAATTAAACTTTATATAAAACGTGGTGTTCTTGCTTAATTCTTCACTGGCTGTATCCAGCAATCTTTTTGCATTAGGGTCTATTTTCTGAGACCATGAAAAGGCTGAAAAACAAAGAAATATTATAAGTGCAACGATTTTTTTCATAACCAAATTTATCATTTTTAATTGTTTAAACTTTCCAATAATTGTTCCAAAGTATTCAGGTCGGTTATTAAAACCTTTCTGGCTTTGCTTCCTTCAAAAGGGCCTACAATACCTGAGGTTTCCAGTTGATCCATAATTCTTCCGGCACGGTTATACCCTAAAGATAATTTTCTTTGTATAAGGGACGTGGAGCCTTGTTGTGCAGATACAATTACTCTGGCGGCATCGTTAAAAAGCTCATCTCTTTTGGATTCTGCGCTTTCGTTATCATTCCCTCCGGGTCTGTCTTCATAAACTTCGGGTAATAAATAGGCATCGGCATATCCTTGTTGGGAACCGATGTATTCTGTTATCTCATCTACTTCGGGAGTGTCTACAAAGGCGCACTGTATACGGATAAGCTCATTTCCGGTAGTGAACAGCATATCTCCTTTTCCTATCAACTGGTCGGCTCCGTTTCCGTCTAAAATCGTTCGGGAGTCTATTTTGGAAGTCACCCGAAAGGCTACTCTTGCCGGGAAATTGGCTTTTATCATCCCGGTAATTACATTTACCGAAGGTCTTTGAGTTGCTATGATCAGGTGAATACCTATGGCACGTGCCAGCTGAGCCAGTCGGGCTATGGGGAGTTCTACTTCTTTTCCGGCAGTCATAATCAGGTCGGCAAATTCATCAATTACCAGTACAATATAAGGTAAAAACCGATGCCCTTTTTCCGGATTCAGCTTCCGTTCTTTGAACTTATGGTTATATTCTTTAATCGTTCGGACGTAAGCCAACTGGAGAAGTTTATACCGGTTATCCATCTCCACACAAAGTGAATTTAATGTATTTATCACTTTAGTCGTATCGGTGATGATGGCATCTTCGGTGTCAGGTATTTTAGCCAGAAAGTGTCGTTCTATCTTGTTGTACAGGGTAAGTTCTACTTTCTTAGGGTCAACAAAAACAAATTTGAGTTCACTGGGATGTTTTTTGAACAACAGGGAGGTAACGATGGCGTTCAACCCTACGGATTTTCCTTGTCCGGTAGCTCCTGCCATCAATAAATGGGGCATTTTGGTAAGGTCTGTAACAAAGGTTTCATTGGATATGGTTTTCCCGAAAACAATAGGCAACTCCATATCTATTTTTTGAAATTTTTGGGAAGCAATTACCGACCGCATGGAAACCATAGTAGGCGTGCTGTTAGGAACCTCAATACCAATGGTTCCTTTTCCGGGAATCGGGGCAATAATACGAATTCCCAAAGCGGCTAAACTTAAGGCAATGTCATCTTCCAGGTTTTTGATTCTGGAAATCCGTACTCCTGCTTCGGGAATAATTTCATATAAAGTAACGGTAGGCCCGATGGTTGCTTTTATACTGGAAATCGCTATTCCGTAATTTGCCAGAGTGGTTACGATCTTATTTTTATTTTCTTCCAGTTCTTCGTTATTGATGGTAATGGAATTGGGGGCATTATATGTTTTCAGCAGGTCTAAAACCGGATATTTGTATCTGGGCAATTCTAATTTAGGGTCGTAAGGTCCAAATTCATCATGTATGTTCTTCCCTATCTCATCTTCACTTAAAATCTCTTCTTTTTTTGTTTCTTCTATGGTCAGGGTGATTTCATCAACGGTTTCTTCTTCCGCAGGAATGTCTATTTCAAACTCTGCGGGTTGATGAGGAATGTCTTTGAAATCCGGATT
>JAISSC010000211.1 GCA_031273305.1 Flavobacteriaceae bacterium
CAAAATTTAAAAGAAGGAACGGAAATAAAGCCTCAGATTTAATTATAACCTAGTAAAAAGAACCAATACAATGCTTAAAATATTTATAGAAAGACCCGTTCTTTCCACAGTTATTTCCATTATAATTGTGATTCTTGGGATTTTGGGAATTATATCCTTACCGGTAGCCCAGTATCCTGAAATCGCTCCGCCGACCGTACAGATAACCACATATTATCCCGGAGCAAACGCAGATGTCGTAATGAAGAGTGTTGTTATCCCTTTGGAAGAACAAATCAACGGGGTAGAAGACATGACTTATATGACCTCCAGTGCGGGAAATGACGGAAGTGCTGAAATTACGGTCTTTTTTAAACAAGACACAGACCCTGACATTGCGGCTGTTAACGTCCAAAATCTGGCTGCCCGTGCAAACAGTTTACTCCCTGCGGAAGTGACGAGAAACGGAGTAACCGTGCAGAAAACCCAAAGTAGTAATATCCTGTTTATATCCTTAGTAAGCAAAAGTAAAAACTACGACCAAAAGTTTCTTCAGAACTATGCCAATATCAACATCGTACCCCAGATAAAAAGAATCTCCGGAGTAGGTGATGCCGCCACGAGAGGGGCAAATACCTATTCCATGCGTATCTGGCTGAAACCGGATGTTATGGCGAATTATGGTATTACCCCTTCGGATATTTCCGCCGTTCTGGCAGAGCAAAATCTTGAAGCAGCTTCCGGTTCTCTGGGGGAAAACAGCGGTCAAACCTTTGAGTATACCTTAAAGTACACCGGTCGATTAACCAGTGCGGAACAATTCCAAGACATAGTCTTAAAAGCCTTACCTAACGGAGATGTGCTGAAACTGAAAGACGTTGCCCGAGTGGAAGTAGGCTCGGAAAGTTACATGGTAACCTCTACGGTTAACGGGTATCCTTCCGTAGTTATGACTGTCTCTCAAACTGCCGGTTCCAACGCACAGCAGATCATCAACGAGGTGGAACAAGTTCTGGATGAAGCCAAGAAGTCATTCCCTCCGGGAATAGAAACCGTATTCATGATGAATGCCAACGACTTTCTGGATGCTTCCATTGAAAAAGTGATCAGTACCCTGTTTGAAGCCTTTCTTTTGGTATTCATCGTCGTATTGGTGTTCCTTCAAGACCTAAGGTCTACCCTAATTCCGGCAATCTCCGTTCTTGTGGCAATCATAGGTACTTTCTTCTTCTTGTTATTATTCGGATTTACCATCAATATATTAACATTATTTGCACTCATTCTGGCAATCGGAATTGTGGTGGACGATGCAATAGTCGTCGTCGAGGCAGTGCATGCCAAGCTGGAAGGAGGAATGAAAGATGCCAAGAAAGCCTCGCTGCACGCTATGGATGAAATAGCGGGGGCTATTATCGCCATCACTCTGGTTATGTCTGCCGTGTTTATCCCGGTGAGTTTCATCGGGGGTACTGCCGGAGTGTTTTACAAGCAATTCGGATTAACACTGGCAATTTCCATTATTTTGTCGGCGATCAATGCATTAACATTAAGCCCTGCCCTCTGTGCCATATTCCTGAAACCCCATAAAGATGAGGAACACAGGGAAAAAGGTTTCGTTCACAAATTAAGAGATGGTTTCAACCTTGCTTTTGAAAAAATGACAGGTAAATATAAACAGGTACTCGTGTGGACATCAAAAGTAAAGTGGAGCGCATTTGCTATTATCTTACTTTTCAGCGGTATCCTGTATTATTTAACACAGACCATTCCCGGAGATTTTGTACCCAATGAAGACAGTGGATTTATCTTAAGTGATATTAGCCTTCCGCCGGCTTCTACCTTAGAGCAGTCAACGCTCATTGCCAATCAGGTAAATGAAATAGCTAAAACAATAGACGGAGTTTCCGATGTTGCACAGCTTAACGGTCTTAGCTTTATCAGCGGTTTGGGAGGAAATTATGCCGTGATTCTGGTAAAACTAAAACCCTGGGGAGAACGTCCAAACATAAAAATTGATGATGTGGTAGGGCAATTATTTGCAAAAACCGCACATATACAGGGAGGACGGATCTTATTCTTCGGTGCGCCTACCCTTCAGGGATTTGGACTTTCCGACGGTTTTGAATTTCAGCTTCAGGATAGAACCGGAGGTGATATAAATAAATTCTTTGAAGTAAGTGGTCAATTTTTAGGTGCTTTAAATCAGCGTCCGGAAATTCTGTATGCAGCCACCTCATTCAACCCTAACTTTCCTCAATATCAAATTAATGTAAATGTAGCTAAGGTAAAACAGGCAGGTTTGGCTGTAACGGATATTCTGGGTACATTACAGGGATATATCGGGGGATTATATGCCTCAAATTATAACGAATTTGGAAAACAATTTAAAGTAATGATCCAGGCAGACCCTAAATACCGAAAAAATGTTGAAGACCTGAACGGAATGTATGTAAGAACAAATACCGGAGAGATGGCTCCTATTTCAGGATTCATTACTTTAAAACGGATATACGGACCTCAATCCCTACAAAGATTTAACATGTATCAGTCCATGCCCGTTACCGGACAGCCTGCTCAGGGTTATGCCCCTGAAGATGCCATTAAGGTTATCAGCGAAGTAGCTGCTCAAACACTTCCTCCGGGATATACTTATGAATATTCGGGAATGTCAAGAGAGCAGGTACAAAACAGCGGCAGCCAGACTATGTTTGTTTTCCTGCTGTGTTTGATATTTGTTTATTTCCTGCTTGCGGCTTTATATGAAAGCTATATCCTGCCTTTATCTATTATTACCTCGCTGCCTATCGGGATGGCAGGTGCTTTCTTATTTGCGGGATTATTCGGAATTACAAATAATATCTATCTGCAAATCAGTTTGATAATGTTGATAGGTCTACTGGCTAAAAACTCTATCCTGATAGTGGAATATGCCGTGCAAAGAAGACAAAACGGAATGTCTATCGTTGATGCAGCCATTAATGGTGCGGAAGCTCGTCTGAGACCTATCTTGATGACCTCTTTTGCTTTTATCTTCGGATTGCTTCCTTTAATGCTGGCTACCGGTGCAGGAGCCGTAGGTAACCGTGCTATCGGAACCACAGCCATAGGGGGCATGCTGATAGGGACTTTAATAGGACTGGTGGTTACTCCGATGTTGTTCGTGGTTTTCCAAAGTTTACAGGAAAAACTTAGTAGAAAACCTGCTACTGTAATCAGGGAACGCCATAGTGAAGAAGAAGATGACGATGATGAATTATAATAATATAAAAAAATAAGGAATGAAGATTCAACCTATCCAATATATACCAATGCTGATGCTGGCCACTGCGCTGACATCATGCGTGACAGCCAAGTATGAAAAACCCGAAATTACCGATAACCGGTTATACAGGGATATGACTCCTAAAGATAGTACAACAATAGCCGATATTCCGTGGAAAGAATATTTTAAAGATGTTGACCTGCAAAATCTGATAAATGAAGGGCTTCAAAACAGTGTTGACCTACAAATCGCAGCAACCCGGATAAAGCAATCCGAAGCGGCATTATATTCGGCTAAATTAGGCTATCTGCCAACTTTGGCTGCGGAAGCCACCTATACTTCCAGTAAGTTGAATACGATTCAGGGTCAAGGGGTAAGAACTCATTCCGAGACCTTTCAACTAGCAGCTTCTGCAAGTTGGGAACTTGATATATGGGGAAAAATAACCAGCTCCAAAAGGTCTGCCTTAGCTTCTTATTTTCAAAGCGAAGCCTACAAAAGAGTGGTTCAAACCTCCCTGATAGCCAATATAGCCAATAGTTATTATTCTCTTCTCGCTCTGGATGAACAGCTAAAAATAACTCTTAATACGATAAAACTGTTGAAAGAGAATGTTCAAACCATGCAGTATTTAAAAGAGGCAAATATTGTAACCGGCGCAGCTGTTGAACAAAGCAAAGCCTTATTATATTCCACTCAGATCAGTGTTCCTGATCTGGAACAAAATATCAAATCTCTGGAAAATACTATCTGCTTCCTTATCGGAAGAGCTCCCGGCAGCATTCAGCGGGCTTCCATAGCTCAACAGGTTATTCCTACTCAACTGGATTATGGAGTTCCTGCGCAGTTATTGTCCAAAAGACCGGATGTGATGATGTATGAATATGCTTATCGTGCTGCTTTTGAAAATACAAATGTTGCAAAGGCTTCTTTATATCCTTCTTTAACAATTACCGGAAACGCCGGATACTCAACATTGAAAAATTTAGATAATTTCTTCGATAGTGCCAACTTATTTGCCAATGTAGTAGGCGGATTGACTCAACCTATCCTCAATCATGGCAGACTAAAAAGCCAACTGAGAATAAGCCGTGCTCAACAGGAAGAGGCTTTGTTGAACTTCAAAAACTCGGTTTTAAACTCCAGTATAGAAGTTTCCAACGCTTTATTTGCTTATGAGAAAGCCAGAGACAAAAACCACGACAGAGGATTACAAATAGAATCTTTACAAAAATCGGTGGAATATACTCAGGAGTTATTAATTTACAGCAATGCCAACTATACGGAGGTTTTAACAGCTGAACAAAGCCTTTTAAATGCAAAACTAAATCAGGTGAATGATAAACTTCAACAACTTCAGGCTGCTATAAATTTATATAAGGCTTTAGGAGGAGGGGTTAATTAAAAAATAATAAATAAAAATTATACTATAACATAGAGAAGTTCATAACGTTAGTCGTTAATTATAAAACGTAGATAATGAATACAGGAGATCAAAATTATAATGAAGTATATAGCTTATCCGAGACCCCGTGGTACTTTGGTGCTTATCTTAATATGGCAAGACATAATGTTTATCTTGTGTCTAATGAAATTAGTAAAAAATTAAATCTCGATAAAGAATTAAAGGAAGACGAACATATTCCAAATAGTTTTTTAACAGACAATAATTTTATTGACAAAAACATTCCTAATTTATTATATACAAATATCGTCAGGTATCTTCCTGTCGTAAAAGTTTTTTCAAGTGACCTATTAAGTAAAGAAGTAAGAGAGGATGCAGAATTTCAAGGGGTTGATACAAAAAATATGACCTGTTTTTTAAAATCGGCATTTAAAGAAATAAATGCTTTTAGGAACGATTATTCTCACTTTTATCTGGCAAACGGATATACAAGAAAGGTCACCGTTGAAGAAGATTTAGTGTCTTTTTTAATAATGCTTTTCAATTATGCTATATCTTACACAAAAGCAAGATTTAAAAATATATTGCCGGATAGTAGTTTTAAGTTTGTTGAAAAAACGATAGCTAACCAATTGATACAAAACAATACAATTAGTACACGAGGATTTGTGTTTTTTTGTAATTTGTTTTTAGATAAAGAAAATGCTTTTCACTTTTTCAATAAGGTTATGGGCTTAAAAGATACACGAAAGTTTGAATTTTTAGCAACACGTGAAGTATTTACCGTTTTTTGCCTGAAATTGCCGCATGATAAATTTGTTAGCGATAATCCTAATCAGGCTTTGCAGTTAGATATTTTAAATTATCTCAATCGTGTTCCCAGAGAACTTTATAATGTCCTTACGGAAGAAGCAAAAAAACAGTTCCAACCTCATTTAGATGATTTAAAAAAAGGAAATATAGAGGAAAACAGTATTGGAGAAAATATTGAAGAAGATGACTATGAGGAATACATACGGGCTATTTCAACGTTAAAAAGAAGTGAAGACAGATTTACTGAATTTGCTCTTAAATATTTAGACCAAAGCGATACATTTAGATTTAATTTTCAGATACATCTTGGAAAATCCGAAATAAGAAGTTATAAAAAATCTTTTTTAGACATTACTCCTGATAAAAATAACAGAACGATTACAAAAGATATAAAAACATTTGGTAAACTTTCTACTTTTGTTGATAATCAAAACGATATAAAGGAAAAAATAATCGAAGAAAAGGATTTTAAAAAATTATTTACAGGAGATGATTTTGAGTATTTTACCCAATATGCTCCAAAATATCATATAGCAAATAATAAAATAGGGTTATTATCTTATGAGAATAAAACATATTATGGTAAATACTACAGACCGGTTGTATCGGATGTATTTATTAGTCTGAATGAATTACCCAAAATGGTTCTGTTAGATATTTTGGGCAAAGAAAAGATTACTGAAATAATCAATAAATTAGAAAATACTAAAATTTACAATATAAGATTTATAGAAAAAATTAAAAATATACAGATTACTAAAGAAATAATCAATGAATTTATAGAAAATAACAGTACTAAAATTTACAATATAGAATTTATAGAAAAAATTAAAAATATACAGACTACTAAAGAAATAATCAATAAATTAGAAAATACTAATATTCACAATATAGAATTTATAAAAAAAATTAAAAATAGACAGACTATTGAAGAAATAATCAAGGAATTTATAGACAGTACTAATATTCACAATATAGAATTTATAGAAAAAAAAATATACTGGCTCCTAAAGAAATAATCAAGGAATTAGAAAATACTAATATTCACTATATAAAATTTATAGAAAAAATTAAAAATATACAGACTCCTGAAAAAATAATCAAGGAATTAGAAAATACTAATATTCACTATATAAAATTTATAAAAAAAATTAAAAATATACAGACTCCTGAAAAAATAATCAAAGAATTAGAAGATACTAATATTTATAATATAGAATTTATAGAAAAAATTAAAAATATACAGGCTCCTGAAGAAATAATCAAGGAATTTATAGACAGTACTAATATTCACAATATAGAATTTATAGAAAAAATTAAAAATATACAGACTACTAAAGAAATAATCAATGAATTAGTAATTACTAATATTCACTATATAAAATTTATAGAAAAAATTAAAAATATACAGACTACTGAAAAAATAATCAATGAATTAGAAGATACTAATATTCACTATATAGAATTTATAGAAAAAATTAAAAATGTACAGACTCCTGAAGAAATAATCAAGGAATTAGAAAATACTAATATTCACTATAAAAAATTTATAGAAAAAATTAAAAATATACAGACTACTGAAAAAATAATCACGGAATTAGTAATTACTAATATTTATAATATAGAATTTATAGAAAAAATTAAAAATATACAGACTCCTGAAAAAATAATCAATAAATTTATAAAAAATAACCGTGATAATATTTACAACATAGAATTTATAGAAAAAATTAAAAATAAACTTAATTTTGATGATCATCCCATATATAAATCGTTTTTTGATGAAAAACTAAAAACAATATCGACAGATGTAAATGTTGACGAAAGAAAAGAGGAACTAAACACCGAACTTGCTGAATATGGATTAAATGTCAAACAAATACCATCAAAAATAGTAGATTATTGGTTAAATATCAAAGACAAAGAAAACGGAAAAGAAATCAATTTTAAAAATAGAATCAAAGCAGAGAGAAAAGATTGCAAACAAAGACTGAAAAAATTAGATAAAGGCAAGGCTCCTAAAATAGGGGAAATGGCTAGCTTTTTAGCTCGTGATATTGTAAAACTTATTATAAATAAAGATGTTAAAAATAAAATCACATCATTCTATTATAATCTAATTCAAGAATGCCTAGCTTTGTATGCAAACCCCGATAAAAAACAGTTATTTTTGGAACTTTGCAGTAAACAGCTAAACATATTTGATAAAGAAAAAGGACATCCTTTTTTATCTACCATAAATTTTAATAACATAGAAAAAACAAAAGACCTGTATAAAGAATATCTTCTCTTAAAAGGGGCAAAAACAAAAGAAGTTAAAAACAAACCCGTTTTAGATAATTGGCTGTATAATACGTTTTATTCCGTTTCAACAAATGCTGAAACCAAGAAAAAAGAAACAGCTATTAAAATACCGACAGATAAAAGAAATATTCCTGTTTATTATATAAATTTAGTGAAAAAAGAACAGGATATTGAAACATGGTTAAATTCAGTAAAAAAAGGAAATGAAAAAAATCCTAACCCTAAACCAATAGACCTGCCTACTAATCTGTTTGATAAGGTATTGAATGATCTATTAATGCAAAAAAATATAAATATTTCAGACAAAAACAAGAAATATAATTTTTCTAAATTATTGGCATTATGGCTAAACGATACACAACCCTTTTACAAAGAAGAAAGGCATTACACAGTATTCAAAGACCAACCCTATGAAGCCAACATCAAATTAAATCCCAATGAGGATAAGAAAATTTCAGAATATTATACAAAAACTCTAACAGATACATTTAAAAAAAGAAAAAAAAACAGACAAGAGAATACAAGAAATACAAATAGCACAAGTCTTTAAAAAAGCAATTGATGAGAACGAAAAAACAATACGCTTTTATCAAACAAAAGACAGAATAACCCTGTTAATGTTAAAAGAGCTAATAGGTACGGATCTAAATACCTCTCTAAATGAAATTGCGCCTAATGCTCCTCAAAACCCAGTGGATGTTATTATTGATATTAAGCAAAAAGTACACGACAAAATTGACAGTGAAACTAAGAAGTCAAAGGCTG
>JAISSC010000049.1 GCA_031273305.1 Flavobacteriaceae bacterium
ATTGGATGTGTATTCAGTCCTAGTATAATTGAAAAAATCAGAAATATGAGTACTACATAATAGTGTCTGTAAGCGGGGAAAATATCTCCACCCACCATACTTATATAAAAAATCCAAGCTGTAATATTCAATAACAAATAAATACCGGATAGATTCTTCTTTTTAAAAACCAAAAGAAAGAGAAAATAAATGCCCAATAAAGAAATAAGTAATGTCCCGAAAAAAGCGTATATATTATAAAGCCCTCCTGTAAGGATATGATGAATTGTGATTTTAACTTTTACCAGAGCTGTATTAGGAACTAGTTCCCCATAATAAATGTATCTGAAAGCCAACTGAGAAAAAAGAAATAAAGACGGAATAACAACAGTTGCAACTGCAGTTTTAACGAAATTTATTTTATCATTACGATTTATAAACAATAAAAAAATGGACGTAATAATGGTAAACAAGAAACCATCAGGTCTGGTAAGAGCAAGTAAACCCAACCAGACGGATAATTTATAAATTCGGTTTAAATTGTTATCATTTATAATCTTTATAACTTCAATCAGAACCAAAGTTACTAATAAAACATATAGAGGTTGTTCTAGTCCACCTATAGCCCAAATCGCAAAACACGGGGTCGTGATAAGTAAAGTAATTGCTAAAAAAACATATTCTTTCTTTATATTCTGAGTCCTGAAATAATCAAGAATAAACCAAATTGTAGCAAGAGAGCACAGTATTCCTAAAATTCTTACGGATAAAATAAGATCAATACCTAATCTCCCAAAAACCGAAACTCCCAAAATCCAAAGAAGATTGGAATAACCTTCAACAGGATGTCCGTCATTCCAATTTAGTCCTTTCCCCTCAATAAACCGTTGAGCATATCTTAATGATATCATACTATCATCTGAAATAAAAGGATAATAATAAGAACAACTCAGCAAAAATATAGTTGCAGAAAAAACAAAAAAGGTTCTGTATCCGAATTTCATTTAAATATTATCTTCCTAAAATTATGCAGGAAATTGGTTTGCAAGATAACAAAATAATTGCAAACAGAAGCCCAAAATATAAATTCGCATATTCAACCGGTTGAACTTACATAGATTTACCTGTTTTTTTTATCTGGAATGATAGTTTCGCACCACCAGCCAACCTGTCAACCTCTCTCCTTCGGGGAGGGTGATAGTATACCAGTAAGAAGTCGTCGGAACAACTTTTCCCAGATATTTTCCATCCCATTCTATATCTTCGGAAATTCTTGTTGCTGTTTTGTCGAATAATATTTTGCCATATCTGTCGTAAATTTGCACACGGGTTCCTTCTTTTAGATTTCTTAATGTCCAGGAATCATTAAAGTTGTCACCGTCAGGCGTGATTATATTTGGAATTTCAATAATTTTAAAATCAAAAGGGCCGGCTATACAGCCAAGATCTGTTTTAGCCCATACATTGTATGCCCCAATCTCCAAATTTGTAAATACGTTGGAAGATTGCCATGTAAACATATTCAAAGAATATTGATAATTACCCGAAGGAGTCACTATCACTTCTGCTCTTCTGTCGACACCGGAGGTTAGAACCTGCATAATATTCGGATAAGGCACGACCGTTACGGTTACTTGCGTTGTTTTAGAACAGCCTTCTGAAGTTACTATTAAATAGTAGGTACCTTCTTTTGTTACAGTAATTTCCTGTCCTGAGAAAGTCCCTGAGAATGCAGTACTAGTCCATAAGTATGAATCAAACCCATCAGAGCCTGTCAGCTTGGTTTCCCCTCCTTCACAGAAAGATAAATCTCCTGAGATAGTCGGTTTAATGAATCCTGTAACTGTAATGCTTGTTTTTCCTTCGCACCCGTTTTTATCTTTAACAGTTATATAATAAGTACCAGCATCTGTTACATTAAATTCCTTTTCTGTAGAAAGGACTTTCACTCCATCTGTCCATTCATAGCTACTAAAATCCTCAATGACTTCCAAAGTAGTACCATTATCATCACAGAAGTATGTATTTCCAGAGATGGTTGGGTTTAGGGAGATCTTTTTTACCTCCACGCTTGCTGTTGCAATACACCCTCCCTGCGTTGTAACCGTTACACTGTATGTCCCTGACGTACTTGCTATTATTTTGGGCACATTTGATACCGTTCCTGAAGGAGTATTCCATACTATACTACTACCGAGTGGTTGATCACCTATGTCTAATGTCGTGTTTCCACCCTCACAAATAGTCCTATCCGGACCTAAATCAACTGATAAATCAGAATTAGAGGATACTATAATATCATTAGATTGTTTAGTATATAAGTCATCAACTGGGTTCTCAGAAAAAAATTGATCATAATATGTTGCCTCTGCCGGACGAGAATAAATATCATTACAAACTATTGCCTTAACATCAAAAGAAATAGTGACGGTTTCATTTGGTTGTATAATTCCAATATCATAATATATATTCCCGGACGATATATAAGCCTTGTCTCCATCATTAGAATCTGAATGCAACACTCCGTTAATCTTTAATGTGCCTGGTGCATATTGAGTTCCTGTGGGAATTACATCAGAAACTTTAGCTTGTTCTGTTGGAGTACCTCCTATATTCTTCACTTTTATTGAATAAGTATAAATTTCTCCTACAGTTACCGGATTTTTAGATGCTGTCTTTATTAATTCCAAATCAGATACATAAGAAAATCGTACATCATCCAAAAAATTACCTACTGTAGGGCCACCTGCAGAGCTTATACTTTTAAAAAGAAAATAGGTAGTGGTTTGCCCAAGAGGAATTGTATAGTCTCCTTTATACAATTTCCAATCTGCACTATTTGTACTCATAGAGCCTTCTATAGTATTAGTTGTAAGGCTGGGACCTATCAATAACTGCATCATATCCGTTCCTGATCGTCCTCTATGATATAAAGACCAACGCATTTTTTTACCCGGTGTTGTAGTTAATGATTGATATAAGGTAGAGACTTCATTTGCATTTAATTCAGCATGTTGGAGTCCATCTTTAGCCCAAACTATTACACCGGCACCACCACCACCACCTCTCCATATTTCAATCATTCCATCTGATGCTGTCGTTTTCCATCCCAGCACATCATTTTGATGAATAAAACCATAACCTCCTGTTATTACAGGATTCTCAAAACTCCCATTGATCAATGAAAACTGCTGAGAATAAGTCTTATCTGTAAATAGGAAAAAGATTATTAAAATAGTAAATAAGTAGAAATGTTTCATAATCTTAGTTCGGTTTGTAGAGATTATAAATAAATAACCTGTTGTGCATTTATAAAAAACCCAAAAAAAATGTCCATATATTTGATAGCCAAACTATTAAATATGTGAACATATTCTGTGCAAAGTTATGAAATTAATTTTAAGATAATTAACAAAAAATTGCAGTGCAAATTTAACTAATTTAACTTATGTATTTTAATGATTTAACTCACGTAGCCTCCAGGTTTATTTTCTTTTGTAAACAGGTACGGTGCTACAAGCCTCTCCATACATCAGGGAGGAGACCACAGGTTTAAGTTTTCGGATAAGTTGTAGGTAAGCATTTTGGGGAATAGGCTTATGGGAACAGCCCTTAATAATTACTTTTTTATCCTGATATTCTTTAATGTTTATATTTTCTATGATCTGAGTATAAATATCCCGTTCCAAATCTTCCAAAGAACCGAAAGACACCAGTTGCGCTATTCCTGTAAGGTAACTCGCTACGAGCAGATAAGCCCAAGAGGGAATAATGGCATCTGAAGAACAGGTTACTGCTACAAAAGTATCTTGATACGGCGACCAGTTGAGTTCGGAAAGTGCCCGGCGGAAATCTTTTTCTTTTAGAACTTGTTCCTCGTATAGATATTCTTTCAGGTCGAAAACCAACCGTTTTTCTTTAGGATAGAAGTCTTCCAGATCGAGTACTATCAGTCCGCTTTTTTCTACTTTATTTTCTATTTTATCTTTCATTCTTTTAGCAGATCAGGTCTTCTTTCCTGTGTGTGTTTATAAGCCATTTCATGTCTCCATTCGTCTATTCTGGCAAAATTCCCGCTCAATAAAACTTCGGGGACTTTCAGGTTTTTGTATTCTTCAGGTCTTGTATATACTGGGGGAGCGAGTAGATCATCCTGAAAGGAATCGTACAGGGCGGAGGTTTCATCATTCAATACTCCCGGTAATAGGCGTACTACGGCATCTACCAGTACACAAGCTCCTAATTCTCCTCCGCTTAGGACATAATCACCGATAGAGATTTCCCGTGTGATGAATAAATCGCGTACTCTTTGGTCTACTCCTTTGTAATGACCGCAAAGTATAAGAATATTCTCTTTTAATGATAGGGTATTACAGGTTTTTTGATTTAAGGTCTCTCCGTCGGGAGTCATATAGATTATCTCGTCGTATTTTCTTTCCGATTGTAACCGAGAGATACATTTATCAATGGGTTCTATCATCAATACCATTCCTGCACCTCCGCCGTATTGGGCATCATCTACCTGACGGTAATTTCCCTGAGCATAGTCCCTTAGGTCATGAAAATAAATTTCAACCAATTTTTTATCCTGTGCCCTTTTCATTATGGATTCCTGCAAAGGACTTTTCAGCAAATCGGGAACGACGGTAATAATATCTATTCTCATAATTCTCTTCTTAATCCGGAATATTTTCTATTAGCTCATAAATTTTATCCGAAGGAGGCATCAATATGTCCTGCTTTTCCGACATTAATGAATAAGCTCCACCATTTATCTGAATAAAATTCGGCTGTTTTCATCTAAAATTATAATTCTGTATGATTTAAGGAATCTTACCAACCTTTATGTTTTTTCAATGTAGTTATATGAGCCAGATGATGATTTCCATGCCATGCGTACATCGCTATCATTTCGTTTATTTGAAATTCTTTTCCATATCCGGGATGGATTAAGGTTCTTTTCATATCTTCTTCTGATAAGGATTTAAATAAAGAACTCCATCTTTGATGCACACCTTCCAATATTTTTAGAGACGGCTCCACCAGATAATTTTTACTGTCGGTCAGTTCTGCCCATCGTCCTTCAAAATAAGGTTTTACAACCGGTTTTTCTTCCGTTAAGGCTAATTTTATCCTGATAAATGCATTCATATGGCTGTCTGCCAGATGGTGCACTACCTGTCTGATTGTCCATCCTGCGGGGCGATAGGGTGTATTAAGCTGATTTTCGGATAGCCCTTGAATTTCTTTATTAAGTTTTCCCGACAAAATTTCTATGTCATCAATCCAATTATCTAAATCTTGTTGCGAGATATTTTGCGGGGGATTAAACTTTCCGATAGGATATTTTAATTTTTCAAGTTCCATTTTCAGCTTATTTAAAAAGTTTCCATCGTGGAATGACCGGCACAAGTGCGAATCCTATAAAGAAATATAATCCGTGTATGGCGTCCAGCTCCTCTAAGCCCAGTGACAGGTGAAAAAGAATATCTGCCAGTAAGGCTCCGGCAAAAAGATATATTCCTTTTTTCTTAAAGTTGTAGGTTCCCAGAGTTCCTAATATCATCAAAATTCCAAATATCAGGTTTAAGATAAAAAACCAGTTCGGTGCTCCGGGAAAATATATTTTTAAAAACCCCAGAATTCCTAATAATATCGGAATGAAGCCCATAAATGCCATATATATGCAGGCAAGCAAGAATGTTGGAGGTTTCTTTTCTTTTACTTCAAAATATTCTTCGGGGCGTTTTCCAAAGATTTCTTCGTCGTTGCTCATGGTATTTATTTTATGGTGCTTTATTGGGGTAAATGTATGAAATAATATTTATAAAAACAAAGAGGCTATCCAAAAAAGCAGGGCAGCCTCTCATGATTTTAAGTTTTTTAAAATCGGGTATGAACTTTTCGTATCAGAATAGGAAATCGTATCCTTTTGAACTTAGTTTTTCATATTTTTCTTCGTCAAATTTATACAACTTAGCTGATTTTCGGGAAGCTGAATTATCCGTCAGGTCTGTCTCAACGATCAGTTGTGAGTTAAAAATCTTCTTCCTGAAATTCCTTTTGTCCATTTCTCTGTTTAAGGCGGTTTCGTATAATTTTTGCAATTGTGAAATGGTAAAATGCTCCGGAAGGAGATAAAACCCAATAGGTCTCCGTTTCACTCTTCGCTTCAACCGCTCTTTGGCATAGTCTATAATCTCGTTATGGTCAAAGGCCAAATCGGGGATTTTAGAATATTCTATCCATTCTTCTCCTCTGTCTTTTGAATGTTCCCACAACTTATCATCCAATTTTACTGTTGCATAATAGGCAATGTTGACAACTCTTCCCAGAGGGTTCCTGAAAACTTTAGCAAATGCTTTTAATTGCTCTACAAATATGTGCTCCTTCTGAGTATGGACAAAAACCAACTTTCCGACTTTGGAATCAATTCCTTCGTCTGATTTTATATACATAGAGGGAAGGAGCCAGGCTCCCGGAAAAGGTTCCCTTTTTTTCTTTCTAAGCAGGATGCGGAGTTTTTCCCCATCAAACCCAAACAAGACTAAAGAGACTGAAATTGCTACATTAAAGTAGATCTCTTTTTCTCCGGGAAACATTTTACTATTTGAATAAAGCGTCCATCAAGCGATTCTGATCGTTGATATTCTCTTCTAAAGAAATCATACTTTCAGTTCTCAAAACGTCATCTATGTCATCAATCTTGTAAATAACATTTTTTGCATCTTCTGCGTCTTTTGCACTTATTTTGCAGTAAATGTTGTATTTACCGGAAATGACATTAGCGGTAGTAACATTAGGAATTAATGCTAATTTTTCTAAAACATTTTGAGTTTTGCTTGATTTGGTTAGCAGGATTCCCACATAGGCGATGAAACCATACCCTAATATAGCATAGTCAATGTTTAGGGAAGTTCCTTTAATAACTCCTGCGTCTTCCATTTTTTTCACTCTCACATGGATAGTTCCTGCGGAAACATCCATTTTTTTGGCAATCTCGGTAAACGGCATTCTTGTGTTGATAGATAAGAATTGCAAAATTCGTTTATCCGTGTCATCTATATAAAATTTTTCTTTCATGGTAAAATTATTTACTTATCGTTATTTTGCAAATATATAAAATTAATTTACAACTTGAATAAGTTTTTATACAGATTTTATAAATTATGAGTAAAATCACTATTAAATTGAACAGTACTATTAATTATTGGCAGATATAATTAATTTTATTTTCTATCTTTGCCTTTATAGTAAATTAATAAACAATCATTTATTCAATAAAAATGGTTTATTCGGGAAAATATTTAGCTAAAATAAAAAAATTTTTTGAGGGCAGAAATCCTGAGCAAATAAAAGGTACCGCCAGATGGAAATTTGAACTTCACGAAATTATTTTTGAGTCAGACACCGTCAAAGGAAAGATGTTTGATGTGATTCTGCTGTTTTTTATAGTATTGAGTACTCTTATCATCATGTTGGAGAGTGTTTCGGGAGTTAATAATAAGATAGGATTCTGGATGTATATTCTGGACTGGTGGATCACCATTTCTTTTACGGTGGAATATTTTTTACGCCTTACCAGCGTGAAAAGACCTGTCAAATATATGTTCAGTTTTTATGGGATTATTGATATATTGTCTATTATTCCTACGTATTTAAGCGTGTTTTTTATACAGTCACATTATCTTGCTATAATCAGGATACTCAGGTTGTTAAGGGTATTCAGGGTTTTAAAAATGGGTAATTATATTAGTGAAAGTAATATGATCCTTGTTTCTTTAAGGAACAGCAAAAGAAAGATATTTGTATTCTTGTATTTTATTCTCCTCACTACCTTAATTTTAGGTGCTTTGATGTATGTTGTGGAGGGCGGACAAAATAAAGAAGGCTTTTCCAGCATTCCGCAGTCTATGTATTGGGCTATTGTTACCCTCACTACGGTAGGTTACGGAGATGTGGCTCCGGCAACCGTTCTGGGGAAAATAATCGCCTCCGGCATCATGATTCTGGGTTATTCTATTATTTCGGTTCCGGCGGGGTTGGTTTCCGTTGAATACAGAAGAACTAAAAATCAGCATAAAAACACTCAGGTATGCAGATATTGTATGGCAGAAAATCATGAGCCTGATGCGATTTATTGTAAGCATTGCGGTCATATTTTGAATGACCCTGCCGAGCAGCCTCACACTCCTGTTGAAAATCCTTAATTCTTACGGAATGTTTACCGACGAATATTTTATGAAAGTAGCTTTGCAACAGGCTAAAGAGGCTTTTTCGAGAGATGAGGTTCCTATAGGTGCTGTTATAGTCTCCGGTACTAAAATTTTAGCTAAAGGGTATAACCTGACTGAATCTCTTACGGACGTTACCGCTCATGCCGAAATGCAGGCAATAACAGCTGCTAGTAATTATTTGGGAGCTAAATACCTGACAGGGTGTTCTTTATATGTAACACTGGAACCTTGTGTCATGTGTGCCGGAGCTTTATACTGGTCACAAATAAGCAGGGTAGTGGTGGGCGCACGGGACGAAAAACGAGGATTTTTATCTCAGGGAGTTCATCTTCATCCTAAAACAGAGTATATTTCGGGAATACTTGAAGAGGATTGCTCTCTTTTGTTAAAGGATTTTTTTAAAGCGAAAAGGCCCAGGTAAACAACGAGACGATTCCGTAAATAATCATGGCTAACACTGCACTTATGGGAATTGTTAAAATCCATGCCCACAGCAGTTTAATGGTAATTCCCCAACGCACGGCAGAGATCCGTTTTACTAAACCAACTCCTATAATTGACCCTGTGATGGTATGTGTTGTACTCACCGGGATACCTAAATGCTCGCTTAAAAATAGGGTGATGGCTCCTGAGGTTTCTGCTGCCACTCCTTCCAGAGGAGTTACTTTCGTGATGCGCGTTCCCATTGTTTTCACGATTTTCCAACCTCCGGACATGGTTCCTAATGCAATTGCGATAAAACTGCTTATAGGAACCCACCAATAGTCTTCTGTAAAATGTTTAAACCGTTCTGTTGCGCTCATGGATATATATTCGGGAGCCTGCAAAATATTGACTTCATAGAAGATAAAGGCAGCCCCTATGATTCCCATAACTTTTTGGGCGTCATTTCCTCCGTGTCCTATGCTAAATGCGGCGGAAGAGACCAATTGAAGTTTTTTAAACCACTGATCTGTCTTAAACGGATTAGCTTTTCTGCAAATATTAATTATGATCAGGGCGATTATGGAAGAGGTTATCATTCCGATAAAGGGGGCTATAAAGATAAACAGTATGATAGGGATCACTGCTTCATAATTAACAACGGATTCTCCTCCGGAACTGAATCCGCCTATGTGTGCTATTGCGGCTCCGATAAAACCTCCGATAAGAGTGTGTGAGGAGGAGGAGGGAATTCCTACCCACCATGTAAATAAATTCCAGATAATGGCAGCAACCAGTCCTGAAAAAATAACGCGCAGGTCAATAAAATCTTCATGAACGGATTTGGCTATGGTATTTCCGATTTTAAATTCTCCTATGATGTATAGAGAGATAAAATAAGCAACGAAATTAAAAAATGCCGCCCACAGAACTGCCTGAAACGGGGTGAGTACTTTGGTTGAAACAATAGTGGCAATTGAATTTGCCGCATCATGGAAACCATTGATATAATCAAACAGTAGAGCTAATACCACAATGATAATAAGTAAGGTCATTAAAAATCTTTTATGAATATTTTACTAAAATAGATTCTATGATATTAGCAGACTCTTCGCATTTGTCGGTCACATCCTCCAAATACTCCAGAACGTTTTTTATTTTGATAATGTCCAACACGTCTCTTTTACTATCAAATAATGCACTTAGTTCATTGCTGAAAAGGTCGTCTGCGACGTTTTCAATCCGGTTGATTTCCACACAAGAAGCCAATACTTCTTTAGGTTTTCTAAAATCCCTTAGGTTATAAATGGCTTTTTGAAGTTCCAGCACACTATCATTGATATAATCGGCAAAAGTAGTGAATGCGGGAATAAAAGGTGATTTATATAATAAGGTATATTTTGAGGAGGCGTAGATGAAATCTGCTATGTCATCTAATGAGGAGGTTAATTGATGTATGTCTTCCCTGTCAAAAGGGGTGATAAAGTTCTTTCCTAATTCAATAAAGATATTATGTGTATATCTATCGTTCTCATGTTCATAATCTTCCATTTTTTTGTAGAAGGAGTGCGTAATGGTTTCCTGTGACTTCATCCCTTCTACCATATCTTTCGACATAGCAGCCAGATTATCTGCTACCTTTTCAAATAAGGTATAAAATACCTTATCTTTAGGCTGAAATAATCTAAAAAATGCACTAATACTCATAGCCTGCTTTTTAGTTTATATCTTTTTTTGTTGACAAATATATTGATTTTTAACGTAATGAATATCCAACTTTCAAATTAATTTAAAAAAGATTTCGTAAGTTCTCTCAAATAATTCTGTTCTCCAGTTTGTGAATCTGTTTTAGCAACTTGTCCAGATTAATTATTCGTTTAAATAATTCCAACCTGTTTTCTTCGGATAAATTTTCCTCGTTTAACTCCAGAGCCAATTTTTTCTTCATTTCCAGTATCTTCATGGATTTGTATTTAAGGATAACATCTCTGGTGTTTTTGGACAGGTTTTCCTCTAACGTAGGCACAAAGATTTCTTTTGCTTCCCAATTCTCACTGATGGAATATTTTTTTAACATTTTTTCGGCAGCAAACTGGTTAAATTCTTCGTCTTCCGATTTAACAAAAAACTCTCCGGTGCGTAATTCATGATTTTCAATCCCTTCTACAATATCCGAAAATATCTTATTGTAAAAATCTATGGAAAATTGTATGTCATCTTCTTTGAACCTTTCCACAATTTCCTCTATGATAGTAGTTTTGTAGGGATTTTCTCCTTCCATATAGTTGATTAAAATTTCATAATTTCCGTAGGAAAGCATTAGATCCAGAATATCTTCTTCTATCTTGTAAGTAAAGTCTTCTTCCTCTGCGGAAGTGGCGGCAACGGGTTGTAATTTGACATCTTTTCTAACGTCCTTGTTATCTGACCGTATCTTCTGTCGGGTTATCTGGGCTAATTCGCTAAACAATACCTGTTCGGAAATATCCAGAATGCGGGAACATTCTTTTATATAAATTTCTCGCTGTATCAGGTTGTTGATCAATGCTATACTTCCTACAATATCCCGAATTAATCCCGCTTTTTTTATAGGGTCTCCCTGAGTCTCCTCCAATAAAATATCTGTTTTGAAACGGATAAAATCTTTTATGTTTTCCTTAAAAAACAATTCCAATCCTTCCGAAGAGTGGCTTCGGGCGAAGCTGTCCGGGTCTTCTCCGTCGGGGAAGAGCAAAACACGGACGTTCATATCCTGCTCCAAAATCATATCAATCCCTCTGAAAGAGGCTTTGATGCCCGCCGGGTCTCCGTCATACAAAATGGTTATGTTTGGGGTCAGTCTTTTTATCAACCGTATCTGCTCCGCCGTAAGCGAAGTCCCGGAGGAAGCTACCACATTTTTAATCCCGCTCTGATACAAGGAGATAACATCCATATAACCCTCCACCAGAAAGCAATTATCTTCTTTTGTAATAAATGATTTAGCCTGGAAAAGTCCGTACAATACCTGACTTTTGTGATAGATTTCACTTTCGGGAGAATTTAAGTACTTCGCAGTCTTTATACTATTCTGGAGAATCCTGCCTCCGAATCCTATTACTCGTCCTGAAAAACTATGGATGGGAAAAATAATTCTTTCCCGAAAACGGTCGATTCCCTGCTCCGAGTCTTCTCTGAAAATGCTTAACCCGGATTGTTCTAATACTTCTTTCTTATATCCTTTTTTAAATGCGAATTGGGTAAATGCTTCTCTGTCTTTAGGGGAGTATCCCAGCTGAAATTGTTTGATAATATCATCTCTTAACTCTCGTTCCCTGAAATAGGAAAGTCCGATATTCAGACCTTCTTCCGTGCTCCAAAGCTGCTCCTGAAAATATTCATTTGCCACTTCGGAAAGCTGATAAAGACTTTCTTTGTTTAATTGGAGTTCCTTTTGCTCTTCCGAAAATTCTACTGCATCTTCCTCAATCTCAATATTGTATTTTTTAGCCAGATACCGCAAAGCCTCCGGATAGGTATAATGCTCCTGCTCCATGATGAAAGTTACAACATTTCCTCCCTTTCCGGATGAAAAGTCTTTCCATATTTGTTTTGCCGGAGAAACCATAAAAGACGGAGTTTTTTCATCTACAAAGGGGCTTAATCCTTTATAGTTACTCCCGGATTTTTTCAGGTTCACAAAATCGGAAATGACCTCTTCTACCCGGGCTGTGGAAAAAATTTTATCTATGGTCTCTTTGGAAATCATAAGTACAAAAATACGTTATTTCAGTAACTTTATTGTAAAAAGTTCTGAAATTCAGAATTACTAAAATGCCAAAAGAACAATCTTTTATCTTTGTTTACCCATTTCACCCTTAGATTTGTCTTCGTCGGAAGAATTCCATATTTTTATCTTATCATTTTTGGTGATGCCTGCCACTTCCACATATAAACCATCGGAAAGTCCTAATTTAACAAAAACTTTCTTAAATTTCCCATCGGGTTGCTGAACTTCAACAAAGGGCTTTTCGTCTTCGTATTGTATCAACGCTTCACGCACGGCCAAAATATTTTTCCGTTCGCTAAGGATCACCTCTGCGTTCGCACTATATCCGGCTCTTATGTTAATCCCTGACGGTATGGCAAGATCCGCTTTTATCTCATATTTCACCGCACCATTTTCTTCTTTCCCCTGAGGAGAGATAAAGGAAAGCGTTCCTTCTATATCTTTATCCTGAATAGCTCCAATAACTATTTTTAAAGGTATGCCCTCATGCATTTTTCCCGCATCCGATTCATCAACCTTACCCTCAAAGATCATTTTATTAATATCGGCTATACTGGCAATAGTAGTTCCTGCATTAAATGTATTGGCTTCAATAACCTGATCGCCGACTTCCACCGGGATTTCCAAAACCAGTCCGTTAGCCGTAGAACGAATTTGGATACTTGCCAGATTTTCCAAACCGGGAGTTACTCCTGTTCGTGCAATATCATATTCTTTTTGTGCCTGAAGAAGGGTTTGCTGAGCCATTTTATACTCCGTTTCGGAATTTTCATATTCTTGTTTGGAAATAACTCCCTCATCGTATAGGAGCGTTTGTCGGTCAAACATCTTTTTTTTGTTATCCAATTGAATTTTCATGGAATTTATGGACTGCATGGCTGCATTTACACTGGAAACGACAGGAACAACCCTGATGGTAGCCAACAATTGTCCGATCTTTACTTCTTCTCCCTCTTTGACATAAATCTCCTTTATAATTCCGGAAATATTCGGCTTAATCTCAATTTTTTCTTTGGGATTTATCTTTCCTGTAGCCACCGATTTTTGCTGAATAGTCATTTCTATCGGAGATTCCGTCATAAATTTAGCATTAGATTGTGTGTTGGTCTTTATCACATACCAAATGCTGAATAATAGGAGAAAAATAAAAATAACGAATAAAACAATCTTAAAAACTCTTTTCTTCATGACAATTAATTTCAATTGTAATAAGTCTGATGTTGACGGTTTTTGTTACATAAAAAAAGTTTTTTACATTGTTATCCCGGTATTATTAAAATTACACAAGATTGCATTCTTTTATTTGTGATTATAGTTCCGCACTACCAGCCAACCTGTCAACTTCTCTCCTTCGGGGAGTGTGATAACATACCAGTAAGAAGTTGTAGGAACAACTCTTCCCATATATTTTCCATCCCATATTATATCTTCGGAAATTCCTGTTGCCGTTTTGTCGAATAATAATTTGCCATATCTGTTATAAACCTGCACACGGGTTCCACCTATTAGATTTCTTAGTCTCCATGAATCATTAAAACTATCCCCATCAGGTGTAATTACATTTGGAACTTCAATAAATTTAAAATTAAAAGGGCCGGCTATACATCCCGGATCTGTTTTAACCCATACTTTATATTCCCCTATCTCCAAATTTGTAAATATATTGGAAGACTGCCATGTAAACATATTTAAAGAATATTGATAATTACCAGGAGGAGTCACTATCACTTCTGCTCTTCCGTCGACGCTGGAAGTTAGAACCTGCATAATATTCGGATAAGGTACGACCGTTACGGTTACCTGAGTTGTTTTAGAACATCCTTCTGAAGTTACTGTTAAATAGTAAGTACCTTCTTTTGTTACAGTAATTTCCTGTCCTGAGAAAGTCCCTGAGAATGCAGTACTAGTCCATAAGTATGAATCAAAACCGTCAGAGCCTGTCAGCTTGGTTTCCCCACCCTCACAGAAAGATAAATCTCCTGAGATTGTTGGGTCTTTTAGGGAGATTTTTTTTACCTCTACGCTAACACTACCTGAACAACTGTTGTTGTCGGTTACGGTTAGGGTATATGTACCTGACATTGTTACATAAAGTTCTTCTGTTGTAGAGAGAACGGTGTTATTTTCATCCGTCCATTTATAGCTTTTAAAATTCTTATTGTCAGCTTCCAGAGTAGTGCTTTCTCCACAAAATACTTTATCTCCTTTAATCTCCGGTTTAGGAGCAGTATCTGTTATTGTAACGTTAATACTATTATTACCAATGCATTCGTTGGCATCCGTAACAGTCAAATAGTAAGTGCCTGATTCTGTTACGGTAAATTCCGAATCAACAGAAAGCACTCCGGCATCATTTGACCATTTATAACT
>JAISSC010000116.1 GCA_031273305.1 Flavobacteriaceae bacterium
ACCAATTTTTTTTCATAAATCAGAATTTAGATTAACAATGCCTCTATAAACCACTAACTTTATAGGAATACGATGTAGGCAGGTCAATAAATTTTATGTTGATACTTTTTTAAAAATTCCTGAAATTCTTTTGTAATTTGAGCTTAAGTTGTTCATTGTAAGTATTTTGAAATAAAGATAACGCACTAACTTTCTGTCAGTCGGACAACTTTTTTTGTTTTAATATATAATGCAAACGAGTTAATTAAATAAATTATCGCATAAAAAATTGTTTTTATTAAATATATTAATTAGTTTTGCTAATTAAATTAAAAATTGAGCTTAAAATGAAAAAGGTAATATTGGTCTTTTCTCTGGTATTGATGACTCCTATCGGACTCTTTTCCCAGGAAAATAATTCCACAGAAAGTTATAAAACAAATGGGTTATGGGATAACTGGTTTGTTAATGTAGGCGGCGGAGCATCCATATATTTTGGAGATACTCAGCATGATGAAGCTAATATATTGGAAAGATTAACGTGGGGAGCCACTGCAAGTGTAGGTAAATGGATCACTCCTGTCTATGGAGCAAGGTTGACTCTGCAAGGAGGTCAAAAGCATACTTTCAACGAGAAAGGAGCAGCCAGCAATCCGGGACATAAAATGGCTACAGGCTATTATCTTTCTGCACATGCAGATGCGTTGTTAAATTTCACCAATCTGGTTGCAGGGTATAAAGAAGACAGAGTCTATAATTTTATCCCATACTTAGGAGTGGGTATAGCTACGGATCATAAAAAAAGTTTAGATAATTATTTAAGTCCTGTTGCAGCTGTTGGATTCTTAAATACCTTTAGAATAAGTGAAAAGGTTGCTCTTACATTAGATATTTCGGGGCAGGCAGTACAATCCAAGTTTAATGATGCCCGCTTTGATACAAGAGTAGGAGATAAAATAAAACGCACTACAAAAGGTTATAATAGACAAGACTGGGATGGAATAGGCTCTGCTACGTTAGGAATTTCTTTCAAGTTGGGAGGAAAGCAGAATTTTGAAAAAGCCGTTGAGGTAGTTGATAATAGTTCATTATTGGATGAGCTAAATAAACAAATAGATGAATTAGTTACAGAAAATGAACGTTTAAGAAAAGAGTTGGAAGAGGCTAAAAACAGTAAACAGACTATTACCGAAACCGTAATAAAAGACATCCCTTATCCGGTTCAATTTGAGATAAACAAATCAAGCATTGATTCTGCTAGTCAGGAAGTTGTTATATATAACGTTGCACAGTTCTTGAAAAACAACAATAACACTGTCGTTGAAATTGTAGGTTATGCCGACAAACAAACAGGTACACCGACAATTAATGAAGAGTTATCTAAAAAAAGAGCACAGGCTGTAGAAGATAAATTAATCACCGAATATGGAATTTCTAAAGACCGTATCGTTTCCTCTTGGATAGGAGATAAAGTTCAACCGTATCCTACCAATAACTGGAACAGGGCTGTTATTATAACGGTTGTAGATTCTAAACATTAAACCTTTTCTGCTTAGGCAGGTTAGGAACTTTATACATAAACTATAATTTTTTATTTAAGAACCCATGGAAGTTAATTTCACGGGTTTTTTAGTATGTTTTATCTTGTGCATTTCTCCAAAATGTCATATTGGACGCTCACGCAGGAACGCCCCTACTTCCATTGGGGGTTATTCATATTGGACGCTCACGCAGGAACGTCCCTACTTTCATTGGGGGTTATTCATATTGGACGCTCACGCAGGAACGTCCCTACTTTCATTGGGGGGTAAATGCGGGCGTTATCCTTTCAACCGAAAGGGGTTGAACGGTTCAGGAAACAATTTGCTTCACCTGCGGTTTGCAAATATAAGTTGTATAATAATACGTGATAAAAATCAGTTATTTTTTAAATATTATGCTCTAATAGGCATTCTTCAGGCTATATTTTTAATTAATTATTAACGGATAAGAAAAATCTATTGGAGTTTAAGTAATACTACCTTATTTATATTATATATTTGTATAATATAAATAAGTTCATTTTGGTTTGGTAAAAATTGTAAATCAATCTTCTGAAAATTAAATATTTGAAGCAGAAGTTTTATTGATTCATGTAGGATAATTTTTTCAATCATTGATGAGCTATAAATGATTTGGGATAAAAAACAGAGAGATACGATAATTAATCAATGTTAATAATTCGTTTTTTAATAGCTTAATTAATCAATAAAATGAAAAAAATTATAGAAATAGGAGCAATTATTTTAAGCTCCATATCTTACTCACAAGTGGGTATAAACACAGAAGAACCGAATGGCAACACCTTATTACATATTTCAGAAAGACTAGGCCTGGCTAATCCATTATCTGAGATTCAAAAGAAAGGAATCATTATTCCGCGTTTAACCGAAGAACAAAGAGATGAAATTACGACTACATCCTTAGATAGCGGTTTATTGATCTATAACACCACAGAAGATAGATTCAATTACTGGAACAGTACAAAACAGGAATGGGAAAGCATTCTTGTAGGTGAAGTGCCTGACAAGGCTACCTTTGAGGATATTGATTGTTCCGATATAGAAGTAAAAGGTACATACTATGTGAGAACGGAATTAACTCCATCTCATTATCTCATCATTCCTTTGGATGTAGCGCAAGAAGGTGAATATACTGTAATTGCCAGAACCACAAACGGGTATAACTTTTTTACCAGCGGGAGATTTTTAGCACCCGGTAAATATACTCTCCGGGTTCCCGGACAAGGTACTCCTTTGCTTAGACAACTTGGTGATGTAGTAACGATTAACATTAATGGTACTGAAATTCCCTGTGCTACTACTGTAAATATAACAATTCCAAGAAAGAAAGTATTGCATGCCGGTACATCAGCATATAGTGCATGGAATAACGCATCAAGAAATATGATGGATGCTCCAATTAATTTCGGAACAACTGCTGAAAGCAAAATAAAGACAGAAGGATTTGAGCATACAAATGTTGCTACTAGTGCATCTGACCTTGTAAGTGCATTAAACGCAGCAGAAAAACCGGATATTGTTATTATAGGGTATGGTCTTGTCCTTACTACTGCTGCAAATAACGCTTTGGTAAATTATTTAAACCAAGGAGGAGTAGTTATTATGTTTGGTGAAATGACTAGTGTTGAAGATTTCATGAGAAGTATTTTTAATAATAATTCAATTACCTCACAAACTCGTAATGCCGCAGGAGCTTTGTATCAATTATCAAATACTGATGATATTATTCTAAATGGACCTTTTGGAGATATCAGAGGAGAGTCTTGGGGAGAAGATGCTACACCGACCAGGATTCTTGAAAATTTACCAACAGAAGATATAACAATATATTCAGGAGCAACAGCTTTAAATAGTACAACGTCCTATTCAGGAGTATCTATGTTTAAACATAATACTTTAAATCTATTCTGGGTAGGTGATGGAGGTTTTATATCTAGTGGAGCTATTGAGTCTGGTATTCCTACTGGTAATACCATTAACCCATTTGCAACAAATTCAGCTTATCAACCTATTGTTAACCCTTCTTATGGTGCTGCCGGAAATGGTTATTATCTCGGAGCCACCAGTGTAGTTAATTCTATTTTGTTTGCTAATGTATTAGCCTGGGCGTTAGATAAGGCAGAGTATAACCGTATTAATACAACACCATAGTATTGTAGAGGCTGCCCAACTTGGGCGTCTTTATGTGAATGTAATATACTGTGCATAAGGTCATTGTGTCCTTATGCATGGTGTCTTTGCGTGGTTGCCACGCTGCGCTCGCAACGTAGTGGAACGTGGCAATCTCAACAATGATAACGCACAGAGACGCCCAAATTGGGATGTCTCTACGTCGTACCTCCTTGCAAACAATAATCAGATAAAATTTCTTATCCCGAACTTAGGTTAATTAACGTGAGTTCGGTTTAAGCCCATAGTAATTTATGGATTGTAATATGATGAAAGATGTTGCGAGTGGAGCGTGGCAATCTCAACTATAACAATAATGTCGCACACCTATTCTTATGATTCATGCAAGTTCAAAATCACAATTTTTTTCATAATATTTGTAGCTTAAAGGACATTTTTCAGGTTAAAAATTTCCGAATCCCTTATTATCA
>JAISSC010000139.1 GCA_031273305.1 Flavobacteriaceae bacterium
TGAACAGAGCAGCAAAAATCCTGTTTGAATACACCGATTTTACCAGTTTTTCCAAACTACATGCAGATAATAAAACCAATGATTGTGCTATTTTTCGGGCAAACTGGGAGCAGAATGAAGATGAATTGGTATTCACCGTTTCTGCTAACCGTTTTTTACGGAATATGGTTCGGGCTATTGTGGGAACTTTGATTGATGTGGGACGAGGAAAATTGAGTATAGAGGAATTTCGGGAAATTATTGAGAAAAAAGACCGTAAATTTGCCTCTGCTTCGGCTCCGGCTCAGGGGCTTATTTTGGTAAACGTTGATTATCCTCAGCATATTTATGAAAGACAAACCGGAAGATAAAAAGGGAAATTTACATACGGGAAAGGTGCTTTCTCGTCTGATGAAACTGGGAAGTCGGTATCCGGTATGGTTTTATTCTACCATATTTATTGCTTTGGTCTTAGCCTTTGTTTCCTCTTATCGTCCGGTTCTGATTAGTCACGCCATTGATGAGGATATTCTGAAAAACAAAGATTTTCACGGATTATACCAATCTCTACTCTTTATCTTTCTTCTGTTGCTGGCAGAAGTAGCATTGCAGTTTTTGTTGGTCTATGTGTCTAATTTTGTTGCCCAAAATGTAATTCGTAGCCTGAGGACCCGATTATATAAAAAATTGATATATTTTAAGTCTGCCTTTTTTGATAAGACTCCTTTGGGCGTTTTAGTTACCCGTTCGGTTTCGGATATAGAAACAATCTCGACCATTTTTACGGATGGCATTCTGATGGTATTGGGAGACATATTACGGATTATTTTTGTATTAGTGGTGATGTACTGGATAAACTGGGAGCTTGCCACCATAGCATTGTTCATCTTCCCGATAATGGTTATTGTGACCCGGCTTTTCCAGAAAGCAATTAAAAAAGCATTTTCAGAAGAAAGAACTCAGACAGCCAATCAGAATAGTTTTGTACAGGAACGGCTTTCCGGAATGTCGATAGTACAAGTGTTTAACCAACAGGAAAGAGAGTATTACAACTTCTTAAAGATCAATACGAAGCTGGAAAAAGCATATTTGAAAACGGTGTTCTATTTCTCCCTTTTTTTTCCGATTGTGGATATTATCACCGGGGTGGCAGTGGGTATTATGATATGGTATGCCGGTCGGGATGCTTTGACGGTTCATAATATCTCGCCGGGAGTATTAATTGCTTTCACCACTTCCTATATTAATATGCTGGTACGCCCGATGAGGCAGATTGCAGACCGTTTTAACACTATACAGAGAGGTGTCGTAGGTGCAGAGAGAGTATTTACCGTGTTGGATTCCCATCATGAGATTCCGGATACGGGAACGGTGAAGAAAGAAAGCATCAAAGGAGATATTGTATTTGATAAGGTTTCCTTTTCCTACGTTGAGGGGGAAAGCGTTTTGAAAGATATATCCTTTGAAGTATCTGCGGGAGAGAAAGTTGCGATAGTTGGAGCGACAGGAGCGGGAAAATCCACAATAATCAACTTGTTGAGCCGATTCTATGATATTTCGGTAGGACATATTTATATTGACGGAACAGACATAAGGGAGTATGAACTGCATAACTTACGCTCTCATATCGCCGTAGTATTACAGGATGTTTTTTTATTTAATGAGACTATTCTTGAAAATATCACATTTGGGGATAATAAGATAAATTACGAAGATGTAAGAAAAGCAGCCAAAGATATTCAGATAGATGATTTTATTATGAGCTTACCTAATGGATATGAATATGAAGTAAGCGAAAGAGGAGCCTCTATCTCTCTCGGACAGAGACAATTGATCTCATTCCTGCGGGCATATTTATATAATCCTTCGGTCTTGATACTAGATGAAGCAACTTCTTCCATAGACACAAAGTCAGAGGAATTAATCCGGAAAGTTACAGATAAAGTTACACAAAACCGCACTTCCATCATTATTGCCCATAGGTTGGCAACCATTCAAAATGCAGATAAGATTATTGTTTTAGATCATGGCAGAATAGTGGAAATAGGGAATCATGAAACACTATTGCAAAAAGGAGGATATTATAAAAAACTGTATGAAGCCCAGTTTTTAAAAGTAGAAGATAAAATTTGATGATATTTTCCGTTAAATTTCTTCTGCGGGAGTATTTATCGAACTCCAATTGTTACGTATTTTCTCTATTAGTTCTTTTCTAATCAGGCAAGAATATAAATGAAATAAACACCGGGAGCTTACACAAAATTATTAAATTTGCTACTTAAACAAAGAATATGAAAAATTTACAGCATACTATTGAAAAAGTTTGGGATAATCGTTCCCTGTTGTCGGAGAATCAGTATCAAACGGCAATCAGAGAAGTTATAGAATTATTGGATTGTGGAGAATTACGCGTGGCTCAACCTTTAGGAGACGGAAAATGGCAGGTAAACGAATGGGTAAAAAAGGCAGTGGTTTTGTATTTTCCCATTCAGAATATGGAAACATTGGAAGTGGGTATTTTTGAATTCCATGATAAAATTCCTTTGAAAAGAGACTATGCCGCCAAAGGAATCAGGGTGGTTCCCGGAGCTACGGCAAGGAAAGGAGCCTATATTTCCAAAGGCGTTATTATGATGCCCTCGTATGTGAATATCGGGGCGTATGTGGATGAGGGAACTATGGTTGATACATGGGCAACGGTGGGAAGTTGTGCACAGATCGGTAAAAATGTTCACCTGAGCGGAGGTGTAGGGATCGGGGGAGTATTGGAACCGTTGCAGGCAGCTCCGGTAATTATCGGGGATAACTGTTTCGTAGGCTCCCGCTGCATCGTGGTAGAGGGTGTTCATGTAGGAGATGAAGCCGTATTGGGAGCAAATGTTACCTTAACTGCTTCTACCAAGATCATTGATGTATCCGGAGAAGAACCGATAGAGTACAAAAGTTATGTGCCTCCTCGTTCCGTAGTTATTCCCGGCTCTATTACGAAGAAATTTCCGGCAGGAGAATACGGGGTTTCCTGTGCCCTTATCATCGGTAAAAGGAAAGAAAGCACAGATAAAAAAACATCCCTAAATGATGCTTTAAGGGAACATAGTGTGTCAATATGATTTAACGTAAATTCGGGATAAGCGCATTTGTAAGTTTTTTAAAGTGTCCAAATCAGGAGATATTGATTAAAAACACTTTCTAGTCCTGCCTTTCAGGCACTGTTTGAGGGGTTACTATTCGAGGCTGTCCAAAAAGGTTAGCGAACCCCTCTGAGAATCGCATAATATCAGGTAAGTGTCGTCCCTCCGGGACTTGCCATCGTGTTGCTGCCACCTGTCCCATAAGCTAAAGCATACGGTTAATAAAGTGTCGTCCCATGCGGGACTTGCCCTATCGTGAAATGTATCCGCTTTTTGGACAGCCTCTTATGAAAATCAAGCCCTCCGGGCTTTTTGGTGTCGCAAAAATTATAAAATGCCTCCTGAAAGAATATTTATCTGCTTTTAAAAAAATGAAACAACAAACACGCCCACCCGATGATCATAAAAGTTCCTCCGATAGGAGTTACGGGTCCCAAAAATTTTAGATTTACATTCCAGTATTCGGAGAACGCCAGAAAATAAATACTCACAGAAAAAAGGAATGTCCCTATGATAATTCCCCAGCCTGCCCATTTTTCCAGACCGGAAATAAAAGATAATGAACTCCCTATGATTAAAAGGGCTAATGCGTGGTACATTTGATACCTAACTCCGGTTTCAAAACTGGTTAGCTTTTCTACGGATAATAATTTCCTGAATGCATGAGCACCAAAAGCACCCAAAATAACGGAAGTTAAACCATATAAAGCACCGAATATCAATACTATCGTTTTCATTTTATTGTTTTTTATGTCCAAAGATATTAATTCGGACAGAATCATGCAGGATTCCGTAACGATTTATGTGTTTTTAACGGTAATCATAAAATCACTTTTTTAGTATATTCCGGGTAATAAAATCTTTTTCCAGGCTCCATCCCCTTGCCGGAGAGTATTCCCTGCCATAATAAATAATCTGGATATGAAGTCTGTTCCATAATTCTTTAGGGAATAGTCGTTTGGCGTCTTTTTCTGTCTCCTCCACATTTTTTCCCTTTGTCAGTTTCCAAAGTTTCATCAGCCGGTGAATATGGGTATCTACCGGAAAAGCAGGGTATCCGAAACCCTGACTCATAACTACGGAAGCGGTTTTATGCCCTACTCCGGGCAAAGCCTCCAGTTCCTCATAGGTAGACGGAACTTCTCCCCTGTATTTTTCTACCAAAATGTTTGCCAGATTATGAATGTGTTTGGATTTAGTTGTGGAAAGCCCGATTTCCTTAATATATTCCTTAATTTCCCAATCCGGTAACTCCGCCATTTTAAAGGCATCCGGAGCGATTTTAAATAAGTCGGGAGTAACTTCGTTCACCTTTTTATCTGTGGTCTGTGCCGACAGCAAAACAGAGATCAACAAAGTAAAAACATCCCTGTGATCCAGTGGAATCGCAGGATTAGGATATAATTTATTTAATTCATCAATAAGGTATTGTACTTTTTCCTTTTGCTTCATATAAAAACAGGTAAGCGTCCAATGCTACTTCCCTACAGGATTTGGAAAATAGTCGTTTGTCCGGAACAAAGGTATCGATTTTTTAAGGTTTAGTATTAACTTGTTCAATATAAGCTACACCATTTTGATTTTCAATTATTTTTACCGCAAGTGTATTAGAAAAAGTATGCATAAAGGCATGATGAGTAGTTAATACGGCATCTTGTAGAGACGGATCACTTTCTAAATCTACTATTTTTAACCCCGCATTTTTACATTCTTGTTTAGAAATATGTCTTGAGTGCGATTTTTGTTCGGAATGATCAGAAAAAATATCGACAATTCTACTCACTTCGTCAGGGGTATAATTCCTTGATAACCATTCTTTTACCATTCTTTTTGACCAATCAATAGCTTGTTGACAAGTCCCTAAAAAAGTAGGATGATATTTGCCTATTATAACCTGCCAAAGAGCAGCATAATTTACATTCTTTCGAACATCATCTTTTGCCTGTTTAAATTCTTCCAGAACAGCATGGCATGCTATTCCTCCGATTTGAGGATCTATTGGCCCCAAATTAGAATGATTTCCCATTATAATCTCTTTTGATGCAATGGCTATCATTGTTCCGCCGGACATTGATATTTGAGGAACTATAACTCTAATATCATTACTAAACATAGAATATAAATAGTCCACTAACGATTCCGTTGCAGCTGTGTCTCCACCGGGAGTATGCAAAAGCAAATCTAAGCCCTTTTTCCTGTCTAATTTGTTAATGGCTAACATAAATCCGGACTTATCTTTATCGTTTATAGCTGTATCTGAGGCTGTTGGATGTTGTAGCCATCCGGAATAATAGGCTATGGTGTTCCTTTTTGTTACATCTGAAATTATTTTTAAATATTTCCTTCGAACAACATCTAAAGGATTAACGGTAGAATTTTTTTGCCTTTCTAAATGTATTTCCTGAAGAACTTCATTCCAATTAGGCATCGCTAATTACTTTTTTATTATAGTAGAGCCTACAGATTCTAATGTAGGAACCATTTCGTAACTTTCATCATAGATAGAATATTTTTCAAAGAAATCTCCTTTCATTTTCCAGTTACTTGTTAACACAGTTTTATTAATGGAACCTTTAAAAGTTACAATTTTATTATAGTCGGAAATGAAGTCAACTTTCTTCTTTTTGCTGTCTTCCTTTGATGTTTTAGATATTTTTTTTCTACTATTCATATCGTAAAATATAAAATTTAGCCGTGTATATAAGTAAATCTAAAATTATTTAGGTAAAGATATATAAATAAAGTTAATACAAAAAATATTTTTAAGATTTTAACAATTAATACCTGTAAGTTTTTTACTAAAAAGCAGAGAGATTTATCCATTTAACCCTAAACTTCGACCTATTTCATCATCCATTGTTTGGGCGTAATTCCGTATTTCTTTTTAAAAGCCTCAATAAAATGGCTTGGATTCTCATAGCCCAGATCATAAGCGATTTCCTGTACCTGCTTTACTTTCATATCCAGTTTTTCCTTTCCTATTTCAAGTTTGGTATCCAGAATAAAGTTAGAGATAGTTTTTCCATATAATTTTTTAAACCCCTCCTTTATCTTATACTCGCTTACATTCGTTTTTTCGGAAAGGATCCTTAGCGTAGGAGGATTTGCTATGTTTTCCAGTATTAACTCCTTTATCTCTTGAAGTTGGGCAATCAATTTCTCATCTTTAATAGAAGAGCCTTTTTCCGAATCATCCTCTGAACGGGAAAAATAATAAAGTAATAATTCATGGAGTTTTAGAGTAAGATACGCATTTTCAAACTCCGAATCTAACGAGAAATTCTCCAATTGGGTGATAATTAACTTTTCAGAGACACCTAAGGGTTTTTCCAGATAAAAATCGGTATAAGTATCTTTGGCAAAAAACGGGAGTTTATCTTTATGTTGAAAGAATATCTCTTCCAGCTTTTGGATGGTTATTACAAAAATGACCAGTTTTGATTTTTTTGACAAGCTGATGTTGGCAGGAACGTCAATTTCAGGATGAAAAAAAAGCAGAGAATTTCCTTCTTTCATCAGATAAGGAGTTCTGTTTTCAAAATGAAAGGCAGCTCTCCCTTTGGTACAAAAATAAAATTGTACGAATCGTTTGCCCACAGGTTTGGAAATAGTATCCGTAAAAACGGTATAATTGTCGATTTGAGCCAGATAAATATCTGCGCCTATCTTATTTTCCCTGATTCTGCTCTTAAAGGTATTTTTTAAATCCATTTTTAAATCTTTGAAAACCAATATACATCAACCATAACATGATTTTTATCATGGACATATGTTATTTAGACTTGTTACAAACTCGTAAAATTTTACTTTCACAGGTATTTTTTTGTAAATATAGGTATTTTATATATACAAGTACTCATAAATTTGTTGCTACAAAAGCTATGAAAGAGTTTCAGTCTAACACTATCGGAAGGTTTTATACCGTAAGTCTGAGTTATGAAAAGGCAGATACTAAAGTCCGTGGAAGATTTAGTTTTTTTCCTGAATGGGTTGAAAACTTTTCCAAAGATATAAATTCCTTTCAAAACACGAAGATTTTTGTACTTTCCACTTGTAACAGAACCGAACTTTATACACAAACGGACGATATAGAGAAAGTTATTGAACTCTTTTGTCGACAGATTGACGTTTCTCCGGAGGAATTTAAACAATACAGCACCATCTATAACGGAAAAGATGCCCTTATTCATTTTCTGCGTGTGTCCGCAGGATTGGAAAGCCAGATATTGGGTGATTTTGAAATTATTTCCCAGATAAAAACATGGTTCAAACGATTTAAAAAATATCATGTCACTAATGCTTTTCTAGAAAGACTGGTAAACACAGGAATCCAAACCTCAAAAAAGATAAAGGCAACTACCGCACTAAGCAATGGCGTAACTTCCATGTCTTACGCTGCGGTTCATTACATTTTAAATAATTTCACCCAACTTTCCGAAAAGAAAATAACTCTGGTCGGCATAGGAAAGATAGGGAGAAATACTTGTGCAAATTTGGTAAAGCATATAGACGTTCCGGATATAACCCTCTTAAACCGTACGGCTTCAAAAGCAGAAGAAATTGCCAAAGTATTTAATTTAAAGGTAAGAGAATATTCGGAGTTACTTCCGCAGGTTAATGAATCCGACATAGTTATTGTAGCCACAGGCTCATCAAAACCTATCATCAATAAAGAGGATTTGGTTGCCCGAAAACCTATAACCTTGATAGACCTGTCAGTACCTGCCAACGTTTCCATAGCATTGAATGAATATGACCATGTTACCCTGTTGAATGTGGATGACCTGTCCCGAACGATAAACAGCACGTTTGAACAAAGAAATAAAGAAATACCCAAAGCGGAAACCGTTGTGGAGGAAATGTTGGAAGAATTTACAATCTGGGCAGAAAACAGAAAATATGTTCCGGTTATTCACGCATTCAAATCCGACTTGGACAGGATAAAGGAATATCAGATAAAAACATTGAAAAAAGACCTGATAACTATTTCCGAAGGAGAAACAGAACTCTCGGATAGATTAGTACAAAAAATAACCAACAGACTTGCGGATTATCTTATTAAAAACCCGGAAAAGGCAGAGGATACTATCGGGTTGTTCAAGGAAATGTTTCAGCTTCAGGTCTCCAACCCTTAAATTGTTTATATGAAACCTATTCGTATCGGTACCCGCAACAGTCTTCTGGCTATGTGGCAGGCATCAGAAGTGGAACAACGATTAAAAAACCTCAGGTATCCGACAGAAATTATACCAATAACTTCTTTAGGAGATAAAAACTTAACCCAGCCTTTATACCAGATGAATATTACGGGGGTATTTACCAGAGACCTCGATGTTGCATTGCTTAATAATGAAATAGATATTGCGGTTCATAGTCTAAAAGACGTTCCTACCCTTTTACCCAAGAAAATTATACTTTCAGCCGTGTTAGAGAGAGATTATGAGTCGGATGTTTTGATAAGAAGTCACGGAACAAAAGCTCAAAAAGGAATATTTGAAAACCTCCACATAGGTTGTGGAAGCCTGAGGAGAAGAGCCTTTTGGAAAGCACAATATCCGGAAGTTACATTTGATGATATAAGAGGAAACGTCCAGACCCGATTAAGAAAATTGGAATCGGAAAATTTTGACGGAACTATACTTTCTTTAGCCGGAATTAAACGGTTGGGGCTTTCTTTATCCTATGAAATACTGGATTTTATCATTCCCGCACCTGCACAGGGAGTAGTAGCGGTAACTTCTTTAGAGACCAATCAGGAGTTATTAGGGATACTGTCAGGGATAAACCATCAGGATACCCGGATTTGTGTGGAAATAGAAAGGGAATTTCTGAATATATTGGAAGGAGGATGTACGGCACCTATTGGGGCTATTGCAAAAATAGAAAAGGATAATATCCATTTCAGGGCAGGAGTTGTTTCTCTGAATGGAACTCGGAAAGTTTTACTTGATGAAATTTTTCCTGTATCAGAATATCGTTCAAAAGGGAAAATACTGGCTAAAAAAGCTCAAATTTTAGGGGCAGTGGATATTATAAGGGAAATAAAACAACCATAGAAACAGCTTTTGAAAAAAGGTTTTATTTATATAGGTTGCAGCTATCTTTCTTCTGTCAGGTCATTCGGTCTGTTGTTACAATCCCTTTTTCCCTTCAAGCCAATAACCTTGAGCAAGTATTTTTCCTGTGGTGCTGTTTTTTAAAACCTTCCTAAAAGTTTGAACTGATTTGACATTTCCTGCTAAAATAAATTTGGCTGTATTCCATTCGTCTGTATTGAATAATGGTAAATCACTTATCCACTTTTCATTTCTGAATGAACCATTTTTCGGAAATACAGTATAGTTTTCCAATCCCAATAATTGAGGTGCATTTTTATTTCCTTCATCTAATTCAAAATAGAATTGGAATTGATGTCCGTTTTGTTTCAAAACAGGAAGAAACGAACAGGCAAGCCCTAACGAAGTTTCATCTCCGAAAATAAAATATTGTTTTACGTTCGGGTCGTATTCTTTACGTCCTCTCGGACTACTGATATACAATTCATCACCAACTTTCAAAGAATCGATATATTTGCTTCCTATTCCGTTTCCATGTATATGAAAAATGATTTCAAAAACACCTTTTTTAATGTCGTAATAAGTAGGTGTGTAATTTCTGTATTCCGTGTCGCTTACACGAATTACGCTTGCACTGCCAATAAGAAAATCCATTTTTGAGATGTCGCCTTGAAAGCGTATATTTTTAATAGCAGGCGTTATGTAATCTGTATCTAAAACCGTTAAACGTGGACCGAATGAGCCTTCCAACCAATCGCCAATCCACTTTGGCATTTTTGAAATCATTGTTTTTCATTTTAAAATTCTTTGCAAAGGAACAATGAATGATAAGAGCAGACAATGACAATAAAAGGCAAGTATTGGACTATTCGTGGTTTTTGTTCCGAAATGCCAATGCAGACATTCCCGTAACTTTGGTAAACAGTCGTGAAAAATAAGGGTAATCATCATAACCCAATTCGGTTGCAATTTCTTTTACCGATTTGTCAGAATAATAAAGCAAGCGTTTTGCTTCTAAAATAATACGCTGTTGTATGTGATGTGAAACGGAATAGCCCGTTGTTTGTTTGACACACTCGTTTAAATAAGCCGTAGATATATTAAGTGTTTTAGCGTATTCTGTCGGGCTTTTAGCTGTAATAAAATTACGTTCCAATATTGTTTTGAAGGCTTTGGTAACAAATTCAAACCGTGAAAGTTTGTCGGTTGGTTTTGATTTTTCTAAGTATTGAGAAGCTATTAAAGCAACTAAGATATTGCAACTGTCTTTTAGTAAAAAGTGATATAATTTTTCGTGTTCTCTCTCCGAAAATTTTATACTAAGTGATACGGCTTCAGAAATAAGGGTAAATGTTTCTTTCTTTAATGATAATGGTTTTGCAGGTGTGATGTCTTCCAGTAAATTCAGATATTCAGGATTCAGGTTTTCATTATTGATTGCTAAAATACTTACGGTTACATTGTCAAACGCTATCATACGATGAACTTGATTCGGATGAATATAGATAGCCGATAAGGGTTTTATATTGTGTGTTTGAAAGTCAATTTCAATGGAAACAGTTCCTTTTTCAATCAAGAAAAATAGATGATAGTCGTCCCGATGTGAATGTTCTAATTTCTCTAAAGCGTGTAAATTTTTAAACAATGCTTTTCCAATGACAATACCTGTGTTAAGGTCGCCCAATATAGAATTTACAGGAATGGACTTTGTCTTTTTATTCATCGTTTTTCCAAAGTTAACTAAAATTTGTAAGCAATTCGCAACTGTTCAAAAATACGTATCTTTGCATTATGCAAACGGCATTAAACATAGCAAAATATATCCATAGTCAGGGATACAGGGATAACATTAAGATAAATAAACTCCTGTATATATCCTTTGGTTTTTATGGAGCCGTACATGATAAACATTTATTCCCTGACAGGATTGAAGCGTGGAAATACGGACCTGTAATTCCGGATGTTTATAGTGCTTTTAATAACGGCTATTTTGATACTGATATTATTTCACTGGAAGAAAATGAAAAAACCAGTATTGACAGAGTACTTCACCTTTATGGAAGCAAAGCACCTTTTTTGTTAGTTGACCTTACCCATCAAAAAGATACTCCCTGGAGTAATTCGTATGTTCCGGGAGAAAGAAATATTGAAATCAAAAAAGATACTATCATCAATTACTACAAGAATATTATTCAGATTTCCAATCAACTGGTTGAAGAAATTTCCGGTGAAGACTTTAGGCAGGTAATGATAGAATTATCTAAAACCTGATATTTTGAATTATAATATTCCCATTAACAGAGAAATCTTACTACTCATAATAGAGAGTCTGAGAAGATTATATTCAACAAGCGAAGAGTTAATTCCAAACTATACGGAAAATGAAATTAAGGAATTACCATTCCGATTATTATCCTACTCTTGAAGAAAAGATATGCGGTATTTTATTTAACATAACCAAAGGACATTATCTAAGCAACGGAAATAAAAGAGTAGCCACCATACTTGCCTTTATCCTGTTTCATGCGGAAATAAATGTAAATCCTAAATTAACGTGAGTTCGGGATAAGAGATTTATAAAAGGTTCTAATTCGTATATTTAATTAATTGAATTTTAAATGATTATTGTTTGTTGTATACCTGACGGCATACAACCCACTATGACGTT
>JAISSC010000179.1 GCA_031273305.1 Flavobacteriaceae bacterium
ATGAACAATCCCCCACCCATAACGGCATTCCGGAGGAATGTAACATTATTCAATTATCTTTCATCATATTCCAATTCAAAAAATTATAATGTGCTTAACCCGAACTCACGTTAATATAAAAACATCGGTGTTGTTTTCCATTTATATTTTGAATAACTTGCAGGCAGATGAAATTGGATACATTAAAACATAAAGGGAAGAGGAATCAGCTGGTTAACCTGCTAAGACAAAAAGGAATAACGGATGAAGTTGTTCTAAATGCAGTAAATCAGGTTCCGAGACACATTTTTATTGATTCCATTTTTGAAGACCTGTCTTACGAAGACCGGGCTTTCCCGATTCTTTCGGGTCAGACTATCTCTCATCCTTACACGGTGGCTTTCCAGACGCAACTGCTTCATGTCCAGAAAGGAGAGAAGGTATTGGAGATAGGTACCGGATCAGGCTATCAAACTGCTGTTTTGATTGCTTTAGGAGCACAGGTTTATACCATAGAGAGGCAAAAAGAGTTATTTGAATTTTCAAAGAACATACTAAAAAAAATACATTTCTCTCCTAAATTTCAAACTTTCGGTGACGGGTATCAGGGATTGCCTTCTTTCGCTCCGTTTGATAAGATAATTGTAACTGCCGGAGCACCTACCATGCCCAAAAAGTTATTGGAACAACTTTCTATCGGCGGAGTTATGGTAATTCCTATCGGAGATAAAGAACAGAAAATGTATACGGTTCTGAAACTGGATGAAAATACATTTGAAACTCTGGAATTCGGTGATTATCAATTTGTTCCTATGCTAGAAAATCGGGAAATAGGTTAGATAATGTCTATTCGGGAGCTTTTTAAATATTCGTTTTTTATCTCCCTGAAATAAAGAGGCATTTGTCCGATTTGGTTAAATATTCATTACTTTTCTGAAAAATAAGTACTTTTGTTAACTGGATAAAAATACAAAACATGGTGAACTACTTACTTAGAGAACCTAAATCAGCAACTGAAAAGCCGTCATTAATACTGTTACTGCACGGTTATGGAAGCAATGAACAGGATTTGTTCAGCTTCGCCGAAGAACTCCCGGATGATGCCTATATCATAAGCCTGCGTGCCATACGTGATACTACTATGGGTGGATATGCATGGTATGACCTGGATTTTTCAGGCGGGGTAAGAATGGTTGATGCCAAGCAGGCAACAGAAGCCCAACAGGTAATCTTTCAGTTTATAGAACAGGTAAGTAGTAAATATCCTTTTGATAAGAATAATATAAATCTTTTAGGCTTCAGTCAGGGAGCGATTATTTCTTTTTCACTGGCTTTACATCATCCGGATAAATTTAAAAAAGTTCTATGTTTAAGTGGTTATCCGGAACCGGAGTTGTTGAAGGATGTGGAGTTGGGGAAGGATTTTTCTCAACTGGAATTTTTCTTTTCACACGGAAAAGATGACCCTGTCATACCTATTGCATGGTCAAGACAATTTAAATCTATTTGTGAAGAACTGAATTTGGATTATGAATATCATGAATATCTCGCCGGACATGGGATAAATTCTGAAAATTATTATGATATGTTAAACTTTTTGCAATAACTAAATGAAGATAGGAATTGTTTGTTATCCTACTTTTGGAGGAAGCGGAATTGTAGCTACCCAGTTGGGTATGGAAATGGCGACACAAGGACATGAGGCTCATTTTATCAGCTATAGTTTACCCGCAAAACTGGACGTTACCCTGCCTAATGTTTATTTTCATCAGGTAAATATTAAACCTTATCCGCTGTTTGAATATCAGCCTTTTTCGTTGGCTTTGTCTACAATTATTGTGAATATTGCAGAAACTTACGGATTGGATCTATTGCATGTACATTATGCAATTCCCCATGCATATGCAGCGTATTTTGCCAAGCAGATATTGAGGGAAAAGGATATTTTTCTGCCGGTAATTACAACCCTGCACGGAACGGATATTACTCTGGTAGGAAAACACCCTATTTATAAGTCGGGAGTAGAATTTTCCATTAACCAGTCCGACTATATTACAGCTGTTTCCCACAGTTTGAAAAAAGATAGTTATGAAGTTTTTGATATTAAAAAAGAGATAGAAGTAATACCCAATTTTATTGATATTAGTTCGGTTAAAAAGTCAACTCCCTGCATACGGAGAAACTTTGTGGAAGAAGAGGAAAAACTGTTGATCCATGTATCTAATTTAAGGAAGATAAAACGACTTGATGATGTAATTTCCATATTTAATCTGGTTCAGAAGAAGATACGCTCTAAATTACTCATAGTGGGAGAAGGTCCTGAAACGGAAACCATAGAACATTTGACAACAGAATATCATTTGGAGGATAAGATCAAAACCTTTGGAAAAATACAGGATGTGCAATCTCTTTTAAGTATTGCGGATTTGTTTTTGCTGCCGTCGGAACATGAAAGTTTCGGGTTGTCGGCTCTGGAAGCTATGGCTTGCGGCATTCCGGTAATATCCAGTAATGTAGGAGGAATTACGGAAGTGAACAAGGATGGATTTTCAGGTTTTGTTTCTCCTGTGGGAGATGTGGAATCTATGGCGGCTAATGCGATAAAGTTGCTGGAAGATGATGCATTGTTGACCAAGTTTAAACGACAGGCTCAGGAAGAGGCATTGGTATTTGATAAAAATAAAATTCTTCCCTTATATCAGGCATTATATAATAAAGCTCTGGCTAAAGAAACTTGTAAGCATTAGGAGGTTTTGTAAATCCTGTTGCTGCCGCCTGTCCATAAGCTAAAGCATATGGTTAATAAAGTGTCTGGAGGAACACGAAGTGTTCAATATAAATAACCCCCAATGAAGCGAAGCGATTGGGGGCTACCGAACTACTGCCCTGCGTGAGGGATAGTAGTGGAAAGCCCACAGGGACACCCACGTAAAGACGTCTCTACACGGATAGCCCGACCCGTTAGGGACACGCCCAAATCCTAAAAAAACTCTATCTCGTTAAGAAAACCATCGACTTTATAGTGACATTTCCAAAGGAATCAACGGCATCCAGATAAACCTCATCCAACTGATTGATTTCCTTTTCGTTGTAAGGCTGGGTTACTCTTATATAATTCTCTGTATACCCGAACATCATCCCGTTTTTATTTTCGTGTTCCCAAAGTACGGTTTTTGTTCTTCCGAGTTGTGATTCATAAAAGGCATAGCGTTTTTTCTCGGAAAGTATCTTTAACATCTTGTTCCTCCTCTTCCTCTCGGAAACAGGGATGCTGTTTTCCATATGAATCGCCTCCGTATTTTCTCTCTCGGAATAGGTGAAAACATGTAAGTAACCAACGGGAAGCTCTTGCAGGAAATTATAGGTCTCCATAAATATTTCTTCGGTCTCTCCGGGAAATCCCACGATTACGTCTACACCGATGCAGACATCGGGAACGAGGGAATGAATCTTTTCAATCCTTTCTTTATATAACCCGGAAAGATACCTGCGCTTCATTTTCTTAAGCAATTCATCACTCCCCGACTGTAAAGGGATATGAAAATGGGGTACGAACTTCTTTGATCGGGATACAAAATCTATAATTTCATTTTTTAGTAAATTGGGTTCAATGGAGGATATGCGAATCCTTTTAATATCGGGGACTTTATCTAATTCCTGTATCAGTTCCAAAAAGGTATGATCGTGTTTTTTATTCCCTGATTCTCCTTTTCCGTAATCTCCGATATTCACTCCGGTAAGTACAATTTCCTTAATTCCTCTCCTCGAAATTTCTTCTGCTTGTTGCAATACATTCTCCAAAGTTGCGGAACGTGAAATTCCACGAGCTAAGGGAATCGTGCAATAGGTACATTTATAATCACATCCGTCCTGTACTTTTAGGAAAGCCCGCGTCCTGTCGCCTATGGAATAGGAACCTACGAAAAAATCGGCTTTGTCTATCTCACAGGAATGAATTTTGGTGTCTGAATCTTTTTTTAACTCACCGATATATTTATGAATAGCAAACTTCTCTTTGGCTCCGAGAACTAAATCTACTCCTTCAATCTGAGCTATTTCTTCGGGTTTTAGCTGGGCATAACACCCAATGACGCATATCAGGGCTTCGGGATTTTTATATAATGCTCTTTTTACGATGGTTTTGCATTCTTTATCTGCATTCTCCGTAACCGAGCAGGTATTGATTATATAAATATCAGCTACTTCATCAAAAGAAACTTTGATAAATCCTTCACTTATCAATTGTCTCGCAATAGTAGATGTTTCGGCAAAGTTTAACTTACAGCCTAAGGTATGGAAAGCAACCGATCTTTCTATTTTTCTTACCATCTTGCAAAATTAAACATTTATTTTTGGTTGTAGAAATCAACTAATGACATCGGGAATTATCGTAACTCCAACTGATGTATATAACCTTATTTCCATATCATTTTCTGTCCTTATTGGCAATCGGAATTATATTACTTAAAAAATTTATCGAAAAAATCGAAAAAACAGTTTATTAATTTATTATCTTTGCATAATATACATGCTAATTATGAGTACAGAAACTGCAAATAAAAGTATAGAAGTTGTAAAAAAAGTTTTCACAAAATACTTGGAAGATAAAAGACATCGGAAAACTCCTGAGAGATTTGCCATCGTGGCAGAAATATATAACACAGACGGACATTTCAATGTTGACGAATTATATGTGAAGATGAAGGAAAAAAACTACCGGGTAAGCAGGGCTACTATATATAATACTATAGATATTCTCCTGGATGCAAAACTGGTAAGAAAACATCAATTCGGGGAAAGGGAGCCGGCATCATATGAAAAATCATATTTTGCAAGACAACACGATCACATACTAATGATAGACTCTGGGGAAGTAGTTGAATTTTGCGATCCAAGAATCCAATCAATTAAAGATTCTTTAGAAGAAATATTCAATATTGATATAGAAAGCCATTCTTTATACTTTTATGCAAAAGAGCGAAGGTAATTAATGAGATTTAATTTTTTCTTCTTTATCTTTTTTATCGGTGTATCTATATTTTCACAAATAACCCCTCCCACTCCTACGAAAAATCCTAAACCGGAACATGTTAAATTGATAAATGCCGATTTGGAGGAGGTTAACGAACTTGTTTTCGATGGAAATATGGTATATTCGGGAAATGTTATTGCCGAACACGAAACTTCCCGACTGGAATCTGATTCCGTAATTTATTTTCAAGACAGAAATTTTATTGAAGCAAGAGGAAATGTGCATTTTACGGATAAACAGTCCGATTTGGTTTGTGATATACTAACTTATGATGTCCCAACAAGGACGGCTATTGCCTATGATCATGTGAAACTGGTCACTCCTGACCAAACGGTAGAAACGGATAAACTCATATATGATGCAAATGCGGATATTGCTTATTTTGACAACTGGGGAACTGTGTACAGAGGACAAAATGTAACAAAAACCAAAATAGGAAAATATTATGTAAAGCAAAACCGGATTGAGCTTGGTGAAAATTCAACTCTGGAATCTCCGGAATATGTAATATACGGTTCCGATATTAAGTATGACACCCAAACGGGAATTGCCGATTTTAATCAATTCACCCGTATCTCCAATAAAAATGACCCTACGGTCTTTGTTACCGGAACCACAGGAACCTATCATACAAAAACTAAGGAATCTTACCTGAAAAACGACGGACGGGTTCATTATCAGGGAAAAATATTATCCGGAGACGACCTGTATTTTAACGAACTCACCGGATTCGGAAAGGGCATTAAAAACGTAAAACTTGATGACCCTAAGGAAAAAAGATACCTGATAGGAGATTATGGCGAAGTATTCCGGTTTAAAGACTCGGCTATGGTCACCGGGAGACCTTATATGGTAAAAATATTAACCAAAGATTCCCTATACATCCATTCCGATACCCTGATAGCCATTCAGAATAAAGATAAGAAATCGACCATCAGAGGGTTTCATAACGGAAGGCTTTTTAAATCCAACATATCGGGGAAAAGTGACTCTTTGGTTTATCATGAAACCATAGGAAGAATCGACTTTTATAAGAACCCTGTTTTCTGGTCGACAGGAGGAAGACAGCTCACGGCTGATACTCTTTCTGCTTATCTGAACGTACAAACTCAGGCAATAGATTCTATCTATGGCAGAGAACATGCTTTTGTAATAAGTAAAGTAGATTCCTTATCTCTTAAGTTTGAGTTCAATCAGGCTAAAGGAAGAATGCTTCATGCATATTTTCAAGATGAAGAATTAGATCTGGTAGATTTACAGGGGAATGCCGAATCTATAACTTATGTGGAAGAGGAGTCCAAAACCAAAGGAAAAGAACGCACAGGAATAGCCAAATCAATTTGTGGTATATTGCAGGGAGAATTTATTGAGCGGAAAATGGATATAGTTTCCTGCCGAATCAATGCCGAATCAAAAATATATCCGGAGAGTAAAATCCCGGAACGACAGCGTTTTTTAACGGAATTTGACTGGCGGGATGAGGAACGACTACGAAAATGGGACGATATTTTTCCTGATGTTTTTCCCTACGATAAAGATAAACCTAAAAAGACCATAGAGCAAATTCTTGAGGAACAACTTCTTGAGGAACAGGAAAAAGTTGAACCTGCGGAAGAACCGGCAAAGGAGATAGCTGTGGCTCGCTTTTCAAAAAATTTAGTTAACTCTGGACACTTCCCGAACTGTGTTATGATTCGCTTACAAATTTAGCCCACTTTGAACTTCGAGTTCTAACTTTGCGGTTAAAAAATTTCCCCGCAAAATTTTATTTTGCTCTGTTACAATAAATTCTCCAGTTTATCAGGGTTGCGGTTGGAAAACTTCCCCGTATCTTTTTCAGGTCTGCCTGCCCGGATTCTTTCTTAAAGTAATCTCCTGCCAGTAATCTCCAATCCGGATGTAAATAGTTTTTCTCCACACGAAATTCCGGAAATTCCACCCGGAACTTATCCATTATGGCGTTAATATCCTGTTCGCTTTTAGCTTCTCCTACCTTGATCATAAAACCCGGTATATCATTTCGTTTTCCACAAACAACCTTAAGTGTTGACGGTTTGGCTGCAGGTTTCTTATCCGAAGATGCAGTGCCCGAAGCTAATTTTTTACATATCTCACCGTCATCTATCATTTTAAAAATATCGTCATCTGCTTCAATGATCAGTTTGCCGCCTGTTGCCGAATCGACTTTTACCATAAGTTTTTGCGCTTTAAACGAAACGCAACTAATAAACATTAATAGAAAAAAATAATTTTTCATCTGTTTTCATGATAATTTTACTTGTGCAAAATTAGTGTTTTCTACACAATACGAAAGAAGTAATTTTAAAATAAATCATATGTTAATTTTACAAACATATTATCATCAAAATTATCCTGATTATAAGCCCCTATTCGATAATAAACTCCTAATCCTAAACGAGAGATCAACCGGTTAAACTCCACTCCCACTTCCTGATAATATTTTTCAGGAATCAGAAAGTTATGTCGTGAATGTATATCCCGATGTTCCATATTTCCAATCATTCCGTTATAAATCAGGGAGATATATAATTTTTTCGTTCCCCACAGTTTTAATTCATCAAAGGTATGAGTGAAAAACAAGGCAATATACTTATCTGCAAAAAAATCTCCGGGCAACAGGGTTTCAAAAGAATGGAATCCTTTTGTTGAAAACCGTTTAAATATTGAACTTCCTTCTTTCGCATTTCCGAAACTTCCATATAAATTCCAAAGTGCGGTTCTTCCGAAAACATAACCCGAATTTAATACAAAATTACTTGTCCCTAACGGATTTTTTATGGAAATATCTGATGAAATATCAAACTTATGGTAATCGAAATCGGCACCTGCTTCTTTCCATCCTTTAATATAATTAAGATAAAAATATACCGGTTTATCTTCCACAGTTAATTTGCCCTCCGGAGTTTGCATATATTCGGCAAAGGGCGCATATTTTATCTGTAAGGAAGTGGTAACCCGACTGAATTCATGCCCCGATTCATTATTTTTATATGAATAATCATAACGGGATTTTTGAGTTTCAAATCCTAAAATAAAAGAGGTCGTAAATTTCCTGAAAAAGTCCTGTTTATACGATATTTCTCCTCCTTTGTAACTATAAAAAATAGCGTTTTGAATGTAATTAAGGTCTTCTTTCACCTGCTCAAAGGTTTCCGGTGCTATTATCATCTCCCTCGAAAAAGGATTTACATCAGAAAAAACTTTCAACCCCATTTTTCCGTCATACTTTTTGGCAACAAAAATATCTATTCCCAGAGAGCTTTTCAGACCGGTATCTTTCGTTCCGAAAGCGGCATATCCATTTAAACTATAATTCCGGCTAAATTTATAATTAGTCTTTCCTCCCAACTGGAACCTGAACCCTTCATAATCGTTGAAACCGGTCAAATTCAGTAAATTCAAATCAAATTTTCCTACGGATAACTTCCCTTTTTTCAGGGAGCTTACCATCTTCACATTCTTTTCAACGGAAAAGGATTCGAATAAAGAAGATGACCGATATGCCTGTTTCTCCCTGTCATTTAAGGAATCCTGACGGAAAGGGATAATTTTAGATTCGGAGTTTATCCTGAAATCATCCTCCAGTTCATGCATATATCCTTTAAATTCTTTTCGGGAAAAGGAATCAGGTTGTGAAAAATCACGAATATTTGACTGAATAACTATCCACGGAGTAAGTATAAACGGCTGCTTTTGATATTTTTTGCCAAAGAACTTAGTCATGTCAACCGTATTTATCCGTATCTTATTGATTTTATCCTCCGGATACCAAACCTTTTGAAAGGGCTTCCACGTATATTCAAAAAAACGTGTATATCCTCCTCTGTATTCTTCGCCTGAATATCTTACGACAGCAAAACTTTGTGCATCTATATATAAAACTCCCCTGCTGCCGTTCAGCAATAAATTTTTACGGGAACCAAACGAAATCACATACCTTTTTTCCTGATTTATGGTAACACTGTCAATCAATCTAAAATTATATGAATAAAACTCCTTTTTTAAAATTCCGGGAAATTCTTCCTGAAAAACCGGGTCTTTGAATAATTCATAAAATGGTTCTTTGAATCCTGAAACCTGATCGGCAATAATAATATTCTTCTTCCCATACCTCTTATCATACTTGCATTTTGTTAATCTCTCCCCTAAAAATATCAACTCTTTTTTTTCGACATCCGGGACTGTAACGGAATCTCTGCCGGATAAAAAACCATAGTTAAAATCATCTATATAAAATTTATTATACACGTAATACTGATAGGAATCCAGATTATCCGGATGATTCACCTTTTCGTGAGTTCTCACCTTTTCCAGTATCTTATAGACATAGGAATGCTCCTCGTCCGGGAAATAGTATTGTGGGTCTTTATTCTGTGCAATAAAAAACGAAGGTAAAATCAAAATAAAGCAAATAAAAATCTTTCTCATCCAAAGGAATTAAGCAACCTATAAAATTCTCCTATATTTGTAGTTAATGGCAAAGATAAAATATTTACGATTAATTTAATTTCCGTAAAGTATGTAACTTTTTAGTAATTTTGAAACGCTAACTTTTATAAAATTTTAATGGATTACTTTATTCAGGCTGAAAATATTACCCGCACTTATGAAGACAAAATAGCATTAGACAATTTCAGTATTTCCATTCCTAAAGGATGCATCTATGGGATTTTAGGTCCAAACGGTGCAGGAAAGACTACCTTTATCAGAATAATCAACCAGATTACCAAACCGGACAGTGGAAAAATCTTTTTTAACGGTGAACCTTTGCAATCTAAACATATCGCCCGAATCGGATACATGCCTGAGGAGAGAGGATTATATAAAAATATGGGCATAGGGGAACAGGTTATCTATCTGGCACAACTGAAAGGAATGACCAAAACTCAGGCTAAATCAAGATTGGAATATTGGTTTGATAAGCTCAAAATAGAGAAATGGCGGAATAAAAAGTTGAGTGAATTATCTAAAGGAATGGCTCAGAAAATACAATTTGTGGTCACTGTGTTGCACGACCCTGAGTTACTGATATTTGATGAACCTTTCAGCGGATTTGACCCGGTAAATGCAAACTTAATTCGGGATGAAATTCTGGAACTAAAGGAGAAAGGAACTACTATCTTATTTTCTTCCCATCGGATGGAATCCGTAGAGGAATTATGTGATTATGTAGCCCTTATCAATAACTCAAAAAAAATACTGGATGATTCCGTGAAGGAGATAAGACATAAATTTAAGGAGGGAAAATTCAAGGTAACCATTGCCAACATAACATCTCAGGAAATTGAAAAACTCCGACAGCTCAAACAACTGGAAAACCTCTCCAATGAAGGAAATGAATATACTTTTTCCATAAAAATCCCGGATAATGAAACCTCAAACTCCCTGATTACGGAACTTTCCGAAAAAGGAGAGATTATCTCTTTCTGCGAAGAGATCCCAAGTATGAATCAGGTATTTATTAATGCCGTAAACTCTAAACATCCATGAGAAATATACTTTTAGTTATGAGAAGAGAATTTCTCACGCAGGTAAGAAAAAGGTCTTTTATTATCATTACTATTTTTGCCCCTGTTTTAATTATTCTTGCAGGCATCATAATCACGTATATGATAAAAATAAACGAAACCGATGCCAATATAGCCATTGTTGATTCCAACCATCAGTTTTATTCCGAATTTAAAAGCGATACGAAAAATATTTATAACTTCTACACGGAAAAAGACCTGAAAACTCTAAAGGATTCATTAACAAACGGAGATGCCTTAGATGCACTGCTTTACATTCCTAAGGTACATGATTCATTGATGAACAACCTGCAAAACGAGATAGAACTTTATACCAATAAAAACCTGAACAAAACTCTTTTATCATCCATAGAACGAAAGATCAACAAAAAAATCGAGGAGAATAGAAGAACTCAACTAGGAATTAACCCTGCGGATATTGAAAAAATAAACTCAACGATTGCCTTAAAAATTACCAACCTGAAAGACGGAAAACCAGATAACAATTCTGCCGTAAAAGATATTCTTTCCCTATCCCTGATGTATGTTATTCTTATGTTTATCACCATTTACGGAACACGGGTGATGAGAAGCATAACGGAGGAAAAAAACAATCGTGTTGTAGAGATAATTATTTCTTCGGTAAAACCTTTTGACCTGATGATGGGTAAAATTCTGGGCACAACCCTGATTGCCCTTACTCAGTTTTGCATCTGGATCACCATGACCCTGATTCTTCTTACTGTCGGGCAGGTATTTTGGGGTCAGGAACTCGTGGCTCATGCTCAACAACAGGATTTACAGGGAATGCTGACCTCCGAAATTCAATTTCAGGCTAAAGATACCTTAAACATGCTTTTTAACCTCAATTATCCCCTGATTATTTTCGTCTTCTTATTCTTCTTTTTTGCCGGATATTTATTTTATAGTTCATTCTTTGCCGCTATAGGAGCCACAGTAGATAACGACACGGAAACACAGCAATTTATGCCGATTATTGTAATACCTTTGCTTTTGGGGGCTTATGGATGTATAAGTATCATAAATAACCCCGAAGGGCCGGTTGCCTTTTGGTTGAGTGTAATACCTTTTACCTCTCCTATGGCAATGGTGACAAGGGCTTTTTACGGCATTCCGGTGTGGCAGCTTATCCTGTCAATGACTATAATGTCCGGTTCGGTTCTATTTATGGTTTACATAGCCGGGAAAATTTACAGGATCGGAATTTTGATGTATGGGAAAAAAATAAATATTAAAGAAATCTTCAAATGGATAAAGCAATCTTAACTTTTATCTTCCTGATGAAAATAATCCGCCGAGAAATCCGTAAAACCTTACGAATCAAAGATTTATATGCAGAGAATTTTACATATTCATATAAAATATCACAGGAATGCAAGAAATTATCCGACAAGAAACAGATAAAATATAACCCGAAATTTCATATTTTAAACTTTCAGTTCACCGACTATTTAACAAAACCCAAAGACCATGAATAAAAACAGCTTCGTAAAAACACAGGGATTAGGAAACGAATATATAGTACTTGAGGAAGAAAACATTACCTTCAAACTGGATGAAAGAGCAATACAAAAGATCTGTAATGTAAATTACGGAATCGGCTCCGACGGAATTTTAGTAAAAACAATCTCCCAACATGCAGATGTCGGGTTGCGAATCTATAATCCGGACGGTTCCGAAGCAGAAAAAAGCGGAAACGGATTACGAATATTTTGTAAATATGTATATGATTACAAGCTCATAACCGAAAAAGAATTTACTGTTGAAACCAAAGGCGGAATCGTAAAGGCTACCATACGGGAAACAAAAAACGACAGGGCTTCCCTTATAACCGTAGACATGGGAAAGGCTTTGTTTACCTCACAACTGATTCCAACTACATTTGAAAAAGAAGAAGTGCAGGACGAGCCTGTAAAAATAGACGATAAAGAATATAAGATAAACTGCGTTTCCGTAGGAAATCCTCATTGTGTTATTCTTAAGGAAAATCTTGATATTGATGAGATAAAAAAATACGGATCTAAGATAGAACGTTACTACAAATTTCCTAACCGTATCAATGTACAATTTGCAAAGGTCATTAACAAAGACGAGGTAGAAATACTGATTTGGGAAAGAGGTGCGGGATTTACTCTTGCCTCAGGGAGTTCTTCATGTGCAGTAGCAAGCGTTCTAAGAAAAAAAGGATTGATAAATAGTAATGTTACCGTAAAAATGCCGGGCGGACAGCTACAAATAGAAATTAACGACCTTTGGGAGATACGGATGACAGGAGAAGTACGACAAATATGTGAAGGAGTTT
>JAISSC010000008.1 GCA_031273305.1 Flavobacteriaceae bacterium
GGTTATATCCAGTCCTAATTCTTTTTCTATCTCAGCCAGAGCTACCCATAACTTTCTCCAAGTGGTAAATTTTTTCTCAGGTGAAAAATTATACAGCATCTCGTCACTGCAATAGCGACTTTCCAAAGGATTTTGATATTTGTTCATTACGGTTTTTTTTGAGTTTAAAATTCTCCCAAAAGTAAGGATTAAAATTTAGGTAACCATAAAATAACGTAGGTTATGGTTAACAAAAAAGGGGAAGCATACAACAAAAAAAATACGATAAACTACTGGGGTTAAGATGAGCATTGAACGTGTTGTCCTTGTTTATAGAAACAGATGAGTTGAAACAGTTGAAACAAAATTTCTCGCTAAAATACTTACCTAACGACAATCAGAATGCTATATAAATTTAAATATCAATCAAATTCAAAAATTGATATTCATCCAGAATGGTTACTGTTCCCAGTTGTTGTGCTTTTTTAAATTTAGATCCCGGTTTTTCTCCTACCACCAGATAATTCAAATTTTTACTTACAGCTGATGCATTTTTTCCGCCGTTCTGTTCTACCATTTCCTCTGCCTGTTCACGAGTAAAAGCCGTTAATTTACCTGTAAATAAAAAGGATTTTCCTGCCAGAATATCGGAAATTACCGTTTGTGTATCTTCTGACTCAAATTGAAGTCCGGACTTTCTGAGCCTTTCTATTAACTCCAAATGTTCCTGATTAGAAAAATATTCCTTGATACTTAAAGCAATCTTTTCTCCAACATCTTCCGTGTTTACTAAATCTTCCATATCGGCTTCCCGGAGCTTATCTATGGATTTAAATCTCTTTGCCAGTTTTTTAGCAGTGGTTTCTCCTACATGCCGTATTCCCAGAGCATACAATACTTTCTCAAAAGGTATCTCTTTAGACTTTTCAATCCCGTTGATCATATTTTGCGCTGATTTATCCGCCATTCTATCCAAATCGATCAACAGTTCTTTTCTTAAATCATAAAAATCTGCAATAGTTCTGACCAAGTTTTTTTCATGCAGCATCAATACCGTTTCCGCACCTACACTGTCAATATTCATCGCCTTTCTGGAAACGAAATGCTCCAATCGCCCTACCACCTGCGGAAGACAGTTTTCCTCATTAGGGCAGAAATGAGCCGCTTCTCCCTCTTTACGAATTAGAGGAGTTCCACAAACCGGGCAATTTTTTATAAATTCCAGCTTCACCGTTCCCGGCTCCCTTTTATCGTAATTAACGTCTACAATTTTCGGAATAATTTCTCCTCCTTTCTCTACAAATACAATATCATTGCTACGCAAATCTAAATTAGCGATAAAATCTTCATTATGCAATGAGGCTCTTTTAACCGTAGTACCGGCTAATTGTACCGGCTTCAGATTAGCCACTGGAGTAATAGCTCCGGTTCTACCTACCTGATAGTCAACGCTCAATAACTGAGTTTCCGCTTTTTCCGCCTTAAATTTATAGGCAATTGACCAACGAGGAGATTTAGCCGTATATCCTAACTCTTCCTGTTCTGAAATGGAATTGACCTTTACCACTATTCCGTCTATTTCAAAAGGTAAATGATGACGTTCCGTATTCCAATGCTCAATAAACTTATATACCTCATCCAAGCCGGAACAAAGCCTTGCATAATTCCCTACTTTAAATCCCATTTCTTTGGCATTACGGAGCGAATCCCATTGGGTAGAATATTGCATGTCCTCCGTAATGATATAATACAGATAACAATCCAATCCCCTTTTTGCCACTTCCGTATTGTCCTGAAGTTTCAAACTTCCACTTGCCGTATTTCTTGGATTAGCATAGGGTTCCAAGCCTTCCTTTATCCTTTCTATATTAAGTTTTTCCAGAGATTTCTTAGGCATGATGATCTCTCCCCGTATAAAGAACCGTTCAGGATATTTACCTGATAATTCTAAAGGTACGGAACGAATTGTCCGTACGTTCGGAGTAACATCATCCCCCTGAAAACCATCTCCTCTCGTTATAGCCTGTTTTAACACTCCGTTCTCATATAAAATACTGATGGAAAGTCCGTCATATTTAAGTTCGCAAACATACTCCACCGAATCGTGAATAGATTTGGATATGCGTTCTGCCCAATCCTTAATATCCTCAAAAGAATAGCTGTTATCCAGAGAATACATTCTTTTTTCATGTACTACCGTAGGAAAGTTCTTAGTAATTTGCCCGCCTACCCGATGAGAAGGAGAATTTGGATCATCGTATTCGGGATACTCCTTTTCCAGTTGTTTCAGTTCTTCCAGCATTTTATCAAACTCATAATCTGAAACTTCCGATTGGTCTAATACGTAGTATTTATAATTAAGATTATTTATATCCTGCCTTAAAGCCTTAATTCTTGCCAGTATATTATTCATATCGTCGAATATTTTTCAAAAGTAATAACAAAGATTGAATTTAGAAAACCTGATAACTATATCTGAAAAACATTTGGGTTAACTTAACCTGAGTTCGGGATAAGACGGAGCACGGCTTTGCGAAGCAAAGCCGTGCAACTAATTGATATACAATAATTTAACTCGTCATTGAGAGGCAAAGCCGAAGCAATCTCATCTTATTGCGAGGAGGAACGATGAAGCAAATCCCTCATATCCCTGCTGCGATTTTTTTCTTATTTTTGGCGAGCATAAAGATGGAGATCAATCCCATAACGATCATTATGACCATTTGCAATCCGTGTGTGAGAAGTGCATAAGAATAGCCTGTTTCTTTTCCCTCTTCGGCAGATTTCCCCAAGCTAAAGAATAAAGCCGAAAAACCTATCATCATAGCACCGTGAAAGGCTCCGATTCCTCCCGATGCGGGAACCATCATCCCCAGTGTACCTATGGCAAGGATATAAAACCCGGTCTGTATGGGAATAAAAGAAGTTTCAGGTAAAGCAAAAACTACCACATAAGAAGCAAAAAAGTAACATATCCATATCCCGAAAGACAGTAGGATAAACTTTATCCGTTGTTTTAGTTTAAGTATTGAAATTAAGCCTGTTATAATCCCTTTCCCCAAGTCGATAATTTTTCTTGTAATGGAAAACCGTAATATTTTTTTCCTGAAGACAAGAAGCATGGAACCTGATAAAATAAGGATTCCCGGAATTAGATAATAAAGGATATAATTTTTTTCTTCAGTCGGCTGGTCGGTTTCCCCCAGTAAATAAAAAAATGACAGAAGAGAAGAATAATTAAAGACTAAGGACAGGAACAAGAACAATATCATGAAGAACAGATCAATGATACGTTCAGTGATTACAGTTCCGAAAGAATTGGTAAAAGGAACATCTTCCACTGTTTGTAGAGCCGTAGCCCGCCCCACTTCACCCATTCTCGGAATCCCCAGATTTAAAAAATATCCGAAAGAAAGTGCCCAAAGAGCATTTGAATTACTGACCTTATATCCCATAGGCTCTAAGAGTAAGTTCCAGCGGATAGCTCTTATCCAGTAAGCTCCGATTCCGAAAATTGCGGAAATTCCTATCCATATATAATTTGCCCTTTCAACTACGGAAATGGTTTTTTCAATAAAATCACCGCCCAGACTTCTGGAAACCAGATACATTAAACCTCCTGCAATAAGTATGGATAAAGCAATGGTAAGAATGTTTTTAAGTCTTTTGTTCATAAAAGTGCGACCTTATTCAATGCGATTGGTTTTTTCATTAGGAAAAATAATGGCAGGTTGGAATTTTTTAGCTTCTTCCGGTTCCAATAAGGCATAGGCAATAATAATAATAATATCGCCTTTTTGAACTTTTCTGGCAGCAGGGCCGTTAAGGGTAATCTCACCGGAATCCCTGATACCTTTAATTATATAAGTTTCAAATCTTTCTCCGTTGTTCACATTTACAATGCTCACCTTTTCGCCGGGAATCATTTTTGCAGCATCCATAAGGGCTTCATCAATGGTAATACTTCCTATATAATCCAGTTCTGCGCCCGTTATGGTCACTCTGTGAATTTTTGATTTTAAAACTTCAATAAGCATTTTGCATTTTTATAGTTTTTCAAAGTACAAATATATTATTTTTAATCATTATCTTATTTGTATGTTGTCTATTAATCGGATTTCTCCGGCAAAGGCAGCAACAAAAGCCCTGTAACGGCTGTTTTCTTCAAACTTATCATGAGTTTGGAGTGTTTTTTCTTCGGCTATGGTGAAATATTCCAGCTTAAAATCGGAGTTTGAATATATTTTTTCAACTTCCGAAATTATTTGCTGAGGAGATAATTGAGAGCTTAATTCTTTGGCTTTTAATAAGGTATGGTAAATAAAGACTGATCTTTCCTTAAATTCAGGAGATAACCTCATATTTCGAGAACTCATGGCTAATCCGCTTTCTTCCCTGACGATGGGAACTCCGATAATTTCTACGGGTAGTTTTTCATTTCTTACCATTTGTCGGATGATTTGTAACTGTTGGAAATCTTTTTCCCCAAAATAAGCCTTTGTAGGTTGCGTTTGCAATAAAAGTCTTTTTACTACCGTAGCCATACCCTGAAAATGTCCGGGACGAAAAGCACCTTCCATCACCGAGTCCAATCCTCCCAAGTCAATCGGGTCGTTTTCGAATCCGCTGGGATACATATCTTCTACCTTAGGTAAATATACGGCATCGCAACCTGCGGATTCCAGTTTTTTTATATCGGTCTCTTCTGTTCTCGGATACTTTTCCAAGTCAGCAGAATTATTAAATTGAGTCGGATTTACAAAAATACTGCACAGAGTATATTGGTTTTCTTCAATAGCCTTTTTGATAAGAAAAAGATGCCCCTCATGCAACGCTCCCATAGTAGGTACAAAGCCGATAGTCAGTCTCTTAGCTCTAATGGATTGTACAAAATCAGTAAGTTCTTGTCTGCTTTTTAGTATCAGCATCACCTATATTTTTAATGACAAATATTATGCTTTTGAATGCAAACTTACTACACTTTCATTAATTTTTTGTAACTTTGTACTAACAAATATAATCTAGCATACAACATACAATTTAATGAGTTCAAAAAAAATACTACATGTAACTTCTGAATTAGTACCATATTTTAATGAGAACCCTATTTCATCAGGAGTTTACAATTTAGCCAAACAAATGTTTGCACAAGGGAACGATGTTAGAATTTTTATGCCGAGGTTCGGGTTAATAAATGAAAGGCGGTTTCAGCTCCACGAGGTAATCAGATTATCAGGAATGAATCTGATTATTAACGATTTGGATCAGCCGTTGGTGATTAAAGTAGCTTCTTTGCCGGGTGAAAGGATGCAGGTGTATTTTATAGAAAATAAGGAGTATTTTAAAAGAAAAGCTACGTATCAGGATGATTCCAACCGGTGGTTTGAAGATAATGACGAAAGATCCGTTTTTTTTACCAAAGGTGTTTTGGAGACCATAAAAAAATTAAATTGGATCCCTGATGTAATTCACGTACACGGGTGGATGTCCAGTTTTTTACCTATCTACTTAAGAACCAATTACGCAAGCGATGCCTTTTTCAGTGATATAAAGATAATTACATCCGTGTATAATCATGGAAGCGGAGGCATTTTTAGTGAAAATCTGAAAGATATTTTAGAATTTGATAATATAGATACAGACAAACTCATGTACCTGACTAATAATTCTTACGTTAGCGTGATAAAAGAAGCCATGAAAGATTCAGATGCAGTAGTGAAAGGAGAAGAGATTTTATTGGATGAGCTGGAAGATTTGTTCAATCAGTTAGATAACCCTAAATTTGATTTCGTTCAAAATGAAAATGTGGAAGAGATCTATCAGGACACTAATGAGATAAACATTCAAGAGTAAAGTAAAATATGAAAATATATAAATTTGAGTTGAAGTTATTGGTATTAAGTCTTATATCAATGACTTTTTTATTGAGTTGTGAAAGTGATTCAACAAGTATCGGGTCTAATCTTATACCGGATAAGCCCGAAGGAAATGTAACATATGTTGATTTGATAGCCTATAATATATCAAACAACGACACCATCAGGGCAGATTGCAATACTCTGACCAATGGTTTGATAGGAGTTTATGAAGATGCCGTTTTTGGTAAATCCAAAGCATCGTTTAATACGCAGATAAGGCTAAATTCGTCAGATGAGATTGTGGGAACCATTCAGGAAATAGATTCAGTGGTATTAGCCTTTTATCCTTCCTATACCTCTTCTTCGTCTACGGTAAAAGAAGTTATCCTTAATCCGGGAAGTACCAGCGGAATTGATACTATTAAATATATCACCAAATATCCTTTGTCGTCATACTTGGGCGGAGGAAGCCCCATGACTGTTAAAATAAACCGTATCAATACTTTTTTAGAATCTTTCGAATCCAAATTTTATTCCGATAAGAGTATTGACGTCGGGGATCTGTTAGGAACCGCCGTGTTGAGTGATTCGGTGACTACGGTTTCCATAAAAACCAGTGACGGAAAAACGGTTTTGGAACCTACTATTCCGGGATACAGGATTAAATTAGATACAGAATATTTTAAACAACATTTTTTTGATAAAAAGGGAAGTGCAGATATAGGCGATAACTCAAAATTTATCCAATATTTTAGAGGAATCAGAATATCTCCGGAGGATGATACATCCAAATTTATGGTTAATTTCCCCAGAAGCACAGTCACTCTGACGGCTTATTACAGGTATAAAAATGACCCGTCCGACAGCTATACCGGAACTTCGTATGCATTTACCGTAAATTCGGTCTACAACACGGTTGTAGGAGAATATGATTTTTATGGAAGAAGCACCGCAGGCAGTCAGTTTAAGCAACAGATGCAAAACCCGGATAAAGTTTCGGGAGAATCTACCCTGTTCCTTCAGGGGATGGGAGGACCTTCCATTCATCTGAAATTGGATGATACACAAATAGAAGCAGTAAGAGATTCCGTAAAAAATAAAGGATGGGCGGTTATAGATGCTAAACTGAAATTTTATCTGGCAGAAGATGCCGTTTCAAAGCCGACGTATATTTATGGATATAACCTCACCAAACTGTCATTTCTTCCGGATTTAACAAGTTACCCCAGTTTAGCAGGATATTATTTTAACCCGGCTTATAATTTTACTGACAATCCGGGATATTATACTCTGAATGTTACTAATCATATTAAGAATATTGTAGAAAAAAATGAGGCTAATGATGAAATATTGGTAGAAATGGGTAACTTTGCAATTGATTCATCCAGTGGTGTTTATCTGGGATATTCCAGGACTACCAGAGTTTATGAACCCTTCCGATTGATATTTTATGGAAATAAAGAAACGGGAGATAAAAAACTAAAATTAGAGATCATATATACTAAAAATTAATTAATTTATTAACTTAAAACGTTTTTTATGTGCGGAATAACAGGATACATAGGATATAAAGAAGCCTATCCGATTATTATCAATGGGTTAAAACGGTTGGAATACAGAGGATATGACAGTGCAGGAATTATCTTAAACGAGAACGAAAACTTTAAGTTGAGGAAAACCAAAGGGAAAGTTTCGGATTTGGAGGATAAATGCACCGATCTAAATACTAAAGCTACCGTAGGAATGGGACATACAAGATGGGCAACTCATGGAGTTCCGAATGATATAAATTCCCACCCGCATGTGTCCAACAACGGCAAAATAGCATTAATTCATAATGGGATAATAGAGAATTACAATACCTTAAAGATCATGCTGATTTCCAAAGGCTATGTATTTAAGAGTGAAACGGACACAGAAGTATTGGTGAATTTAATCCAATACATGCAGGAAACCCAACAGGAGGATTTTGCAACTGCCGTAAGATATGCCCTCAACGAAGTAGTAGGAGCCTATGCCATAGCGGTTATGGAAATAGACAGACCTCAGGAGATCGTAGTGGCTCGGTTGAGTAGTCCGTTGGCTATAGGAATAGGAGAAAATGAATATTTTATCGCTTCCGATGCCTCTCCCTTTGTAGAGTTTACCAAAGAAGTTGTTTATCTTGAAGATGGAGAAATGGCAACCATTACCCTTGAAGGAGGAGTAGACGTACATAAGATAAAAGATAATGCCAAAGTGAATCTTATTATTCAGGAGCTGAAATTAAGTCTTGAAGAAATAGAAAAAGGAGGATATGATCATTTTATGCTGAAAGAAATACACGAACAACCTAAATCGATCATGGATACCATGAGAGGACGATTGTTGGTGAATGAAGGAACTATTCAGATGGCGGGAATTTTAGATTATCAGGATAAATTTTTAAATGCAGAAAAAATTATTATTATTTCCTGCGGCACTTCCTGGCATGCAGGTTTAGTGGGAGAATATCTTATAGAAGACCTTGCCCGGATTCCCGTAGAAGTAGAATATGCTTCGGAATTTAGATATAGAAATCCGATTATTACAGATAAAGACGTGGTAATTGCTATTTCCCAATCGGGAGAAACCGCAGATACTCTGGCTGCCTTAAAACTGGCAAAAGAAAAAGGAGCTTTTATTTATGGTATATGCAATGTGGTGGATTCATCCATTGCACGACTTACAGATGCAGGGTCTTATACACATGCAGGACCTGAAATAGGAGTAGCTTCGACTAAGGCATTTACTGCTCAATTAGCCGTACTTACTATGATTGCCATTAAACTGGCAAAACATAAAGGAGTTATCAGCGAAGAAAAATTCAATACCCTGATAGCAGAATTAGAAACCATTCCAAACAAGGTTAGAGACGTAATAAAAAATACGGAAGAGCAGGTAAAAGCAATTGCACGATTATATGCTAAAACCAGTAATTTCTTATACTTAGGAAGAGGATATAATTACCCGATAGCTTTGGAAGGAGCATTAAAACTAAAGGAAATATCTTATATCCATGCAGAAGGCTATCCGGCAGCAGAGATGAAGCACGGACCTATCGCCTTGATTGACGAGAACATGCCTATAGTTGTCATAGCACCCAAAACGGATCATTACGACAAGATTGTAAGCAACATTCAGGAAATAAATTCAAGAAAAGGAAACGTAATAGCTATCGTAACTGAGAATGATACGCAAGTAAGAAATATGGTGTCACAAGCCATAGAAATTCCCGATGTTTCAGAATGTCTGATTCCGATATTGGCTTCTATCCCGTTGCAATTATTAGCTTATTATATAGCCATACTTAGAGGAGCGAACGTAGACCAGCCCAGAAATTTGGCAAAATCAGTGACCGTAGAATAGATTTTACTATAAAAAAATGGTACTAAAAGAAGTTTAGTTTATCTAAGTTTTATCTCATAAGCATTACAAAAATCATCAAAATTAGTTACTTAGAATTTTCCCGTAACACATAAAAATAAAGTAATTTTGTAGTAAAATAATGGACAATGAATAAAAAGGTAATTTTGATGATTCTGGACGGATGGGGAATAGCTGAAGATAAAAGTGTTTCAGCAATAGATCAGGCTCATACGCCATTCATGGATAGCAGTTTTCAAAAATATTCTAATACAACTTTGATAACCTATGGTTTAGACGTAGGGTTACCTAAAGGACAGATGGGAAATTCGGAAGTCGGACATATGAATTTAGGAGCCGGGAGAGTAGTCTATCAAAATTTAACAAAAATTAATTTAGCAGTTGAAAACGGAACTTTAGGAAATGAAGAAGAATTAAAAAAGGCTTTCAGTTATGCTAAGAACAATAATAAACCGGTTCATTTTATAGGATTAGTCTCCGATGGAGGAGTGCATTCCCATATTAGTCATTTAAAAGCATTGGTGGAGGCAGCTCATGTCTCGCAAGTAGATAATGTATTTGTACATGCTTTCACGGACGGAAGAGATTGCGACCCGCAAAGCGGAAGAGGTTTTATAGAAGAAACATTGGAATTTTGTAGGGAAAATAATGCCAAATTAGCCTCTATCGTAGGAAGATACTATGCAATGGATAGAGATAAACGTTGGGAGAGAGTAAAGGTGGCTTACGATGCTATGATCAATGCCGAAGGAGTTAAAACAGACGATCCGTTAGAAGCCATCCGACAATCGTATCAGGACGGAATAACCGATGAATTTTTGAAGCCAATTATTGTTACCGAAAACAATCAGCCCGTAGCGAAAATAAAAGAAGGAGATGTAGTAATTTGCTTTAACTTCAGGACGGACAGACCCAGAGAAATTGTAGACGTTTTATCTCAATATGATCACCCCGAAGTAGGAATCAAAAAACTTGAGTTATACTTTGTTACCATGACGGAATATGACGAAACCTTTAAAAATATCCATATCATATTCAAAGAAGATACCATTAAAAATACCTTAGGAGAAGTTATTGCCAATGCATCTCTGAAGCAAATAAGAATAGCCGAGACAGAAAAATACCCACATGTAACTTTCTTTTTTTCAGGAGGAGAAGAAAAAGTATTTGAGAATGAAAAACGAATTTTGGCGCAATCTCCTAAAGACGTTCCCACTTACGATCTAAAACCTCAGATGGCAGCTTATGACATTAAAGATGCAATTATTCCCGAATTAAAGAAAAAAGAAGTAGACTTTGTGTGTTTAAACTTTGCTAATGCAGATATGGTTGGTCATACCGGAGTTTTTGAAGCCGCCGTAAAAGCCGCCGAAGTTGTAGACGAATGTGCCGGAGAAATATGCAAAGTGGCTTTAGAGAACGGTTATATAACCCTTATTATAGCAGATCACGGAAATTCCGATAAAATGAAGAATGAAGATGGTTCCCCTAATACTCAGCATACGACCAATCTGGTGCCCCTGATTATTGTAGACCACGAACATTATCGGTTGCATCAGGGAAAACTTGGAGACATTGCCCCCACTATCCTTACCCTGATGGGATTGCCAATTCCAAAAGAAATGACAGGAGACATACTTATCGAAAGGTAATAAGAAATCCGTTTTTAGTGTCCGTATTTAAGTTATTATAAATCAGCAAGTTTATAGTTAATATACTCACTATCACTAACCGGAAAGAATATTAAGATTTACGGGAGAAAAGAAGTGTCTCAATAAAATTTATATCTCTATAATTTATTCCGGAAAGCATCAATTAGGATAAATCTAAATTTCCGATTCAGGGTTTATTAGAAAAATTCATGTATCCGTCATCAAAAATAGTTTCTAATCAAATACATACTTATATTTAAAGATGTTATGTAAAACAATAGCAAAGTTTTATATTAAAAAGGTATTGTAAATAATTAGCATATGCATAAATGAAAAATATGCAGAATTTGTGTAAATATTTTATCGAAAGAGAATAAAGAGTAGGTAAATTATAAAAAAGCAAGTAATAATCGAATTATATTTATGTATTATTAAAAAACAAGAATCTGGTTTTATCTGAAATGCAAAAACTATTTTAACATATATTTAACAATTAGAAGTATCAGTTCGATTAAACATAATTTCTACTTTTGTAAGCTAATAATACTAAATCATATAAAAGAACAACTAAATGTCATTTAAAGCAAAACTAAAAGTAGCAGGAAAGAATTATAACATTTTAAATGTTAATTATTCATTAGCTCAAGAAACCGACCCAACAGGGCGTCCATCCTCACAAACAAGAGGAGGCAGGATTGAAGTAACTGTAGAATCTACAGGTGAAACCGATATATTTGAGTGGATGACTAATAGCTTTGAAAGAAAGGACGGGAGCATAGTTTTTTTAAGAGGAGATTCTAATACTACTTTAAAAGAACTAAATTTTACTGACGGTTACGTAGTAAAATACAGAGAAAATTTTGACTCTATGGGAAGAAACCCTTTAACAGAAACTTTTACCATTTCCGCAAGAACTATAAACGTAGGTGGAGGAGGACATGTTAACGAATGGGTATAACATCAATTTTTCAATAAAAAAGTTAGAAAGAAGCAATTTTATTATTGCTTCTTTTTTTTGAATTATATGTAAGACGACCGGATAAGTTTTGCAAACGTAAGTCGGTCTTTGTAACCGTAGATGAAGCAACCTCATTCCATATGCGAGCGTAGCGTAGCAAATCCCCATAACGCAGCAAATTAACCAGAGTTCGGAATAAGAACTTTTTGTAAACGATATGATATAAATTATTTTTAAATCATAACGCAAAACAAAAAAGCAACTAA
>JAISSC010000014.1 GCA_031273305.1 Flavobacteriaceae bacterium
ATCCCTGAGAAGTTTTTGCACTTCGCCGTCGGTCATCGTTGCGCCTTCAATGCGGGTCGAAGAGCCTATGCTTTCGATTGTAGCAATACGCCGCAATTCTTTCAAATAACGGTTTTCGCTTTTTTCAACCATATTCCATTTTCCCCGAAACCCATCAATCAACGCGACAAGTTGCGTGATTTTTTGATTCGTAACAAAGTCAAAATTTAATTTCCGAATGTATTTATCCATATTATATCCGTATTGCATCCGTATTGCATCCGAATGCAAAGGTAATACATTTTGTGGAATATCCGAATCGTATCCGCAAAATACCCGTATCCTACGTGTAAACCAATATGTCAAAGAACGATTTTTTTGAATTATGAATTATGAATTATGGTGCGCTCAAATATTATTACATACCTACCAGTAGGTATGTGACATAACACATTTACATACATACAGTTAACCTGCCATTGCGAACCGCAGGTGTGGCAATATCATTCTATTGCGAGCGAAGTAAATTGTCCTGAACCCTCCCCCACTCTATGCCTGAAAGGCAGTACCAGTCGAGGTTGTCCAAAAAGGTTAGCGAACCCCTCTGAGAATCGCATAATATCAGGTAAGTGTCGTCCGGGACTTGCCATCGTGTTGCTGCTGCCTGTCCCATAAGCTAAAGCATACGGTTAATAAAGTGTCGTCCCATGCGGGACTTGCCCTATCGTGAAATGTATCCGCTTTTTGGACAGCCCCAATTTGCACAATGATAATAACGCACAGAGACGCCCAAATTGGGACGTCTCTACGATGTTACGCTTGCAAAAACGCTATGCCTTTATTGTTTAATTAACTTCTTGGTCTCCTTAACTGTTCCATTATCAAAAGTAACCAGATAAACACCGGTTGTCAGTTCGGAAATATCGTAAGATTCGGCGTTTGCAGTAAACTGTTTTACTATTTTGCCTGAAAAGTCGGTAATAGTTACCTTTACATTAGAATCTCCGAATTTATCTGATAATTTAACACTGAAAATATCCTTAACCGGGTTAGGATAAATTGTAGTTGCAGATGTATTTGGTGAAACCAAATCTTCCGTACCTAAATTATATGCTCTGGCTTCTATCTTATAGTTATCTACAACTGCTGTTAATTCACTTGAATTGTAACCGGATTGATATGGAGGAGTATTACGTATCTCATGTCTGAGAGGAACAAGATTATTCGTTGCTTGCTGCTGCGATGTAGGAAAAGTGTAGAAACGATCTCCTTCTAAATAATATTTAATTTCTCCTGTGTTATTGTTATATGTATAAGCAAGAGTTATCCATGTATTTTTCGGAACAGTTGGGAAGTTCGAATTACTAAGATGAGTATCTTCCGGAGTAATTACGATAAGTGTTCCTGATGAATTATTAAACAAGATACCTGCAATTACATTATTAGAACCACTTTCCAAAATTACTGAACCTGCTTCTCTTTGGGAGGAAGAACTGCCTGTATAAAAATCAATACTTACTGTTAAAATATCATTCCCCTGCTCTCTGGCATCCCAAGCCTCTTTCAGACCTGATTTATATATGGTTCTTCTAGTATTATACGCCTCTCCGGAACCTGTGACCTGCAAAGATTTTCCGTGTTCCGTATCTTTTTCTATAATTTGATAATTTGAAGCAGTTCCGCTTGTTAAAGTATGATTCCCTTGTGTTCCTACATTTCCTAATGTATAACTTTCATAATCATCTGATTCCAACACTTGTGCATAAAAAGGAACAGATATTAAAACTCCTAAAATGAATAAATTTTTTCTCATAAGAACCTTATTTTTATATATTTTTATGGTTACAAAATTAGTGATATTTCTCATGCAATAAAATTTTTTTATGTATTTATTTTTTTGTATAGAAATTTAAAATCCCACAATGCCCCCCACGTTTCCATTGCGAGGGGGTACAACGTAGAGACATCCCAATTTGGGTGTCTTCCACGTTGTATTGTTCACGTTATTATTGTTATGCGATTTGGGTAAATACGTCACGCATAGGGGGTTGCTTCGCTACGCTCGCAATGGGTAGATTGCCACGCCCCACTGCGTTATGCTCTCAATAACCTGACATACAAGATGTTACGTTCACAAAAACCCCACGTTAATACCGTCTAGGATTTAATAGGCTGCCGTAAATTGTTTTTTAATAAATTGTTTATTTTCAACTTCATCAAGAATTGCAACAGCTAAATCTTCTACGGAAATTCTGCTTTTACCGTTTTCATCAAAAACGGGAGAATCTGTTCCCAGCCTGTATTTACCTGTTCTTCCGTCTGTAACTTTCGGACTCATCTCGATAGCAGGGGAAAAATACGTCCAATTCAGATACTGTTCATTTTTCAGCACGTTGAAAAAATCTCTGACGGATCTGGCTCCGGGCTTTATTTCCGGAGGAAAATCAGGAGAATCTACCAACTGTTCTCCGTTTATGAAGAGTGTACCTGCTCCGCCGATCATAATAAGCCTGTCCACTTCCGCCAGTTTAGCTGCATTTTCTATATCCTGAAATCCCTGTATATTGTCATTATACAAGTTCGGATTAGACCAGCCTGCATTAAAAGCACTTATCACGACATCAACCCCTTCCAACGCTTTGGCAAGTTTCTCGACATCATATACATTTATGGACAGTGCTGTTAATTTAGGGTTCTCCGCAAAAGGAATTTTATCTTTATCCCTTGATATGGAAAGCACTTCGTAATTTCTTTCCAATGCTTCCTCTAAAAGAGCCTTTCCAACGAATCCTGAGGTTCCTATTATCGCTAATTTCATAACAATCAATGATTTATATTTATGGTTATTTAATGCTTAAATATATGAATAAGCACAATATTTTTTACATGATATTATTCAGTTCTAATTTCCACGCTTGACAGAACATAGACAATATCGCATTATACTTAGCAAAACTTGTTCCAAATATTAAAAACCTTTTGAATGAACAGGTAAGGGTAAACCTGTGCGTTTGTTTATTGGAGACGGATTGGTAATGTTTATGTTTATTTTACATCAACTCAAAAAATTTACCGGGAAGTGGTTTTATAAGGTTTTTTAATTCCAATTCCAGCAAAACAGGCATTAACCGATAAGTAGGCATGTTCAGTTCTAACGCAAGAGCATCTATCTGGTATCTGCCTTTATCTTTTAATAACCTTATAATTTCCTTTTCTTCGGCATTCAACTCGATGAACAACTCGGCTTGAATTGTTTTCTTCGTTTTTTCCCCGAAATATTCTAAAATATCCTCAGGTCTGGTAATAATTTGAGCTTCTAAATTTCGTATCAGCCTGTTACACCCCTGACTGACCACATCTGTAATTTTTCCGGGCAGGGCGAAAATTTCCCGATTATAGGAATTGGCAAACTTAATCGTAGAGATTGCTCCGCCTCCATACGCAGATTCCACTATAACAGAAACAGGAGAAAGCCCGGCAATAATACGGTTCCTCTGGATAAAATTAGACCTGTCCGGTTTTACATCCAGTGAAAATTCGGAAATAATTCCTCCATTAGACAACATTCTAGTAGCCAGCATTTTATGTTGGTAAGGATAAAGATTTTTCAATCCATGAGCCAAAACTCCCAGAGTAGGAATATTCAATTCCACAGCTTTTTTATGAGCCGTTCCGTCGATTCCCAAAGCCAATCCGCTCACAACGGTTATATTTTTACCTTCCAAGCATTCGACCAGCTTCTCGGTAAAGTTCTTTCCATAAGAAGTCATTTTTCTGGTGCCGACAATAGTTAACAAAGGAGCATTCCAATTAAAATTTCCTTTGGAATAAAGCACAATGGGAGCATCCTGACATTCTTTTAGCAAAAAAGGATAATCGTCTTCAAATAAATGAGTGATATGAATTTGGTTATCCTTACAATATTGGAGTTCTCTTTCTGCTTTTTTAAAAATATTTTCATCACCTATATACCGAATGGTTTTTTCTCCTACCTTAAAAATAGATGTCAGTTCTTTGGAAGAAGCATTCCAGATATTCTTTGCTGAACCAAAATGAGAACGTAATTTCTTTATGGTAAGGTCTCCAACGTTCGGACAAAACCTTAAGGCTATAAGATATAAAGTATCTATATTCATTATTCACAACAATAATTGATAAAGATACTAAAAAATTCAGTAATTTAACGTGAGTTCGGTTTAAAGCATATTGTAATTTTATTTGGGTTGGAATATGATGAAAGATGTTGCGAGTGGAGCGTGGCAATCTCAATGGCAACAATTATGTCGCACACGGCGTGCTATTATGGGTGGGGATTACCCTCAATCGCTTCGCTTCATTGGGGGTTATTCATATTGAACACTTCGTGTTCGGCTACCTCTAAAAGATAAAACCATCTCGTAAAGATGGTTCCAAATTTGAGGCTTCGAGCGGATTCGAACCGCTGTACAAGGTTTTGCAGACCTCTGCCTAGCCACTCGGCCACGAAGCCATGTTTTTATTTTTAGGACTGCAAATCTACAATTTTTTTTGAATTAATCTAAAATTCTAGCGAAATTTCTTTACAAAGGTCACTTTTACTTCATCAATACAAACATCTACCGGAGGATTTAGTTTTGCCACAGAAATCTTGACCTTTCGGATGGTTTTAAAACCGGTCTCTATCTCGGTGAGTATCCGTTGGGCTACATGTTCCAATAAATGAGAACGTATCTCCATTTGTTTTTTGACAATCCGGGTCAATTCTGCATAATTTACCGTATCTTTCAGCTCATCGGATTTCCCGGCTTTTTGTAAATTCAGCCAAACAATCAAATTAACCAGATAAAAAGAACCGATCTTAGCTTCTTCTTCCAGACATCCATGATAGGCATAGATCTTTATATTCTTAAGTTTTATCTTCTGCATTTAAAATAATTCTTTTGCAATCCGTTTAATATTTTCCGACCTTCCCATAGAATAAAAATGCAAAACGGGAACTCCATAGTCTATTAACTCTCTACACTGTTGGATAGACCATTCAATACCTACTTCGTATACGGATTTATTATCTTTACATTTCTCCAGCTCCAAAACCAACTCCTGAGGTATGTCTATATGAAAGATATTAGGTAACACCGTAATATGTTTTTTCACGGAAACCGGTTTAATTCCCGGAATAATGGGCACTGTAATCCCTGCTTTTCGGCATCTGTCTACAAAATCAAAATATTTTTGGTTGTTATAGAACAATTGGGTGACAATATAATCAGCTCCGGCATTTACCTTTTTCTTTAGATAATAGAGGTCAGTATCCAGATTAGGGCTTTCAAAATGTTTTTCAGGATAGCCGGCAACTCCAATACAAAAATCGGTAGCACCCTGTGAATATTCCTCATGCAGATATTTTCCCTGATTCATGTCCACTACCTGACGGGCAAGCTCACTGGCATAAGAATGTCCCTGAACATTGGGATGAAAAGCTCCTTCACTCTTGATGGCATCTCCGCGAAGCACCAATACATTATCAATTCCCAGAAAGTTAAAATCAATGAGAATATTCTCCGTTTCCTCCTTGCTGAAACCGCCGCAAATAAGGTGAGGTACGGCATCCACTCCATATCTGTGTTGTAAGGCTGCACAGATACCTACCGTTCCCGGACGTTTGCGGGTAACTATCTTTTGAATTAACCCGTTAGGGAGTTCTTTATATTCATATTCTTCTCTATGATAAGTTACATCAATAAACGGAGGATTAAATTCCATTAAAGGGTCAATATTGGCAAAAATGGTTTGCAGGGTCTCTCCTTTCTTAGGCGGAAGTATCTCAAATGAAAACAGGGTATTTCCTTTAGCTTTCTCTATATGTTTTATAACTTTCATATTACCAATTATTTATACACACAACCGGCTGTGTTTAATCAAAAGCAAATATCGGTTAATTATTTGTATTTATTCATAAATATTTTAGCTTATTGTGGTACTCAATTTTTATAACAGGCTTCCGTCAAAGGTAAATGGAAGCAGATCAGAACATTTCGAAAATTTGATAACTCTTCCTTTCATTCCTGTAAATAAAAATTCGATAGGTTTTTTCTGCCGTGATTCATATTCCAAAAGAACCTGCCGACATGCTCCGCATGGAGAAACAGGCTCTGAATTATCTTCTTCTTTTCCGGCAACTACCGCCATTTTTCGGATGATGGCTAAAGGATAATTGGCAATTGCATAGAAAATAGCCGTTCGTTCGGCACATAATCCACTGGGGTATGCTGCATTCTCCTGATTATTCCCTGTCAGTATTTTCCCATTATCCAGTAAGATTGCTGCGCCTACCTTAAATTGGGAATATTTGGCATAAGCCGATTCACGCGCTCTGCGGGCTTCTTTCACCAGATTTAAATCTTCCGGAGACAACTCGTCCCAAGTCAGATACTCTTCATACGTTACATCTAAAGTCTTAATCATTTTTGTAATTTTTGAGGACATCTAAGTTACTAATAAATTCTAAAAAAGAAGCATACTGCTTTGTTATGAGTTAAATCATAAGCAAGGCAATTGAAGAACAAACTTAAAAATATACCCTGAAAATAAGGCTCTTACTTTATAAGAAAGGATAAATCTCTTTATCTGCAAAATGAAAATGAGCTTCTATATCTGCATTTTCATCACTATCAGAACCGTGTACGGCATTCTTTTCTACCGATTCGGCATACTTTTTCCTGATAGTTCCTTCTTCTGCATTCTCAGGATTGGTAGCTCCTATCAGCTTACGGAAATCTTCTACGGCATTATCTTTTTTTAATACAGCAGCCACTATGGGACCTGAGATCATAAAACTCACCAAGCTATCGAAAAAAGGACGTTCTCTATGCACTGCATAAAACCTTTCTGCTTCGGTGCGGGTCAACTGGGTTAATTTTAAGGCGATTATTGTAAAACCTGCATCGGTAATATCTTTCAGTATATTTCCTGTGAATCCTTTCTCAACAGCATCAGGCTTAATCATGGTAAGTGTAATCGTTTTTGCCATTTTTTTCTATTTTTTTATATTGTAGGTAAAAGTAACAAAAACACCCAATATTCAAAAATTATTGAGTGTTTTTTTATTTATCGCATATTCATCTAATAATAGAAAATTGATGTTTGAGCTCTGAATTACTTAGGACAGGTCTTGTAAACTTCCATTAATACTTATTTTATTATCTCTTGCTAAATAGTTCGCTTAATTCATAAATGTTTTCAAGTTCACATTTTCCATTGCTTTTTCAATAAAGTCTAAACTTTGGTCTGGTGTCATTTTTAAAATAGGATGTTTGAAATCCAACTTTTCATTTAATACCTGTGCCACTTCCTGAACCCAATAGGTCATACTCATTTGAATAATTGTTCCATTGATCTCTCTCGCCATTTCAGCAATTCGGCTTCCAATTCCGATTCTGTCAACCAAGATAATTGTTGACATATAATGAAGTTGTTTACCATAATTCATTTCTCTTTCAAATCTTGAAACTTTATCAAGAGAAATTTCACTGTTTCCCGGTCCAATAAAGCCTAAATCGAATCTTGCGCCAACTCCGGGTTTTACTAATATTGTTGCATCACTCTCTCGTTTGTTCTCTCTTTGAGAAAGCCAGAAAACCATTTTGGATTGAGTACTTTCTCTTGGGTCAATTTGTTTGAAACCAAGTATTGTCAATACAGAACCCAATATCAGTTTTTCAAACAACTTACCATACATTGATTTTTCGCTGCCCCGAATTGCCAGTGTTTGTGTGCCGATTGCATAAAAGATTTGTAAAATGGCAGGCCATTTCAAAAGATAATTAGTTTTGTCAATAGTTATACTTGTTGAAATATCGCCAAGTTCTTTGATGATTTCCTGTGAAGATTCTTTTAGTCGTTCATCAAATTCTTTCAGATGCTTTTCAACCACATCAGGATTACTCCTCAACACATTTTGAATGCTCTTGCCTGTAAGACCAATAAACCATTGAAGAAAAACCTTTTCTTCTGTTTTTAGCTTATTTTCAAGTAATTCTTTGAAGATTATAGAGTTTAAATTGTTTTCAAAATCCGTGAATAACTTTGAGCCTTTCAGGTAAGTGAGAAATAATGACGCATTTGAAAGTAATATTCTGCGTTGAGTTAACCCTTCCGTAAGTGCTCTAACATTACCTCCACATAAAATTGAAGTAAC
>JAISSC010000132.1 GCA_031273305.1 Flavobacteriaceae bacterium
TGATAAAGTTAATTTTGCAATTAGTAAAATGTTAGTTAATATCCTGATTAATAGATAAATATAAGCTATGAACATAAGGGTAATAATTCCAAAAAAATCGCTTTCAGGCAAAATGTTAAATTTAGGAAATAAAGAAAATTGTAAAAAAGAGTTTAATTTAGAGCAAAAAAAACTAATTTTGTAGACATTAAGAAAAAATTCATATATGAAATTTATAGTTTCAAGCGGGGAATTACTAAAGGTATTACAATTAATAAGCGGAGTTACAGGTGGGAACTCATCTTTACCTGTTTTAGAAAATTTTTTATTTGATCTGGATTCCGACAAATTAACCATTTACGGATCAGATGGCGAAACTACCATGAAGACCAGTATTGCAGTACAAAGCAATGACAAAGGAAAAATTGCAGTTCCATCTAAATTGCTGACAGATACCGTAAAAACGTTTTCCGAACAACCTTTATCTTTCTCTCTGGAAGGGAATCAACTGGAAATTGTAGATGAAAAAGATAACTATTTCATTGCCTTAGATGATGTAGAACAATATCCATCCGTCCCGGAATTAAGTACGGAGAAATCCATTACCATAAAAGCTTCCGTTTTAGCAGAAGCCATTGCAAATACTATTTTCTCAACCGGAAATGATGCCATGCGCCCGGTAATGACCGGAGTTCTGTTTCAATTTACGGACTCAGGATGTCGGTTTGTTGCTACGGATGCCCATCGCTTGGTAAAATATACCCGTAAGGATGTTGCAGTAGATGAGCCGATAGAGTTCATTATGCCTAAAAAACCGCTTTCCCTGTTAAAAAATGCCTTATTCGATTATGAAGATGAGGTCATCATTGACTTTAATGAAACCAATGCAAGGTTCACACATAATGAAACACAGTGGGTTTGCCGCTTGATAGACGGAAAATACCCTAACTATGATGCGGTTATTCCTAAAGAAAATCCTAATGTTTTAACCATAAACCGACAACTTTTTTTAAGTTCTCTGAAAAGAGCTTCTTTGTTCTCAAACAAGTCCACATCACAAGTTCGCTTAGCCTTAAACGGGAATCTGTTAAAATTAAGTGCCGAAGATTTGGATTTTGCCAATAAAGCAGATATGAGCCTTCCTTGCGATTATAACGGAGGAGAATTGAAGATAGGGTTTAATTCCAAATTTTTAAATGAGATGCTGACAAATATATCTTCTGAGGATATTACTCTGGAGATGTCTACTCCCGGCAGGGCAGGGATCATTAAACCCGTAGACGGATTGGATGAGAACGAGGATATTTTAATGCTGGTGATGCCTGTAATGCTGAACAATTAAAAATAACAATAACAATATAAAAATATTATCACTTATGCATATTTCTCTTTGCATTAGGGATTCTTATACAAATAGTTTAAAATAGATGAAAATTTCTTATAATTGGCTTAGTAATTACATAAAAACCGACTTATCCGTTGAAAAAATTGCAAACATACTCACCGATATAGGATTAGAAGTAGAAGATATAAAAGAGGTTGAGTCAGTTAAGGGCAGTTTAGAAGGAGTTGTTGTCGGGGAGGTTTTAGAATGTAAAAAACATCCCAATGCAGATAAGTTAAAATTAACCAAAGTAAATTTAGGCAATGACGAAGTAGTGCAAATCGTATGCGGAGCACCAAATGTGGAAACAGGACAAAAAGTTTCGGTTGCGACGATAGGGACTACCCTGTATCCGAAGAACGGAGAAGAAATTAAGATCAAGAAAGGCAAGATACGAGGAGAAGAATCTTTGGGAATGATTTGCGCCGAAGATGAACTGGGTTTAGGAGCCAGCCATGAGGGGATTATTATTCTGGATTCGGAGCTAAAGGTCGGAACTCCCCTAAGTGAGGTCTACGACATTTCTAAAGATTTTTGCATCGAGATCGGACTTACTCCCAACCGTACGGACGCCATGTCTCACTATGGAGTAGCGCGCGATTTGTATGCAGCCCTTAAAAGCAGGAAGATTAAAGCCGAACTTAAACCTGTTTCAACAGAAAATTTCAAACAGGATAAAAACACAGAGCCTCCTGTTTCGGTAGAGATTGAAGATATTAAACTATGTCCCAGATATTCAGGTATTTACATCGAAGATATTGAGATAAAACCTTCCCCCGATTGGTTGCAAAACCAGCTAAGAACAATCGGGTTGTCGCCTATTAACAATGCGGTGGATATTACCAATTACATTCTTCATTCCTATGGGCAACCTCTCCATGCCTTTGATGCAGATAAGATAAAAGGACAAAAAATAAAGGTAGGAACCGTTCCGGAAGGAACCAAATTTACCACTTTGGATGGCGTTGAGAGAACCCTCTCCGGTGTTGAGTTACTGATTAAAGACGGAGAAAATAATCCCATGTGTATTGCCGGAGTTTACGGAGGATTAAATTCAGGGATTAGCGTAGGAACTAAGAACATTTTTTTGGAAAGTGCCTATTTTGATGCCGTATCTATACGTAAAACATCCAAGAAAGAGGGTCTGAATACGGATGCTTCTTTCCGTTTTGAAAGAGGAACAGACCCCAATAATACAATTCCCGCCCTCAAAAAAGCCTGTGAATTATTTCGGGAATTAGCCAATGCCACCATCGTAGGAGAAATTATTGATGAATATCCCGAACCTGTCAAAACTCAAAACACGATTTTGCGATATTATAAAATTGACCAAATTTTGGGAAAAAGGATTCATCGGGATCAGATAAAGACTATTTTAAAGTCATTGGAAATCACAATTATAAGCGAGACCAATGGTGTGTTGGATTTGATTATTCCTGCTTATCGGGTAGACGTTACGCGCGAAATTGATGTGATTGAAGAAATAGCACGTATCTATGGATATAACCATATTGATGTCCCCGAAAAATTTACTTTTGCTTATGAAAATAAGAATCAGTTTGATGAAGAAACACTTGAAAACAACGTAGCTAATCAGCTGAAATATAATGGATTCAACGAGATAATGAATAACTCGTTAACACGTAAGAGAGATAAAGGAATTGATTATGTAGAACTTTTAAATCCGTTGAGTGCCGATTTAGCTGTGATGAGACAATCCCTGATTTACGGAACATTACAAAGTATTGCTTTCAATATCAACAGGAATCAAAAAGAGATAAAATTTTTCGAGTTCGGGAAAATTTATTTTAAGGATACGGAGGGAAATTATTCTGAAAATAAGAAACTGTCTCTGGCGTTGTTTGGTGATTTTCAGGAAGATAACTGGATTTCATCACAGAACAACAGCACTTTTTTCCATTTAAAAGGAGTTATAGCTCAATTATTGAGAGGATTTGGCTTAAGAGCAGATGAAAAACCTCTGGAATCCGACCTGTTTAAAGAAGGTATCGAGTTGGTCTTAAGAAACAATTCTATCGGAAAATTGGGAGTAGTTCATCCAAAATTATCAAAAGAATTTGAAATTAAGGGAGAGGTATTTTATGCCGAACTGGAATGGGAAAAACTTGCGGGAATCGTTTCAAATAAAAAAGCGTATAAATTGGAGGAAGTCTCTAAATTTCCGGGTTCTAATCGGGATTTAGCCCTGTTGGTAAGTAAAGAAGTTAATTACCTTGATTTATATAAGGCTGCTTTTGAAACGGAGAAAAAAGTATTGAAATCCGTGAACTTGTTTGATGTATACGAAGGCAAGAATCTTCCGGAGGGAAAAAAATCTTATGCTTTAAACTTTTTCCTGCAAGATGGAAACAAAACACTTACAGACCGTGACATAGATAAGGTAATGAATAAATTGCAGGAAAAATTTTCCTCGCAGTTTCATGCAGAAATAAGAAATAAATAATGTCGGATTAATTATGCTAAAAAAGGTTGTAATAGTAGGCGCAGGAAACGTAGCTTTTCATTTGACAAGGGCTTTGTTGGAAAATACGGTAAATGTGGTACAGATTTTTAACCGCACTCTGGATAAAGCTCAAAAACTGGCAAATGACTATAATATAAGTTTTACTGATAAGATTTCCGAGATAGAAAAAGCAGACTTGTATATTATCTGCACATCAGATAAGTCTATTTCCGAAATATCCTATTACATTCCTTTTGAAGATTGTTTGGTCGCACATACATCCGGTTCCATGCCTCTTGATGCCCTCAAAGGAAAATACAGAAAAGGAGTTTTCTATCCGTTGCAGACGTTTTCCCAAAAGAGAGCATTGGAATACAATAAAATTCCTTTTTTCATAGAAGCCGAAAATTCCGAAGACGAATTTGCCCTTATTTCTCTGGCAAAACGAATTTCCGACGAGGCTTATAAGGTAGATTCGGAAAAAAGATTGCGAATCCACATGTCGGGAGTATTGGTAAATAATTTCACCAATCACTTGTATTATCTGGCAAATGAAATTTGCGGAGAACAAAATATTCCTTTTGATATTCTGAAACCTTTGATCAAGGAAAGCGCAGATAAGATAAATGACGATATTTCTCCTTTCGATGCCCAGACAGGTCCCGCAAAAAGAGGTGATAAGATTGTCATTGAAAAGCATTTATCTCTTCTTGAATCAGATTCTAAGCTATATCAAATATATTCACTGCTAACCGAATCTATTATAAAAACATACGATGATAAACTATAAAGAAAAACTAAATCATATTACAACTTTCGTTTTTGATGTTGATGGTGTTATGACCGACGGAAGCCTGATTCTTATAGATAATCAGATGATTCGAAGCATGAATACCAAAGATGGGTTTATATTGCAATTTGCGATAAAAAAAGGATATAAAATTGCCGTCATTACCGGAGGAAAAGAACAATCGGTTGTGAACAGATTAAAGTATTTGGGAATTACGGATGTGTATTTAGAATCCCAAAACAAATGGGAAGATTTAGAAGATTTTCTTTACAAATATAACATAAAACCGCAGGAAGTGCTTTATATGGGAGACGACCTCCCCGATTATGATGTTATGTCGAAAGTAGGAATTGGTGCCGCACCCAAAGATGCCTGTCCGGAAATTCTTTCTATCGCAGATTATATCTCTCCGATAGAGGGAGGAAAAGGCTGTGTAAGAGATGTTATAGAACAGGTGATGAAAGTAAGAGGAGACTGGGACTATCTGGAAAGTGCTCATCAGATCGCTTCTACCTGAAAAACAAATGTTTATCTTAATATATCATAAATAAGAATTTTTGGCTATATAGCAGGTTCAATTAGAAAATGCAATAAAAGATAAAAAATATACCTCCGTTTACCATTAATTTAGTACCTTTATACTTTTAAATTTTATCCTGAATGATTAATTGGTTAAGGTCTTTGGATTTAGAGATTGTTACAATTATAGGAGTTTTGCTCTATATAAGTGTTGTTCTATATACGGTTTTTAAGATTATTAAAAACACGGAGAACCCCTCTAAAGCTCTGGGTTATCTTTTGGTAGTCGTTGTTCTTCCGGTTGCCGGGATTATCCTGTATTTTTCCATAGGTGTAAATTATCGGCTCGAAAAATTATACAAACGAAAATATATTCAGGATAAGAACTTTCATAAAATTGTAAAATATCAGATCAATATAGATTCGGAAAAAGGAATAGACGAATATAAAAACTTGTTGAAGGGAAAGATGCATCCGATAAAAATGCTGTTAAAAGACACTTCATCAGCACTTTATGCAGCAGAGAAAACCAAATTGCTCATTAACGGCGAAAATAAATTTGAAGAAGTTATCTCCGAATTAGAAAAAGCAAAAGAACACATACATATTGAATATTACATATTTTCCGATGATAAGATAGGGAACAAGATAAAGGACATTTTAATAAAAAAGTCACAGGAAGGAGTTATAATCCGGTTTATTTATGATGATTTCGGAAGTCATGATCTCAACAAAAAGATGATAAAGGAATTGAAAGAAGGAGGAGTGCAGGTGGCGGCTTTTTATAAAATTAAATTATATGCGCTTGCCAACCGGATGAATTACCGAAATCACAGGAAAATTATTGTTATAGATTCAAAAGTTGGTTTTATAGGCGGAATCAATGTGGACGACCGATATATAAACACTCCTGAGAATAAGGTATTCTGGAGAGATACTCATCTCATGGTAGCGGGCGAAGCAGTAAACGGTCTTCAATATAACTTTCTCACCGATTGGAATTTCTGTTCAGGAAATGATATAGATCCTTTCGATAAACAATATTTCCATACTTCCACCAATGATATAAAACATAAATGCACCGATTTAGTGCAAATTGCCGCCAGTGGTCCCGATAGTGACAGGGCGACCATCATGTTGGTATACAACGGAATTATTATGTCAAGCCGTAAACGCCTTTATCTGACCACACCTTATCTGGTTCCCAATGAGACTATTGTAAACGCCTTAAAATATACTGCACTTAGCGGTGTAGATGTCCGTATTTTGGTTCCTTTGGAATCGGATAGTCTCGTTGTAAATGCGGCTTCATGCGCTTATTATAAAGAATTATTGGCTGTTGGAGTACGTATTTACCGTTATACCAAAGGCTTTGTTCATGCAAAAACTATTATCTCCGATGATAGCCTGTCCGTTGTGGGTTCTGCAAATTTAGATATAAGAAGTTTTGACCTTAACTTTGAAATCAGTGCTTTGGTTTACAGCAGATCTATAAATCAGGAGTTATATGATGCCTTTATGGACGATATAGAAAACAGTATAGAAATAACCTATGAGGAATGGAAAAAAAGGAGCAAAATCATACAGTTAGGAAATTCCCTTGCAAGGCTTATCTCTCCTTTGTTGTAGTTTTAGGGAATAGTTTGAACAGACCACATGATGCTCTGGGAGGTATAAGTTCTGTGAATTATCGAATATTCAAATGAGAAAAATGTTTAATAAATTGAAAAAATTAGTATTTTTGAACTGTATTAAAAATGGGGAGTTTACAATTTTAAATTATTACCTACAAAATTTAAACATTAAAAAATGGATGTACTAGATATTTTTGTAGGCTATACTTTCGATATCATATCTACTTTATTAGTATATATTTTTAAGTATAAAACAAAGGTGTCTTTTAATGAGGTATGGAAAACAGAGAAAAGATTAGTTAGGAATATAACCTATATACAAATTGGAGTTTTGATACTTATTATTCTCTTATTGTATGCCACCCATCTTTAATACAGTTTAAAAACAATCATCTCCTTTTCCTGACTTTGACTATGCGACACTTTAAATGATTTTTTGGACAGCCCGGAGGGCTGAATCTTCATAACCGCAGGTCGGCGACCTGCGGAGAGTACCCTCCCCACTATATGCCTGAAAGGCAGGACTAGTCCCGCCTTTCAGGCGGTGTTATTGGTTATCGTTGCCCGCAGGTCGGTGACCTGCGGTTATGAAAATCAAGCCTTTCAGGCTTCTGCTTGCGACACCCAAATTGGTGATACAAAATTTATAAAATATTGATTATTACATGGTTACAAAATTGAGTTTTTAAAAGTGTCAAAGTCAAGAGTAATAGAGATTTTATTCTCTCCTTTTCCATAAAACCATAGCAGTACGGGAGGGGATGTATATCTTTAGTATATTTTTTCCTTTGATAAGATGTGTAGGATATTCGAATTGAGTATCTACCAAATCAAATCCGTCAAACTTGGGATCGTCGGAATTAAGGATAATTTTATACGTTCCTTTATCTATCTCGAATCCGTAGTCGGTAAATGATTTTACAGGATTAAAGTTAAAAACAAAGAGTAACGGATTTCTTTTAAATATCAGAACCTGGTCTTCCGTACTTTGTATAATGGCAAAAGGTCGATGATTGAATATGCTGTATTTTTTTATGACCTTAAGAAATGCCTGTTCAAACTTTGCCAGAAAGCGGTAGCGCAGGCTGGTATCTTTGAGTAGATTCCATTGCCTTCGTGCGTAGGCATATGACCAGTTATTCCCCTCACGAGGAAAATCGATCCATTCCGGATGACCAAATTCGTTTCCCATGAAAGTGAGGTATCCATTTCCAGCAGTAGCCACCGTAGCCAGTCGTATCATTTTATGGAGAGCCAGCCCGCGGTCAACCTTAGCATTACGTTGGAATACATTCATATCCGTGTACATAAGGCTGTCAATAAGTCGGAAAATAAGAGTTTTATCTCCAACCATTGCCTGATCATGGCTTTCAGCATAGCTTAGGGTTTTTTCTTCCTTTCGTTTATTGGTCAGTTCGTAAAACATATCCCCGACGTGCCATTCCTCATCATGTCGGGTTTCCAGTAATTTAACCCAAAAATCGGCAATTCCCATAGCCATTCGATAGTCGAACCCGATTCCTTTCTCTTCAATAGGAGAAGCCAGTCCGGGCATTCCGCTCACATCTTCTGCTATGGTGAAAGCATCAGGATTTAACTCATGGATGAGTTTATTAGCTAAAGTGAGGTAAGTAATGGCATCCTCGTCCTGATTTCCATCGTAATATAGAGAATAATCAGTAAAATCTTTACCTATTCCGTGATCGTGGTACATCATGCTGGTAACCCCGTCGAAACGAAAACCATCAAAACGAAATTCTTCCATCCAATATTTACAATTGGATAGTAAAAAGGCAATAACTTCGTTTTTTCCATAGTCGAAAAGTCGGGAGTTCCATACAGAGTGCATTCCTTTTTCTCCCGGATGGAAGTATAGGTTGAAAGAACCGTCAAAGCGGCTTAGTCCGTCATTTTCATTTTTCACGGAATGAGAATGTACAATGTCCAATACTACGCAAATATTTAGCTTGTGGGCGGTATCTATTAACTCTTTCAGTTCTTCAGGAGTGCCAAATCGGGAACTGGGAGCAAAAAAATTAGATACCTGATAACCAAAAGAACCATAATAAGGATGTTCTTGTATAGCCATGAATTGCACAGTGTTATATCCCATTTTAGCAATATACGGAAGAATCTTTTCTCTGAAATGATTATAGGTAGAAACTTCCTCTTTTTCTCCTGCCATTCCGATATGGGCTTCATAGATAAGAGGATTTGCAGGTTGTTTGGGTGATTTATATTTCCACTCATATTCCCGTAGGGGATTCCATACCTGTGCCGAAAAAATTTTACTTATCGGGTCTTGTACTACACGCCTGCAATAGGCAGGGATGCGTTCTCCTCCTCCGTCTTCCCATTCTATCCATAGTTTGTATAACATTTCGTGCTTTAGGCAGGTAAGAGGTAATTCTATTTCCCAATTTCCGTGAGAGGTAGGATAAAATTCGTACTTTTTTTGTTTTTGCCAGTTATTGAAATCTCCCACCAAAAATATTTTTCTTGCATTAGGAGCCCATTCACGTATTATCCATTTGTCGGGACAGGCATGTAATCCATAATATAAATATCCGTTCGAAAATTCACTTAAATTTGAGTTGGGAACTAATTCGGTAAGTTTCGCTTCAAATTTTTTATACCTGTGAATAATTATCGGGCGGTATTTTTCAAGTTCTGGGTCATTAAAAACAGATAAATCCATAAGACTTGTTTTTACGGTGTGAATAAAAGGCTGAAGACTTTCAACTTCCGACTTTTTATATAAAAAAAATTTACATCCATTTTACCAGACAGAAATCCTGTCTGTGTGGAAGTAACTTATTATTAGCATAGATACGTATTCCCAGAATATAGTTACCGGCAGCTTCCACCGTATATTTTAGCTGATAAACGGCAACGCTGTTTTCACTTAAGATACATTCAAACTGGGAAGTGGTCAGGACTTCTATCTCGTCTTTCGGATTTTTCTCGGCTATTACCAGCTCAACCCCTATGTCATTGGAAGTGAGGGAGCCTAAAGAAACGGATATTTCTAAAAGACATTCATGTCCTAAGGTAATAGGTTCTTTGTATACATTAGGCATTTTTACCGAAATTATCTCGACACTGTTCCATTCATGCAGCATTTTATGTTTCCATGAGACTAATTCTTTTGCTATCTGGAAATTGTTTTCCTCAATGAGTTTATGACGTTCGTTTAGTTTAGAGTAAAAACGTTCCTCATAGTCCGTAAGCATTCTGTTGGTGGTGAAGTTGGAGGCTATTTTGGCTATGGAGTTTTTGATGTATATTATCCATTCGTTAGGAATATCATTTTCGTCTTTAGCATAATAAAGCGGGGCGATTTCATTTTCAATAACACTGTACAGGATTTCAGAATCCAGTTCGTTTTGGAAATCGTTGTTTTCATAGGATTGCTCTAAAGGCAAAGCCCATCCTGCCTCCGGTTGGAATCCTTCCACCCACCATCCGTCCAGCACGCTAAAGTGCATCACTCCGTTCATGGCTGCTTTTTCTCCGCTTGTGCCGGAAGCCTCCATCGGGCGGGTAGGGGTATTCAACCAAATATCTACCCCTTGTACCATTTTAGAGGCGAGTTCAATATCATAATTCTCAATGAAAAGAATTTTCCCTAAAAACTGAGGATATTTGGAAATTTCCACGATTTTTTTGATAAGGTCTTGTCCCGCCTTGTCGGCAGGATGAGCTTTACCTGCAAAGATGAATTGTACCGGATGTTCCGGATGATTGATAATTTGGTCAAGGGTTTCCAGATTCTTAAATAATAAATGTGCTCTTTTATAAGTTGCAAAACGTCGGGCAAACCCAAAGGTTAACTTATTAGGGTTGAATTGTTCCAGTATTTCAATGATCTCTCTTGGAGTGTAATACAAAATATCCTTATTGCTGATCAGACGTTTTTTAATAAACTTTATGAGCTTTGTCCGTAGTTTATTCCTGATTTCCCAAATTTCAGTATTATTTACGGCATAAATATTTTCAAAACAGGATTTATCGTAATGGTGAGAGGCGAATCCCTCACAAAATTCACGAGTATACAGGTTTTTCCATTCGGGAGCAGCCCATGTAGGGAGATGTACTCCGTTGGTAACATAGCTTATATGTGATTCCTGAGGAAGGTATCCGATGAACATATCCTTGAACATATCCTGAGAAACCTTTCCGTGAAGCCAACTTACTCCGTTAACTTCCTGAGACAGGTTTACGGCCAGAGTACTCATGGAAAATTTTTCACTGCTATTTTCAGGGTGTATTCTTCCCAGCGCAATAATATCTTCCCAACTGACATTGAAACGTTCAGGATAATGGGATATGTATTTTCGTATCAGTCCCTCATCGAAAGCATCATGCCCTGCGGGAACAGGAGTATGGGTTGTAAATAGGGAAGAAGAGCGAACGACTTCTTTAGCCTCGTCGAAAGAGAGGTTAAAGGAGATCATAATCTGGTGGATCCTTTCCAGTCCGATAAAGGCAGCATGCCCCTCATTACAGTGATATACGTCGGCGATGATATTTAGTTTTTGAAGCACTCTGATTCCTCCTACTCCTAATAGCAGTTCTTGTTTTAAACGATTTTCCCAGTCTCCGCCATACAGGTGATAGGTGATGGTTCGGTCTTCGGGTTGATTGTCTTCTACGTCGGTGTCTAAGAGATAAAGTTCTATCCGTCCGACATCCACCCGCCAGACTTTAGCGTGTACGCAACGTCCCGGAAATGCCAGTTGAATGGTAATCCATTTTCCATCCTTATCCCGCAGGGGAATGACAGGAATTTCATCGAAAGGTTGAGGCTCATAAACATTTTCCTGTTCTCCGCTGGCTGAAAGGCGTTGGGTGAAATATCCGTAACGGTACAATAAGCCGATTCCCGTTATTTTTGTTCCTTTGTCGCTGGCTTCTTTCAGATAATCTCCGGCTAAAATCCCCAATCCTCCGGAATAGATCTTTAAGGAGTTATGGATTCCATATTCCATGCAGAAATAAGCAATATGCGGACTTTTAGTTTGGTCTTTTGCTTTCATGTACTCTTTGAAAGTAGAGTATACCTCATGGAGTTTGGATATAAAAGTTTCGTCCTTTTCGAGTTTTTGATACCGGGTATAATTTATCTTATCTAATAAGGCTATGGGGTTATGGTCTACTTCCCTCCATATCTTGGAATCAATTGATTTGAACAGGTTAACAGCTTCCTGATTCCAACTCCACCAAAGATTTTGAGATAATTCTTCCAGAGGTTTTAATTTTTCGGGAACATTCCTATGCACCATAATGTTAAACCAGTTGGGGGCAGAATTTTGATTAAATCTTGGGTGTTTATCCCTTTCGGGAGGCTGATATTGAAAATCGGTTATATGATAGCGTTCGGTTACTTTTTGAAGTGCGTTGTCGTATGTCTCCAGATAATAAGAGATAAGGTTATCCCAAAGTGCAATTTTAGAGACTTCAAACGCATTTTCTTTTGTTTGTTCGTATTCCTTTTTATTGTATAGGGTATGGCGTATGATGTGGTTGGCAATTTTGTCGATTACTTCTTCATCATTGGTATCGGTTCTTTCGATTACGGCTATACCGGGTCTTTCTTCCTCATAATGTGTTCTAACCCATAGTCCGAAGCCCGCCAGAGTTGTGGTGATGGTAGGAACTTTAAAGGCAAGGCTCTCCAGAGGCGTATATCCCCAGGGTTCATAATAGGATGGAAAAACGGAGAGGTCAAGACCGGCTAATATATCGTAGTAGGGGATATTGAAAATTCCGTCATTTCCATTGAGGTAAGATGGGATAAAAAATATTTTTATCCGGTTATTTTTAGTATTAAGCAATTCGTTCTCATGGATGGCTCTTAAGACAGGGTCGTATTCGGGGTCGTTTAGTGAATGAGTTAAATAATTAGTACTTAATGCTTTATGATTTTTTTTGCCGGATGACAGGTTTTCAACCAGTTCATTGATGGGACCGTGATGCCCCGCCGGGACGAGGATAAAGGCTACAATTTCACGGGTAACCGCCTCATTTTTATTTAATTTACCCAGTGCTTTTATAAATACATCAATACCCTTGTTCTTAAATTCGTATCGTCCGCTGGTTCCAATCAGGAGGGCATTATTGTCGATAGGGAACCCGAGAATGGCTTCGGCGACATTTAGTAATTTTTTTCTTCCGTCCTTTTGTTTTTCGGAAAACAGGGAATCATCACTTATAAAATCCTGAAATCCGTTGGGAGTAATGGTATCTACGGGTTTTCTTAAAAATTGCTCACATTCCTTAGAGGTTATTTCACTTACGGTCGTAAAACTGTCGGCTTCCTGAGCCGATAATTTTTCTAAGGATTGTTTGGATGTTATATTGAAGTTATGAGCAATGGTATCAGGGTTATATTCCGTTAAATTGTCGTATAGGGGCAGGTTATTTCCGGCAATGCTTCGTCCTAATACTGTGGCATGAGTGGTGAAAACACAACCCACCTGTGGCAGGGCGGAACGTAGATATAATAATCCGGTACCTGTCATCCATTCATGGAATTGAGCTATAATTTTATCGGTCGGAGAACAATGGAATTTGATGTAGCTTTCAATTATTTTTCCTGCGGCGTAACTGAACAAGGCAGGTTCAACGTAATCCCATTCTCCGGAAATCGAGTCTAATTTATACTGTTCCCACAGGATTTTAAATATTTCGTCTTTTTGGGAGAAAAATGGGGTATAGTCTATTAAAATTATAACAGGATTTGGGTTTACTTTCCATTTACCGATACGGATACGAAAACCTTCACCGTTAGTTTTGGCGCGCCAGGCTTTCATCAGGATATGGTCTTCTATAAACTCGGATTCCACGCCGGATTCTTTTATAATATCGGGACCGATTAAAATATGTGTATTGTTTAATGCTGTGGATAGAGCAGGGATCTTGGTTGCAATTACGGTATGAATGCCTCCTACTTTATTGCATACTTCCCAACTTATTTCAAATAAATAATCAGGTTTTATGGGATTTTCTTTGGACATGGTTGTTGTGTTTTTATTCTGGTTTTATATTAAAAGTATAGTATGTAAAAAATAATTATTTTGTTTTGGGTGTATTCTTTGATTGCAGTGATTTCTTCTCTATTTCCATGATTTTGTTGATTTGTATCGGTGTTAATTCTGTCTCGTTTTGTGAGATGACTTTGTTTATTTTTTCCGAAAGTTCTTTATTTTTTGCAAGGTGTGCAATTTTTTTCTGTACTTCATTGTTAACTCGTATGGTTAGGTCGCTGAGGACGTTCATATAGTTGATATAGGCATCATATGGGCTTGAGTACACATTTCTGAATCTTCGGGGAGTTCCGTCTATTAACCATTTAGTACACATATAGTAATAATGGTCGCTATCCTGTAAACGTTCCCAATTTCGGGTTAGTTTTTTATTGTTGATGAACCTTATCTTGTTTGCCAGATCGCATAGAGAGCTAAAGGCATCATTTTGCAGGTCATTTCCGAGCCAGATGCTCAGGTCTCTTTCTTCTTCAGACCAGGAGATAGGGTAGGGAACATGAACCGGAGCTACGGGCTTATGTTTCTTACTGATTTCGGAAGGTGTTAAAAATTCAAACTTTCCCTGTTCAAGTATTTGTTTGGGCAGGTAACGCATAAATTCAAATATCCCGCTGGATTTGTGGTGGCGGTCTCCGAAAGTGATATAATCCATAAATACGTTGATGACTTCTTCGTGTTCGTTTACGGCATTTAGCCAAGAGGCAAATTTTTCACTGGTAAGAGGCCATTCGTTCCAGCTATGGTTGGAAAAATTATAGGCTATATTATGGCTTAACTGATAGTTACGCAATAATATTTTCAGGTTTGGGTTATTGGCATTGGTATAAACATAGTTGGGGCTTTTCCATCCCAATACATGTTTGGCTCCCTCTGTCAACAAGGTTTTAAAGCCCAGTTTGGCAATTTTTTCTCCGATCAGGTCGGAGTATATCAGACCGGTGAGCCGCACTGTCACAGGCTTTTTCCCGAAATGATGCTCTATGGTGTCTCGGTGTTTATATAACTGATGTTCAAATTCCGTCTCGTCTTTAAGAAAGGCTAATGAATGGGAATAGGTCTCACACAGAAATTCCACGCTTCCGGTAGCAGCCAGTTCTTTAAAACTTTTAAGAGCGTGCGGTGCATATAGTTCCAACAGTTCTATGGCTTCTCCCGTGATAGAAAACGCAACTTTAAACGATTTACCGTATTCCCTGATTATGTCCATTAATACCTTGTTCATGGGGAGATAGCATTGTTCCGTGATCTTTTGAACATAGGTACGGGTGTTAAATTCATCATAGTACTGGTCTGAGTTCCCAATATCAAAAAAACGATAACGACGTAGAGTATAGGGAATGTGTAATTGGAAGTAGAAACATATGGACTTTTTCATCTCTGTAATGCTATTAATTATTGACTGTTTTGATTTAGAACGGTTTGGTACAGGTCTTTCACCAATTTGGCTTTATCATACCAGCTAAGAGAATTTACCTCTCTCATGCCTTTTTCCTTAAGATTATTAGATAGAACGGGATAGGCTAACAATCCGTAGATGGCGTCAGCCAGAGCATCTACATCCCAAAAGTTTACCTTGACAGCGTTTTTTAAGACTTCTGCCACTCCGGACTGTTCCGATATAATCACCGGAACTCCTGTTCTCATTGCCTCTAAGGGGGATATTCCGAAGGGCTCCGACACGGAAGGCATTACATATATATCGCTTTCGGCATACATCTTATTGACATCATCGCCGGTTAAGAACCCTGTGAAGGTAAATTTTGTCCCTATACGTAATTGCGCTACACGTTTCACCATTTTATCCATCATATCTCCGCTGCCTGCCATCACGAAACGGACATTAGGATATAGTTTTAATACCTTATTCGCTGCTTCGATAAAATATTCCGGGCCTTTTTGGAAAGTGATGCGCCCTAAAAAGGTTATTACTTTTTCTTTTTTCGGAGGTTCTTTTGTTTTTTCTTCATTTGTCCCGGTATCTTCGATTTCTTCTCTTCCCGAAAAATCTACCGCATTATGAATAGTAAAAACTTTATCCTTATCAATACCATAGCGTAAGGTCACGATATTTTTGGTCAGGTTGCTCACCGTGATTACGGCATTTGCTTTTTCCATTCCCTGTTTTTCCAAGTCGTATACCACACGGTTTACGTTTTCTCCGCTTCGGTCGAACTCCGTAGCATGAACATGGACTATCAGAGGTTTTCCGGAGATACGTTTGGCTACGATTCCGGCTAAATACGTAAGCCAGTCATGAGCATGAATAATATCAAATTCCTGTTCCTTAGCTATTTTTGAGGCTACCAGAGCATAACGCATAACTTCTTCCATAAGGTTAGCTCCATATTTACCCGAAAAAGAATATTTTTTTCCAAGATGGATAAAAGAATGGGATTTATTTTGGGTAGTTTCCCTCTGCATGAGTTCATATTTTTCTAATCCGAGATAGGGGATAAGTCCGGAGTCAACAGGCAGGAAATCAACATTTTCCCAAAAGGTTTCCGTGTTGGATATTGTAGCAGGCATTTCGACATCGCTTGCATTAATTATTTTTCCGATGCTGGAATCTTCATCTCCCGAAGCCTTAGGCATTACAAATAATACTTCGACATTTTGTTGTGCGATTCCTTTAGTCAGTCCGTAGCTTGCCGTGCCAAGACCACCGGATATATGGGGAGGAAACTCCCAGCCAAACATAAGCACTTTCATAGGTTTTTTCAAGATTTTAAGATTAAATTTTCAGGTTTTATATTTATCGATCAGGTAAAATATTCTCAGTATCTCGCTAACGCTCCATGCCTGAGATGGGCTTCCTCCCGGATGATGGGGAGGGTTTCCGTCATAAACTTCACTGATGCTGCATATTCCATAATTGGTCATGTCTTCTTCAAAATGAGCGGCTATCTGTTTAGCTTCTTTACCAAAAGATTTTCCGGATAGTTTGAAGTTAGCTTCTACATAATGGCTTAATTGCCACACCCAAACGGTTCCCTGATGGTATGCCAAATCCCGTTCGGTCTGGTCTCCTTTATATATTCCCTTATAATCGGGATGGTTGGGAGAAAGAGTGCGTAATCCTTTAGGGGTCAGTAATTTTTTTCTTATAATAGTTATCACATCGCTTTTTATCTCATCGTTTATAGGGCTGTAAGGCAGGGAAACGGCAATTATCTGGTTAGGTCTTATATCCAGATTCTGACCTTTTTCATCGACATAATCGGCTAAATATTTTACCTCGTCGTTCCAGAATGTTTTAATAAAACTGTCCTCAATGAGGGAAGGTAAATTTTCCCATTCCCGGATAAATTTATGGTCATTGTTTTTTCGTGCCAATTCAAGGGTAAATTGTACTGCATTATACCAAAGGGCATTTATTTCTACGGCGTATCCTGTGCGTGGGGTTACGGGATTCCCATTGATAACGGCATCCATCCACGTAAGAGCTTTTCCTTTCTCACCCGCCCAAATCAACTTATTTTCATGCATTTGGATATTGTGAAGATTTCCGCTTCTGAATGTTTCCAATACGGTTTTCATTTTTTTGCCGTAGCTTTTCCAGATGGTCTCAGGGTCATTTATAGCCTCTGCATATTTTTGAATAGCCCAGAAATACCACATAGGTGCATCTACGGAATTATAGGCGGCATTATGATTTTTCCCGATGTTTGGAAAAAGTCCGTTGTTTATTTCACGAGACATGGTATCCAGCACATCTTTACATGATTTTAAATCCGGTTCGGAACTGAGGGTAAGTCCCGGTAAGGCAATAAAAGTATCCCTTCCCCAACGTCCAAACCACGGATAACCGGCTATGATCTCCGTATCTTTACCTCTGTGGGTAATAAACTGGTTAGCGGAATTTTTTAAACAATTTAAAAAATTATTTTTTGGAGGACGTGAGTTTAGTTCTTTGTTAAAATTGCGGGTTAGTTGAGAACTTTTTTCTTCCTTTAAAGAAGCGGAAAAAATAACGCTTTCTCCTTTTTTCATGGGTAATTCGAAATAACCCGGTGTCAATAGGTCTTCAGTATAGTCATAACCTCTTTCTTTTTCTTCCAAATATTCAAAGTTATAGTACCAGTCGGGATTGGAGATAAATGTATTGTTTTTATTTAGCTGCATGTGCAAAGTCGGGAATTTATCGTAAAGTTTAGAAGATATTCCCTTGTCTATTTCTACATAAGAAGCATCGGCAAACCAGTTGGCTTTACTTAATTGATGCCTGTTCCTGAAAGCAAGAAAAGGGCGAAGCCTCAGAGTAGTGGGAGAGTGGGCGTCAATTAAGGTATAGCGAATGAATATTTGATCCGAATCGTGGGTCATTACCAGTTCTTTTTTCAGAATCACTCCTCCTACGCGGTAGGTAATCGCAGGAGTGGGTTCATATTCAAAATCTATGATATATTTATGACCGCGAGGTTCATACACGCCCGGAAATCTATGTATCCCTAAATTGAAAGATTGATCGTGCTGGATTATCGTTTCGTCTAAGGAAGAGAGCAGGACAAAAATTTCTCCGTCAAATTGTTCAACAGGGCAAACCAATAATCCATGATATTTTCTTGTATTGCAGCATAGAATAGTGGTATTCATATATCCGCCAGCCCTGTTAGTGCTTAGTATTTCGCGGGATAAGGAATACTCCAGATTTACTAATTTCTCCTTATTAAAAGTCAAATAGCTCATATTCAAAAAGATTGTTTAGAGGAATAAAATATTTAGTCATAAAGTTAAGAAAAAATATAAGAATGTGTATCAAATTTTATGAAAAATATTTTTATTTTTTAATTGTACGGTTACAAAATGGCAAACAAGCGGCATTTAACCACAGGTGCGGGGGATTTTTTAACCTGAGTTTGGGAAGGTATCCGAATAAAAAATAGGCTGCTTTGACTTTTTGGACAGGCTCCGCCCTATCGTGAGATGTATCGCTTTCGCAGATGAAGCAGCGAGGAGGCACAATGTAGAGACGTCCCAATTTGGGCGTCTCCACGTTATGTCGTTCACGTTATCATTGTCGATATTGCCACATTCTTTCCTGAACCGTTCAACCCCTTTCGGGGTTGGAAAGTAGGGACGTTCCTGCGTGAGCGTCCAATATGAATAGCCCCCAATGAATATAGGGACGTTCCTGCGTGAGTGTCCAATATGAATAGCCCCCAATGAAAGTAGAGACGTCCCAATCTGGGTGTTTATACCCAAATTGGGGTCTCTACATAAACAACGGAGTCTATGCTTTACTTTCTTCTAATCTAAATTC
>JAISSC010000203.1 GCA_031273305.1 Flavobacteriaceae bacterium
TGATAAAACTTTTATCACAGTAAAAGCATTTTTTTTATTCATAACCTTTGAGTATAATCAAAGCTAACAATAATAAGGGATTCAGGAATTTTCAGCCTAAAAAATGTCCATTAAGCCAAGTTTTACACTTTTTTGTAAGCCTATTTTTAGAACCAGACACTTTACATCCTATATCTGCGAGAAAATTTCTTGTTTAATTTGGTAAGCAAAATACAATATACTTTCTTATATTTGCAGTATAAACTATCTATTAAATCATTGATACTATGCTGCCCGTACAAAATTTACGACCGTCAAAATAAGATATTATGTATACGACATATCATTTAACATCAGCACAAGAAGTAAGCACCGATATATTGGATGCCATCAAAGCCACTTTTAAATCCAAGCCTATCACTATCATCGTGGAAGAGGACGACAGCGATTTTGAACTTACGGCAGATATGAAAACCGTTTTGGATGAACGCTTGCAGGAAGATGAAAATACTTATCTGACTGCCGAAGAGTCCATCAACCAACTCAACAAAAAGTATGGCGTATAAAATCATCGTTTCGCCTCGTACTCAAAAGGAAATCGAAAACGCCAAAAATTAAAAATCTAATACAATATCATCTTGAGTTTTATTATTTGGAAAATCAAGTTTTTGTATCGGATATTTATATGTAGAAAGCATAACAGTATCTGAAAGCATAGCTTTGTTGATAAATGTAATTTCCAAAACTTTTGGAAGATTGGTATTATAGATCAATTCTCCAAAATTATTAGCATGGATGTGGGCAATATAAAATTGTACAGACAATAAATTGATGATTTCTTCGAATTTTTCCCCGACAATATCCAACTCATGAAATTCAATAACCATACCATTAATTTTGTCAAAAAATGGTATAATTTGAGGGAGTGTTCGATATTCCCAATTTTCTATATCCATTTTTATAAACACAGAAAGCTCTTTTATATTTGGCAGATTACTGAAAAATGTATCAAAACGTGTAAAGATTTCATTATCTTTTTCTCCAAGAAATTTTTGAATGAAAAATCGGTGAGATTTTTCTTGAAAAAACTGTTTAAAATCTTTTGATATGCGAAGTAAATAGTGATATGACCGATTGTACCATTTTGCTTTTGAAATCCTGAACATCAATGCATTTGCAAGCATCATTTTAAAATCAAGTGAACTGCGGTACTTAAAAATTTTATCCGAAACTGAATGATCAAACGCATATAATTTCACGTTCTTTTTCTGCAAAAAATCGGATTCGAATGACCAGTCATCATTAATTCCAAAACTCAATAAAAGTTCTGTTTTTTCTATTTGTTGCTTTGAAATCACATAACCTCCGTCGGCGTCATTACCAATGCGTATTAAATCTCCAATACTAATTGGATGCAATTTTTTTAAATCGTACATAATTTATTATTAAATTGTTTACTAAAAGTCTTCTAACTTGTTGTGTATTTATAAAAAACAAGATTATTCATTTGATTGAAAAATCGTATATTTAATTGATTATCAAACTATTAACCATATGAACAATTTCATTCAAAATTACGAAATTATTTTAAACGAATTGAAAACCTGCACTCCCAAAATTCTACTTCGGACTTTTTTGATATTCATTAACCTGCAAATAACATTCCTCTCCTATAGAAAAAAAACGATCACCGGTAAACCAAATCCGTTTCAGCCGGCTAATGCTTTCTACCAGATAATGACTACCCAGAAAATAACTTTTTAATACCTTTGTTTTTAGTCCCCTGTCGGAAACACGAAATTGATGGGGATAGACTAAAATTTTATCTTCATCAATGTATTCAAACAATTCGGGAAATTCTGTCTGAGTTAAAATATTAGTCTCCCCAAATAAATTAGCAACATATTCATTTTCAGGATTTTTATACAGGTGAGACGGTTTTCCCTGCTGAATAATTTTGCCCTCTTTCACGATAATCATCTCATCGGCATATGCAAGTGCGTCCTCAATATCGTGGGTTGCTAAAATAATGGAAATTGCATTTTCTTTGGCGAAATCAAAAACAGCTCTTTTCAGGATATTCTTTTTAAAAGTATCTACTTGCGAAAACGGTTCATCAAGCAATAGCAGCGATGGTGTCTGTGCCAATATCTTTGCCAGTGCTACTCTTTGCTTCTGTCCGCCGCTTAGGTAAACTGCCTTTTCATCTACATACTCGCCCATATCCACCAAATCAAGCAAAAACATAACCCGCTCCTGCTTTTCCCTCCTGTCTATATTGGATAAAAATTTACCTACATTTTCTCCTACGGTAACATAGGGCATCAATCCGAAATCCTGTTCCAAATATTTAAATTCCGGCTCGCCGGGAACCAAATTCCCTTTAAAACCGGTTAATTTCCTGTTGTTATGGTAAATTTCTCCTTCTTCCCACTCCAATAAACCATAAATCAATTTTAAGATTGTACTTTTTCCACTTCCGCTCTCCCCTATTAAGGCTAACATTTTACCCTGATCTAGCCCGAAAGAAAGGGAATGAATGATTTTTTTACTTGTTGTATAAGAAAAAGATAAATTTTTTACTTCTAACATAGTAATGCTTTCTAAGATTTATTTTTTGAACTAAAGTCATACAATAATATATAAATCAGTTCGTTAGATAAAAAAGTATATTTATTATTTTCTACAAATTTAAACTATTAATAATGAAAAAAACACTTTTAGGTTCTGCAATTATCCTATTTTCTATAATCTCCTGCAAAGAACCGCCTAAAGGAACTATATCTCCAACTCCTGTCGACACGTTATCTTCCCGGCTCACAAAATACAGTGTAGACACATCTCAGAGCAAAATCAACTGGACAGGATATAAAATACAAAACTCTTTATATCTGAACCATTTCGGAACTATACTATTCAAAGAGGGAACTTTAATTTTTAAAAATACTCATTTAGACAGTGGAACCCTCATCGCAGATATGTCTTCTTTACAAGATAAAGACGAGGAAAACCCGGAAGCGAACAAGAAACTGACGGAACATTTAAAAGGTACGGATTTTCTGGATGTAACTGCTTATCCTGATGCCGTTTTTACTATTACTTCTTCCCGAACGATAGAGGGACTTTCTGATTTTAATATGGAGATGACAGGAACCCTAAAACTCAAAAACATCGTACGACCTGTTTCCATAAAGGCTAACGTGCGGACTGAAAAGGCTACTTTATTCCTGAATACGGAAAAATTTTCTTTAAACCGTCAGGATTTCGGTATTACTTACAGAGGGATAAAAGATATTTTAATCAATGATAATTTAGACCTGCAAGTCAGTATAATGGCGAATCTTAACTAAAATATCTTTATCCTGAGCCTCTGCCGTTTATCCGGTTATTTTAATATAAACAGAAAAAATTGCAATTTTGTCGTTATGAAAATGCCGCAATACCCATGATAGTTTGCATTGCCGAAAAACCGAGTGTAGCCAGAGACATAGCACAAATATTAGGAGCAGAAGAAAGAAAAGACGGATATTTTGAAGGAAACGGATACCGGGTCACCTGGACTTTCGGGCATTTATGCACGTTGAAAGAACCGCACGACTATAACCCGAATTGGAAATACTGGTATCTGGAAGATCTGCCTTTAATCCCTCCTCACTTCGGGATAAAACTTATCCCAAATAAAGGAGTAGGAAAGCAATTTAAGGTCATAGAAAGGCTGGTTTCCGAATGTGATGAGGTTATAAACTGTGGTGATGCCGGACAGGAGGGAGAGCTAATCCAACGTTGGGTTCTTCTTAAAGCAAAGTGTAAAGTTCCGGTGAAACGCCTGTGGATTTCTTCATTGACAGAACAGGCTATTCGTGAGGGATTTGAAAATTTAAAAGATTCCGCTCAATACGAGAATTTATATCTGGCAGGGAGTGCGAGGGCTATCGGTGACTGGTTATTAGGAATTAATGCTACACGGCTATTCACCAAAAAATTTGCGGTAAATAAAACCTTACTATCCATCGGGAGGGTACAAACTCCTACTCTGGCAATGATAGTTCAACGCCAGAAAGAAATTGATTCTTTTACAATCGAGGAATATTGGGAATTAAAGACCATTTATAAGGAAACCGAATTTAATGCCGATATTGACAGGCTAAAATCCGAAGAGAAAGCTCAAAAAGGAATAGAATATCTGATAAAATTTCCTTTCGAGATTATTTCTTTTGAGAAGAAGGAGGGAAAAGAAAAAAATCCCCGATTATTCGATTTAACAGCCCTGCAGGTAGAAGCCAATAAAAAATACGGATACTCTGCGGACAATACTCTCAAATATGTTCAAAATTTATACGAAAAAAAGTTGGTAACCTATCCCAGAGTGGATACGACCTATCTTTCCGAAGATCTATATCCGAAAATTCCGGGAATACTTTC
>JAISSC010000103.1 GCA_031273305.1 Flavobacteriaceae bacterium
GGTTCCCTCCGTAAGGTTAAAGGATTCCAGTTTTCCCGATGCCTCAGATGAAACGATTATTTCGGTAGCCTCAAAAGTTCCTGAGGCATCATGTTCGGATTTATTACTATCGCAGGATAACAACAAAATGAATAAACCTGCTAAAAAAACTATCTTTTTCATATTTTTAAATTCCTTGAATATGTTTGTAATTGTAAATACTCAGTAAGTATTGCATCTCATGTAAAGATTTTGTGACACGAGCCTGATTTTCAGCATTGATGTCGTTGATCAGGTCGTTCATTGAATATACTCCGTTCCTATATTTGCTCTCACCTGCTGTTTTTATCCTATTGCGAAGAGAGATAATTTCGTCATCTTTTTCCATAAGTCTTTGATATTTCTGTATCTCCTTTTCCACACGTGCAAGTTGAACATTGGTGGTGAACAGGAATGTTCTTTCCTGCACATCTACCGAATTTTTATCGTTTTCTATCAGTCGTTCCTCATTTTTCTTAGTATAGAGGTTGCCGAAATTCCAGCTTAACCGTATACCGCCTATGGCAAAGAGTTTAAAATCCGGGTCCATCATATTCAGTCCGGGTCTTCCATATCCACCCTGTACGAAAAGTGAAAATCGGGGCATGTTTTTAGCCTTTATAAAAGTTTCCTGAGCCTCGAAAAGAGAACGTTGTTTTTTATACAGGGCTAATTCGGGTCTGTTGATTTCCGGAGGAAAATCAATAAATTCCTGTGGAGTTTGTAATTCCGTAGATTCATCCAGATTTTCATTAATAAATAAAGATAACATTTTCAGATATGCGCTTCGCAATAAACCAAGCTCTATCTTATTTTGTTCTGTATTTAGCAACTCTACCTGAACAAGGTCTAAGTCTGATGCCATAGCTACTCCGTTTTTCAGCATGGATTTTACCCTGTCGTGATGAGTTTGCAGATCGGCAGTCAGGATATGAAGTTGCTTTAATTGTTCATCAAGAGCTAAAATTCCAAAATACAACTGATCTATCTGCTCCCTGACGGCATACAGGTTAACCTCCACTTTCTGTTTTTCCAGTTCCGTACTTGCTTTTGTAATCCCGGATTGGGAGCGTATTGTCCCTCCGTCCCAGATAAGCTGGGAGACATCTAAAGTGATCTTGTATTGGTCTTTATCCATAGTGGGAGTGTTGATTCCCGGAACTTTTATGGGCAATTGGGTAATATCCGACTGATAGGAGGCTTGTCCGTTTAGTGATATTTGAGGTAAATAATCTTTCGTTAAATTATCCAGCGTATATTGTTCCGCCAGAGATATAAGGTCGTACTGTTTTATCAGAGGGTAGTTGTTCTGTGCCTTTTGCTGACATTCTGCCAAACTGATAAGGGTCGTCTGAGATATTATCCCGGATGAAAATAGCATGAGGAAGATAAGAATGCATGTGCGGGTTTTCATATTATTATAAATTATTTGGCATTGTTAACTTGTAATAGATTTTACAAAAATAGGGATAATAAATCATGGAATTTCAATAATTAATTAATATTGCTTGGTTTTCTTATTGTCTTTGAAAAGAGATATAAATCGTTTAGCCCTGTCCGCTGCATGAATAATTACCAGTGAAATAAAGACATGTCCGATAACATTATGAAATTCTAATATTGGAATTTCGGTTCCTATAATAAGAGATAAAATACTTGACAGCATCAGGATAAAACAAATTATTATCAGTGTGGTTATTTTATTTCTTAAGATAACCTTCTTTCGGGTGAAGTATTTAATAATATGCAGGTGTTGAACTACGTGAGTTATTATCAATATAAACCATGTAATCCCCATGATGCAATGAAAAGACTTCCAATAAGTAATGCGTGTCGCCTCGATGTCGGAAAAAATGTATGCTACGATAAAACCGAATGCCAGTAAAATATCAACAATTATTTTGGCTCGTTTGGATAAAAATATACTTTTCATTTATTGTTGTTAAAATCATGATACAAAGTAACATCAAATAACAACGGCTGAAAATGGAGTAATATCGGTAAAAATTGGACTATTTAAGGTATTTTCTTCTAAACTGTGTAGGAGATAGTTTGGATGCTTTGGTAAACAACCGTGTAAAATAAGCCCAATCTTCGTATCCGAGTTTCAGGGCTATTTCTTTGATGCTTATGTTTGTATAGAATAACAGTCGCTTGGCTTGGATAATGATCTCATTTTGAATACAATCACTAACCGTAAGACCCGTAGTTCTTTTAACAGCTTCGTTTAAGTATACTGGGGAAATATTCAATTTGGAGGCATATTGTGACGGACGTTTCAACGATTGGTAATTGGCAGATAATAATGACTTAAATTGAAAGGTAATGGTGGCAGGGCGATTGTTTGTAGAAACAGGTAAACCTTTCTGATATATCTCCGCAATAATTCCAATATAGTAAGAAAGTAAGTCGCGCATAATGCCTTCTTCGATATGTTGCCTTTCGGGTTTAAGACGTTTGTATATGGCAGAAATACAATATCTTAAGTCATTAATTATATCTTTGTTCAGTTCTACTTTGTTTTTTAAAAAAGAAACCCGTTCAAATATTTCTTTGTATTCATCTTTTATCAGCATGGAATCCAATGCCAGAATCCAACCACAGCCATTTATATAACCGACAGGAAAATGGACTTGTCCGGGTAGAATACAGCGAACTGTGCTTCCTGTCAGTTCATATTCCTCAAAGTCTATTAACAATTTAGCTGTTCCTTTTTCACTGAAAAGAAAAATATAGAAATCGTCTCTGTGCGCATAATTAACAGGATGAGGTTGTTCATTCCCTGATATATACCGCATAAAAGCAATTTCTCCATGAAGTAGTTCGGACATTCGGTGAGTTGGAATTTTATCCATCGTTATGATAATGATATATTACAAAAGTATGGTTTTTTAAATAAGGTTGGTATTAAACAATTAATAAAAACTTTCTTTAATTGCTTAACCCAATACGAACCGGTAAATTAAAAATGCATAGGGAGATTTTTCAGGATAAAGTTTGTTAAAGTAATTTTCATTGAATTTATTGAAAAATTAAATGAATAACAAAGAGAAAAATGGTTGCGGAAAATTAGCAATTTAGGATTAAGGAGGGTATAAAGCCCATGTCTTTTTAATTATTTAGTATAAATATCGTAATATAAGCAATTAGCGCATAAAAATCGGATTTTGTTATTTCATTGGATTTGATTTAAATTTGTCAAACAAATAGTAAAGGATGAAAGAATTTAGTAAAGAAGTATATCTCAACTGGTTTGAGAATATGACTATGTGGAGGAGATTTGAGGATAAAGCCCGTTCTCTCTATTTAAAAGATAAGATCAGGGGCTTTTTGCATTTGTACAACGGACAGGAAGCTATTCCGGCAGGTTTCATTCATGCGATGGATATGTCTAAAGATAAAATAATTACCTCATATCGTTGTCATGTTCATGCTTTATCTATGGGGTTAGACCCTAAGGTTGCCATGTCCGAATTATGTGGAAAAGCAACCGGCTCTTCCAAAGGGATGGGAGGGTCTATGCACCTATTTAGCAGGGAACACAACGTATATGGAGGACACGGCATCGTGGGAGGACATATTCCGTTAGGAGCAGGGATTGCCTTTGCCGATAAATATTTTGAAAGAGATGCCGTTACTATTTGTTATATGGGAGACGGAGCGGTGAGGCAGGGGACTTTCCATGAAACTTTTAACATGGCTATGAACTGGAAATTACCGATAGTTTTTGTTTGTGAAAATAATCAATATGCTATGGGAACCTCCGTAGAAAGGACGACCAATAACCTCGATATATATCAATTGGGATTGGGATATGAAATGCCTTGTGCTCCGGTAGATGCTATGAATCCTGAAACGGTAGCCGAAGCTGCTTTTGAAGCCATAGAAAGAGCAAGGAGAGGTGACGGGCCTACTTTTTTAGAAGCAAGAACTTATCGTTACAGAGGTCATTCCATGTCAGACTCCGAACCATACCGCACTAAGGCAGAAGTGGAAGAATATAAAAAAGAGGATCCTATTCTTTTTGTAAAACATAAAATTTTATCCAATAACTGGGCTACTATCGAGGAGTTGGATGAGATAGATAAAAAGAATAAAGAATATATGAATGAAGTAGGTAATTTTGCTGAAAATGCACCTTTCCCTGAAGAAGAAAATATATATAAGTACATTTATTCAGAACCGAATTATCCTTTTTTAGATAAATTAGAGAATTAATAAAACATAACGAATCAAAACCAAATTATGGCTGAAGTTATAAAAATGCCTCGTCTTAGTGATACCATGACAGAGGGAAAAGTATCCAAATGGAACCTGAAGGTAGGCGATTCCGTGAAGGAAGGTGATGTTTTGGCTGAGATAGAAACAGACAAAGCTGTTCAGGATTTTGATTATGATGGTGATGACGGTATTCTTTTATATCAGGGAGTACAAGAGGGAGAATCTGCCCCCGTAGATTCCCTGTTGGCAATTATCGGACAGGAAGGAGAGGACATTAGTGCGTTGATAGGTGCTGATGCTGCCGTAGCCTCCGCTACCATAAATGCGGAACCAGTAGAGGACGCTGTCAGTCAGGAGAGTCAAACATCCGCATCAGCAGATATACCGGAAAATGTAGATATAATCAGGGTTCCGAGATTGAGTGATACCATGACCGAGGGGAAAGTATCCAAATGGAATTTTAATGTCGGAGACCAGATAAATGAAGGAGATATATTGGCTGAGATCGAGACGGATAAAGCAGTTCAGGATTTTGAGTACGACGGAAACGGCGGCACTTTATTATATCAGGGAGTAGAAGAAGGAAATTCTGCTCCTATCGAATCTTTATTGGCAATTATAGGTCCTGCCGGAACTGATATAAGCGGTATTATAGCTTCCGGAGGAAAAACAAAACCTGCTTCCGTTCCTCCTACCGAACAGCAGTCAGCAAAGGCGGAAATCAAAACCGATAAAACCGACACTGTTGAATCAAATGTAACTTCCACAGGCGACAGGGTCTTTATTTCACCTCTGGCAAGGAAGATTGCAAAAGATAAAGGAATTGACCCGGCTAAGATAAAAGGAAGCGGAGATAACGGCAGAATCACTCGAAAAGATGTGGAAAATTTTATCCCATCCGTGTCAGCCACTCCTGAATCTTCCCTCTCAACAGCTCATGCAGTTTCAACTCCGGTGCTTCCTAAAGTCGTTCCGGGTACGGATACAGAAACAGTAAATACCTCCATGAGAAATGCCATTGCAAAAAGTTTAAGTAGTAGTTTTTTCACTGCGCCTCATTATAATTTGGTATTTGAAATTAACATGGACAGAGCTATTGAGGACAGAAAAGCGATAAACAGCCTGCCGGATACCAAAGTTTCTTTTAATGATATTATAATCAAGGCAGTAGCAGTTGCTTTAAGGAAACATCCGCAAGTAAACAGCTCTTGGGCGGATACCAAGATCATACATCACGGAAACATAAATATTGGAGTTGCCGTAGCTGTTGAAGACGGCTTGGTGGTTCCGGTCATTAAAAATACCGATTATTTATCCCTGACTCAAATTTCTGCATCAGTCAGGGATTTGGCAGGAAGAGCAAGAGATAAAAAATTAAAAGCCAACGAGATGGATGGTTCTACTTTCACTGTTTCCAACTTAGGGATGTATGGGGTGGAATCTTTTAATTCTATCATTAATCAGCCTAATTCCTGCATATTGTCTGTTGGTTCCATCAACCAAAAACCGATAGTGAAAGACGGACAAATTGTAGTGGGGAATGTGATGCAAATCTCTCTGGCATGCGACCACAGAGTTGTTGACGGAGCGACAGGGTCTCAATTTCTACAAACATTAAAGACATATCTGGAAAATCCGGTTTCACTTTTAGCTTAAAAATAACGTATAATAAGTTTTTATCTTGTATTTTGAGATAACAGAAATAAAAAGCTAAATTTGTGGTTTGACAACTTTTTATGAGATGAACAGAATTAAATAGAAGTTCTTCTAGAAGAAAAATGCATAAAACAGGCTTAGTTTGCTGAGCAGCTTGGGAAAAACTACAATATGGTAAACAGTTATGTTCAGTGTTCAGAATAGACAACAACCAAGACTTGAAGTGCTTTATGAAATCGCAAAGATTCTTGATGTTGAAGTTGAACAGTTGCTAACTAAAATAAAAAAAGAAGATGAGAAATAATAACGTTTCCAAAAGGATAAATTATAAAATAACTACTGTTGAACAGGCAAAATCTGTATCACGTAACTTTTTAAAGTCCATTGAGCTTGATAAAGCAATAGATTTCGGATTACCTGAAATAGATGACAGATACCACATTTGGCGTGTTCCGGTAAAATCCAAAAGCAATGAGAGTATTGGTGAAATTGTAATAGACGCTTTTACTACGTTGATTAACGAAAAGAAAACAACGAATAAAGAAGTCTTGGAATCCCGTTTGCTTGGAAGAAAAAACGGAACAGAAGTTAAAAAGAATGGAAATTCTGTACCCAAAATATCAAATCTTAGAAACACAATTGGATTCGGTGATTGTGAAATTCTTCTTCAGGAAACACCAAGCGAATCTGTTGATTTAGTATTTACTTCCCCACCATATTATAATGCCAGACCTGAATACACAGAGTATTTAAGCTATGAAGAATATTTATTAAAGATCAGGAAGATTATTCATCAGGCTCACAGAGTTTTAAATGAAGGAAGATTTTTTGTAATGAACATATCCCCTGTATTAATCAGGAGAGCAAACAGAAATGAAGCATCCAGGCGAATTGCCGTTCCGTTTGATTTTCACAGATTATTTATTGAAGAAGGATTTGAGTTTGTTGATGACATTCATTGGGTAAAGCCCGAAGGTGCAGGCTGGGCAACAGGACGTGGAAGGAGATTTGCGGCAGACAGAAATCCGTTACAGTATAAACCTGTTCCGGTTACCGAATATGTGTTGGTTTATCGCAAACAAACGGATAAACTAATTGACTGGCATATCAGAAAGCATCCGGACCAAAAACTTGTAGAAGAATCAAAAATTAAAGATGGTTATGAAACAACTAATCTTTGGAAAATTCATCCGTCATATAATAAAAATCACCCCGCAGTATTTCCTTTGGAGCTTGCAGAAAAAGTTATTCAATATTACTCGTTCAAAAATGATGTTATTCTCGACCCATTTGCAGGGACAGGAACAACAGGAAAAGCAGCCGTTAAAAATGGAAGGCGGTTTGTTTTATTTGAACAGGACGAAGAATATATGAAACTGATAAAAGAAGATGTTTTTAACTGGCTTCAAAAAGATGCTGAAAAAATAAATTGGATAAATACAGAAATTCCTGCCAATAAACAACACTTTCTAAACTTCTAAGGAATGAGTAAGAAAAATTTATTATCAGGTCAGATACCTGAAATTGGACGAAAGCTAACAAAATTTACAGGGAAAGAACTTATTGACAGG
>JAISSC010000018.1 GCA_031273305.1 Flavobacteriaceae bacterium
GTACGGCTCCTAAAAACTGGGCATTAAGCATAATGTATAATCCTGATATGGAGAAAAAGGTTATGATTAGGGCTATAATACTGTACATAGGACTTTTGCTAAAAACCACAAAAAGCGCACTGATAATTGTACAGGCAGATATTATATAAAATAAAACGTCCTCCATATCCTTATTTTTCTATTGTGTATTTTTTAATCTGTCTTTGTGAAACATCTATCCTGTTCTCCACCGTTTCCAGTAATTTGTCTTTTCCGTACACAAACTCCTCACGCAATTGTTCCGGAAGTACCAGCCTGTCCGTAAGGAATATAGCCTCTTTCGGACAGGCATCTTCACACATACCGCAAAAAATACATCTCAGCATATTGATCTCATATTTTTCTGCGTATTTCTCTTCCCGATATAAATTTTCTTCTCCTTTTTTCTTTTCTGCAGCTCTCATGGTTATGGCTTCTGCGGGACAGGCAAGGGCACATAAACCACATGCCGTGCAACGCTCACGTCCTTCATCGTCCCGTTTAAGCACATGCCGACCTCTATATACCGGACTAAATATCCTTTTTTGTTCCGGATAAGCAGTTGTAACCGGTTTCTTGAAAAAATGCCCGAAAGTAATCTTCATACCCGTCCAAATAGCAGGAATGTAGGCTCTTTCTTTTAGGGTCATTTCTTTATTTGAAACTACTTTTGATCTATTCGTAAGTCGTTGCATAAAATTTGTACTAAATTTTTATACGTTTAAAATTTATTTAAATACTACCACAGAGGCTGTTATCAGTAAATTCAGAACTGCCAGAGGAATCATAACTCTCCATCCCAAATGCATCAACTGGTCGTACCTGAATCTTGGCAGTGTCCACCGTACCCACATAAAACAAAATATACAGACTGTTATTTTTATTAAAAATGCGATTATACTTAAAATACCTATTGCATTTTCTCCGAGTATTCCTTTTTGGGCTAATTCGTTCATAAACGGAAAGCTGTATCCTCCGAAAAACAGGACACTTATCAATGCCGAATTGATAAACATATTAATATATTCTGCAAACAGGAATGTGCCGAACTTCATGGAGCCGTATTCTGTATGGTATCCTCCTACCAACTCTGATTCACATTCTGCGAGGTCGAAAGGTGCACGGTTCAGTTCTGCAAATGAACAGGTTACGAATAAGATAAATGCCAGAGGTTGGTAAAGTACATTCCAACCCATACCATATAAACTCGTTGCCTGTTGCTCTACTATGATCCTCAGGTCTAAGGTTCCGGACATCATTATAATGGACAACAGGGATAATCCCATTGCCAATTCGTAAGAAATCATCTGGGAAGAGGCACGGATGGCCCCTAATAATGAATATTTGTTATTGGAAGCCCATCCTCCCAACATAATTCCATATACTCCAACGGATACAATTCCCATGATGTATAATATTCCTACATCAATGCTTGCTACTTGTACCGGATAAGAAACTCCTCCTATCAGCAGACTTTTTCCCCAGGGAATTACTGCTCCCGTACTTAAGGCTATTAGCATTAATACTCCCGGAGCTATGATGAATAACCATTTTTCTGCATTTCTCGGAATGAAATCTTCTTTGAAGAATAATTTTCCTCCATCGCACAGTGGTTGTAACAGCCCGAATTTCCCTGCCCGGTTAGGTCCTATCCTGTCCTGCATAAAGGCAGCAACCTTCCTCTCCATCCATGTTTCATAGGCGGCAGCACCGAGACATATTATAAACAAGATAACTACTAAAGTTATTGTAAACCACATAATATTCTATTCTATCGTTTTTATTTTATTTTTTTCAATCAGGTAATGAGGGTCTTCTTTCGGTAAGGATAATTCATAGTGATTTAATGAAATAACCGAACTGTTGCTGATATGAGCCGGTTCTTCTATATTCCAATATTTCAATTCTTTCCTTTCAAACCTGCATTCATTACATATAAATTCTTCTACTTCATTATATTTATCTTTACGTGCCGTAACCCGTATAATTTCTTCTCCTTTCATCCATAAAACTGCCTTCCCGCTACATTTTTCACATTTACAAGTGGCATTTACAGGGTCTGTAAACCAAACCCGACTTTTAAATCTTGCTGTGCGGTCTGTTAAGGCTCCTACGGGACATACATCTATAATATTCCCTGAAAAGTCATTGGTAATGGCTTTATTCAGGTAGGTGCTTATCTCTGCATGGTCTCCCCTGAATAAAATCCCCTGATTTCTTTGGTCTGTTAATTGATTTGCTACTAAGATACATCGTGCACAAAGAATGCAACGGTTCATATTCAGTTTTATGTATGGTCCCAAATCATCTGCTTGAAAAGTTTTTCTCGGAAATTCCGAACGTGTTCTTTTTAATCCGTGTTCATAAGCTAAATCCTGCAATTTGCACTCTCCTGCCTGATCACAAACCGGACAATCCAAAGGATGATTGAGCAATAAAAATTCGGTAATCCCCTGAACTGCCTGTATCACTCTTTCTGATGTAACCACCTTGACTTCCATTCCGTCCATTACGCCTGTACGGCAGGCCGGTACTAATTTAGGCATGGGACGAGGGTCTTTTTCCGAACCTTTTGATACTTCTACTAAACAAGTACGGCAACGTCCTCCGCTACCTTTTAATTTGCTATAATAACACATTGTGGGAGGAACAGATCGCCCTCCTATCTGACGTGCTGCTTCGACGATAGAAATTCCGGGAGACACTTCTATTGTGATTCCGTCTATGGTTACTTTTATTTTATTTATTTCTTCGTTCATTTGTTTTTCTGCTACTACATTGAATTACTGAAAACAATATTTTATGTTATTATACTTCTGCATAATTTGCTATTCCGTAATTTCTGATTAAACATTCCGGATTGTTAACATGCCATTCAAATTCATCTCTGAAGTGACGAATGGCAGCCGCTACCGGCCATGCTGCGGCATCTCCTAAAGGACAAATGGTATTTCCTTCTATTTTACTTTGAATCTCCCACAGGAGATCAATGTCCTGATAGGTTCCTTTTCCTTCTTCTATCTTTTTCAGTATCTTATACATCCATCCGGTTCCTTCCCGACATGGGGTACATTGTCCGCAACTTTCATGGTTGTAAAAACGGGCAAGGGTCATCGTATGCCTTACTATGCATTGATCTTCATCTAACACGATAAATCCTCCGGAGCCTAAAGCCGTACCTGAAACAAAACCTCCATCTGCCAGACTTTCATAGTTCATCAGGCGGGTTTCTCCTTGTGCCGTCTTCAATAATAATTTTGCGGGAAGAACAGGCACGGAAGACCCTCCGGGAATGCAGGCTTTCAGTTTTTTTCCGTTAGGTATTCCTCCGCAATATTCTTTGCTGTAAATAAATTCTTCTACGCTCAGGTTAAAATCTACCTCATATACTCCGGGTTTATTTAAATTTCCGCAAGCGGAAATCAGTTTGGTTCCTGTGGATCGTCCTACGCCTAATTTTGCGTATTCTGCTCCGGTAATATTAATAATCGCCGGTATTGTGGCAATAGTTTCTACGTTGTTCACTACTGTCGGGCATTGATATAATCCTTTTACTGCGGGGAAAGGTGGTTTTAATCTCGGATTTCCTCTTTTTCCCTCCAAAGATTCCAACAAGGCGGTTTCTTCTCCACAGACATAGGCTCCGGCTCCTCTCTGAACGTAAATCTCTAAGTCATAGCCCGTATTTTTTATATTCTTACCTAAAAAACCATTGGCTTTAGCTTCTTCTATTGCTCGTTCCAGTATATCGGGAATCCATGAATATTCTCCTCGTATGTATATATATGAGGTATTAGCACCTAAACAGAAAGAGGAAATGAGGATTCCTTCTATCAGTTGATGAGGGATATACTCCATTAAAAACCTGTCTTTAAAGGTGCCGGGTTCAGACTCGTCTGCATTCACCACCAGATAGCGGGGAACTCCTTCGGGTTTAGCCAGAAAACTCCATTTCATCCCCGTAGGGAACCCTGCTCCTCCCCGACCTCTAAGTCCGCTCGTTTTTACTTCTTCCAATATTTCGTCCGGAGTTATTTTTAATGCTTTTTCGGCAGCTTCGTATCCTCCGTTCTTTCTAAATACTTCAAAAGTTTTTATCCCTTCTACATCAATATTTTTAAGTAATAATTTGTTACTCATTTCTATGTGTTCTCAAACTGGTTTTTTAATCAATTGCAATGTTTCCAACTCTGCAAAGTTCAATTATTTCGTCTATCTTATCTTTAGTAAGGTGTTCATGGTAAAATTTTCCTAACTGCATCATCGGAGCATAACCACAAGCTCCTAAACACTCTGCGGGTTTCAAGGTAAATAAACCGTCTTTCGTGGTTTCTCCTTCTTTAATCTGTAATTTTTCCTTAATGTATTCTATGATTTGATCGCTTCCATTCAACATACAGGGTCCCGTTCTACATACTTCCAACACATACCTGCCCACCGGTTGCATATTAAACATGGTATAAAAAGTAGCTACTTCATATACTTCTATAGGCAGAATATTTAACAAAGAGGCTACATAATCCATTACAGGAACATCCAGCCAACCTCCAAATTCTTTTTGAGCCAAATGTAAGACAGGAATTAAAGCAGATTTTTGCTTTCCCTCCGGATACCTAGCAATTATTTCATTAACTTTACTTAAGGTTTCGGCGTTAAAAACTACTTCTTTGTCAGGGCTCACACCGTTTTGAGTCATTTTAAATTTTAATGTTTGATTGCAAATATACAATATTGAATTTTAAGTTTAAAGGTTAAAATAAGAGTTTTTGCTTTTCATTTATTATATGTAATGATTTTAAATAATTATGATATTTGTCATGTTTTTGTGTTAAAAGTAACAAAAACCATACTCAAAATAAAAACTTTAAATTTATTTTTTTTGAGCAGGAAATTTTAAATTAAAAAATTTTCAGATTTACAAAATAAATGTATATTTGCAATCCAAAACAGAACATGCGGATGTGGTGGAACTGGTAGACAC
>JAISSC010000038.1 GCA_031273305.1 Flavobacteriaceae bacterium
AACCAATAACACCGCCTGAAAGGCGGGACTAGTCCTGCCTTTCAGGCAGAGAGTGGGGGTGGGTATTTTTCCGCAGGTCGGCGACCTGCGGTTATGAAGATTTAGCCCTCCGGGCTGTACGCATCAAGTAGAAAAGGATAACGTCATAGTGTCTGGCGTGTTGTTAGGCATGCAACAAACAATAATCATTTAAAATTCAATTAATTATATATACGAATTAGAATCTTTTTTAAATTTCTTATCCGGAATTCAGGTTAATTAAATCCATAGAATTATAAATTTTGTAAATTGCACGAGAATTTATAAAAAATAAAAATGTCAGAAGATACCAGTATTTTACGGACTGTTATTATAGGTTCCGGTCCTGCCGGATTTACAGCCGCCATTTATACAGCAAGAGCCGGGATGGATCCGGTTTTGATCTCAGGAATGGAATTAGGAGGACAGTTAACCTCCACCACAGAAGTTGAGAATTTTCCGGGATACCCCGAAGGAATAACCGGTTCGGAGATGATGATCCAATTTCAGAAGCAGGCAGAAAGATTTGGAACCACCGTTATTGTAGATAAAGTTATAGAAGTAATTTTCGGAGAAAAACCGGGAGACATCCATACCATAAAAACTTCTTCAGGAAAAGAATTTAAGTCAAGATCCGTGATTATTTCCACAGGAGCAAGTGCCAAATATTTAGGAAAAGATTTTGAAGAGAAATATAGAGGCGGGGGAGTATCTGCCTGTGCTACTTGTGACGGATTCTTTTATAGAGGAAAGAATGTAGTGGTGGTAGGAGGAGGAGACACCGCAGCCGAAGAAGCGACCTATCTGGCAAAGATATGCAAAACCGTGTATATGGTGGTGAGAAAAGATTATTTACGAGCTTCTAAAATAATGCAGGAGAGGATAGAAAATACTCCCAATATTTTTTTACTTTATAATCATGAAGTTACTGATTTAAAAGGAGATAATGGTCTGGTTTCGCAGGCAGTCGTAGTGAATAATCAAACCGGTAAAGAAACAATATTGGACGTTGACGGGATTTTTATCGCCATAGGTCACGCTCCTAATACGGATATTTTTAAAGGAAAATTAGAAATGGATGAAGTGGGGTATCTGGCAGTGAAACCTTTCTCAACCGAAACCGGTATTCCCGGAGTTTTTGCAGCCGGAGATGTATCCGATAAACGTTACAGACAGGCAGTAACAGCCGCAGGTTCCGGTTGTATGGCTGCGCTTGATACGGAAAAATACCTGATTCAAATTAATTCATGAATGAAAATTTTACATCCATAATTTACCTTAATATATCCGATGAATTTTCCAAGTAAGATTTTGGAACAGGCAGTAGAAGAAATCTCCCAACTTCCGGGAATAGGAAAAAGGACAGCCCTGCGTTTAGCCTTGCATTTACTAAACGTTCCGAAAACTCAAACCGATAATTTGGCAAAATCCCTGACCCATCTGGTTCATGATATTAAACACTGTAAAGAATGCAATAATCTTTCAGATACCGATATTTGTACTATATGTGCCAATCCTTACAGAAATGAGAAAATTATTTGTGTAGTAGAAGACGTGCGAGATGTAATGGCAATAGAAAGCACACAACAGTTCAACGGAAAATATCATGTTTTGGGAGGGAGGATTTCCCCGATGGAAGGAGTTAGCGCATCCGACCTGTGTATTATTCCCTTGTTAAACAGGATAAAAGAACACAAGACAGAAGAAATTATTTTTGCTTTAAGTGCTACTATCGAGGGAGATACCACTATGTTTTATTTATATAAAGTATTAAATAATACGGAAGTAAAATTTACTACCATTGCCAGAGGAATAGGAGTGGGGGATGAATTAGAATATACAGACGAACTAACCTTAATACGATCTTTACAAAACAGGGTTCCGTATCAGCAGGGTTCCCAATAAACAAAATGAATGAAACAGCTCTCAATTATCATTGTTAATTATAATGTCAAACATTTTTTGGAAAATTGCATTCGGAGTTGCCTGAATGCCATACGGAACTTTGATGCAGAAATTATTGTAGTCGATAATAATTCCGTCGATGGGAGTAAAGAATATATAACTTCTCTTTTTCCTCAGGTCATCTGGATTCAGAACAGCGAAAATACAGGTTTTTCAAAAGCCAATAACACAGGTGTGAAACAAGCCTCAGGTAAATATATCCTGATTCTCAACCCTGATACCATAATACCGGAAGATATTTTTGATAAAATAATTCCTTTTGCTGAAAGTAAAAACGATATGGGAGCCTTAGGAGTACGAATTGCAGATGTCGATAATAACTATCGTCCCGAATCCAAAAGAAATATTCCTAATCCGGGAAATACCTTTAATAAATTTTTTTATAAGTTTAAGATGGGTAAAAAGGAGGAAATTAAAGGGTATTATAATGACACAGTAGGGGAGTTTGAGGTTGGAAAAGTAGAAATATTAACAGGATGTTTTTTCTTTATCACCAAGAAAATCTATGAAGAAGTCGGCGGATTTGATGAAGCCTATTTTATGTATGGAGAAGATATAGACCTAAGTTATACCATCTTAAATCTGGGTTATCAAAATTATTATTTCGGACAATCCACTATTATCCATTACAAAGGAGAATCTACAATTAAGGATAAAGTTCATTATCAAAGATTTTTCGGAGCTATGGAGATTTTTATAAACAAACATTACAAAAAGCGGTTTTTTACCTATATTATCTTACTCATCGGATTGAAAATACGATACTATATGGCTTTGTTTATTGACCGATTCCAAAAAGATTAAAACCCGGATACAGCTAAAAAGTGCAATATTTGGGTAGGGACG
>JAISSC010000222.1 GCA_031273305.1 Flavobacteriaceae bacterium
CCACCCATAACGGCATTCCGGAGGAATGTAACATTATTGTTATCGTTGAGATTGCCACGCTCCGCTCGCAACATATTTCATAATATTTATTACAATGTACTTAACCCGAACTCACGTTAGATTATAAATTCTTTAGCTTATTTTCCAGAATAATTATTTTTTCCGTAGCATCTGTTTGTTTCTTCTTTTCTAAAGTCACGACTTTTTCAGGTGCTCCGTTTACGAACTTATCATTGGAAAGTTTGGCATTTATGCTCTTCAAAAACCCCTGAAGGTATTGTATTTCTTCCTGAATCTTAGTTTTTTCTGCTTCTATATCAATAGCTTGAGAAAAAGGAATGGTAAATTCCGTTTTTCCTATCAGGAAACTGTGAGTGGGTTTGTCGGTATCCTGATTGAAAGTGATTTCGGAAATATTAGCCAGTTTTATGATAGTTGCCTGATTCGCAGGTTTGTCTTCCGACCTTACAATTAATTCCACAGGTTCTTTAGGCGAGATGCCTTTCTCCGAACGGAAATTCCTTACGCCTGTGATTATTTCCTTAGCTTTTTCAAAATCGGAGATAATTTTTTCGTCGAAAGAAGCAAAGGCAGGATAGAAGGCTATGATCAGGCTTTCTTCAGGTTTGCGTTCTTTGATGTTTTGCCATATTTCTTCGGAAATAAACGGCATATAAGGATGCAGCAACTTCAAAAGGTTTTCCAGAATGGAAAGAGTTTCATTGTAAGTTTTAGCATCAATTTTTTCACCATAAGGAGGTTTTACAGCTTCCAGATACCAAGAGCAGTAATCGTCCCAAATCAGCTTGTAGACAGACATTAAAGCATCGGATATGCGGTATTTTTCGAAATCTTTATCAATTTGGGAAACTGTTTTTGCGATTTGGTTTTTAATCCAGATAGTGGCTTCTTTATTTTCAACGGTTGTCGGTTTGGAAGGCTCTATTTCCCATGACTTAACCAGACGAAAGGAGTTCCATATCTTATTGGCAAAATTTCTTCCCTGAACTAATAATTCTTCATCGAACATTAGATCGTTTCCGGCAGGAGAGCTTAATAAAATTCCTACCCGTACTCCGTCGGCTCCATATTGGGCGATCAAGTTTAGCGGATCGGGGGAATTTCCGAGAGATTTGGACATTTTCCTCCTTTGTTTATCTCGCACGATTCCGGTAAAATATACATTGGAGAATGGTTTCTCATTTCGGAAAGCATATCCTGCCATCACCATACGGGCAACCCAGAAAAAGATAATTTCCGGTGCGGTCACCAAATCCTGAGTAGGGTAGTAGTAGTTTATCTCAGGATTGTCGGGTTCGTTGATTCCGTTAAATACGGAAATAGGCCATAACCATGAGGAAAACCATGTATCGAGGACATCTTCTTCTTGTCGTAAGGTTTCCTTAGTGATAGAAGGATTTTTTTGTAAGGCTAGTCGTAAGGCTTCTTCCGCTGTTTCGGCAACTACAAAATCGTTCCCTCCGTTTCCGTAATAATAAGCCGGAATGCGGTGTCCCCACCACAGTTGACGGGAAATATTCCAGTCATAGATGCCTTCCAGCCAGTGGTTATAAGTGTTTTTGAATTTTTCGGGGTATAGGTTCAGCTCACCGCTTATGATTGCTTTTAAGGCAGGTTCGGCAAAATCTTTCATTTTCAAGAACCATTGAACGGAAATTTTAGGCTCGATCACTGCTCCGGTTCTTTCAGAAGTGCCGATATTGTTTACATAGGTTTCCTCTTTTTCAAGAAGTCCGGTTTCTGCCAGCTCCTTTACTATTTCCTTGCGAACGGTAAACCTGTCTTTTCCCTGATAATGTAATCCGTGTTCGTTTAAAGTGGCATCATCATTGAAAATATCTATGGATTTCAGGTTATGTCTTTTCCCCAGATGGTAGTCGTTTATATCATGTGCGGGGGTTACTTTTAGAACTCCGGTTCCAAATTCGGGGTCTACATATTTATCTTCAATAACCGGGACTTCCTTTCCGGCGACAGGTACGATCACTTTTTTACCTTTCAGGAAGGAATATCTTTCATCATCAGGATTGATGCAAACGGCAGTATCTCCGAAAATGGTTTCAGGGCGGGTGGTGGCAACAACGATATGATTATCTTCCCCTACAATTTTATATCGTAAGTAATATAATTTGCCGTTTTGTTCTTTATAAATCACCTCTTCATCGGAAATATTTGTTTTTGCTTCAGGGTCCCAGTTAATCATCTTATGCCCTTTGTAAATATATCCCCGATTATACAAGTCCACGAAACATTTGATAACGGAATTATATAGATCGTCGTCTAAGGTAAATTTGGTACGCTCCCAATCGCAGGAACAGCCTAATTTTTTTAATTGTTCCAGAATAATTCCGCCGTGTTTATGAGTCCACTCCCATGCATGTTCCAGAAATTTCTCCCTCCCAATGTCAAATTTACTAATGCCTTCTCCTTTCAACTTATTTACTACCTTAGCTTCTGTGGCGATGGAAGCATGATCGGTTCCGGGAATCCAGCAGGCATTGAATCCAAGCATTCGGGCACGTCTGATAAGCACATCCTGAATGGTATTATTGAGCATATGCCCCATATGTAATACTCCCGTGACGTTAGGCGGAGGGATTACAATAGTGTAAGGTTTTTTCTCATTAGGTTCGGAGTGAAAAAAATTATTTTCCATCCAAAACCGATACCATTTGGATTCTATCTCTTTGGGAGAGTATTTTGCTGCAATTTCTGACATGAATTTAGTTTTTTGAGAATGTGCAAAGTTAGTATTTTCGAACGTTTTTTACTTAATGTCATGGTATTATTGTGTAAACGCAGATTCAACCGGTTTGAACTTACTCAAAATAAATAACTAAAAGTTTGATTTTGATAATACAAAATTGTAAGTTTGTGATTGCGAAAAAGGAGGAATTTCATCTCTTTTCGCAAAATAGAACTTAATAATATATGTCGGAGCCGTATAAATATTTAGACAATTTCATTGATGAGCAGAGGGCTAATCACAGCACTGTAAATGGAATTGTGATGGACCCGTTTACTATGAATTATTCCATAAAAATACGAAAAAGTAAGCGAATCACAGCGTGTTATCCCTGTTGTCAGGAAAACTATCAACTATGAATTATTCCATAATAAATACGAAAAAGTAGGCAAATCTCAACTTATCCCGCTAGCATCATAATCAGCATCAAAGTTGACAAATTCTGACAGTTCTCTTTTGTCTTCTTCCAACTGAAAACGTGTGTTATCAGAGCTTCCGGTGTCTGAATTTAAAAAATTTATAACATCATCCGTTGCAAGATCAATTAATTGTGGTATTTTTGCATCATCCGAAGTCGTTTTGGACGTAAGAGCCTCAGATGATTTATCAGGCACTGGCTCGTCGGATTTAGATAAATTAAAGTTAACAACTCGTTGGGCTAATACCTCAAAGGCGGTCTCGGACGTAGGGAGAGTGGACTTTAACTTATCTTCTATTAATACACCTATGCTTTTTTTAGGGTGATACATACTCCTCACTGAAAGTTTGCCCCCTTATTTCCGTATGCTTCAACTACAACCAAAGTCCCATTTGAACTTTCTTTAGCAAATAAAAACTTATTTGATTGGGTTGATTCATCGTACCCTAAAAAAGCGATTTTATCAGGGCTATTTATTATGTCTATCAGGTTTGTAATATCAATGTCCGATAAAGGAATGTTACTACTCTTGTCTTTCTCATTACCTTGATAATGGTCGTTAAAGATGTGCCGTAGCTCAGACGGATTTATAGTAACTTCGGTAATATCTTTAAACGGAAGGTTGGAAATAGCTGATAGCTTTTCTTTAGCGAGGTTATTGAGCATGCCTATACTGTGTGGTTTGGAACTAACAGATTTAATTTTTGCCATGTCAAACAGGCTTTTTACCAAGTTCTTAGCTCCCTGCTTTAGGTCTTTTTGTGAATACCTGACATCTTTCTCCTGACTTGTCCTGTTGCTTATTATCTTCCCGCTCAATAAGCTCTGTGCGGTATTGTTTATGTAATCTTCGGTCTAATGGACAAAAATTAGGCTATTTTTTAGACGTTGTATTCTAATGGACATTTTTTAGGCTGTATTTTCCTTTTTTTTCCCTTGCGTCTTAGAGATAAACCTGCTTTCTTATAAATGCGGTGCAAACGTTTATGATTGACTTTCTCCCCTTGGTTTCTCAGACGGAAATAGCTCTTCCAAAAACCCTCTTTAGTCGTCCATTAAAAAACGCTTAAACATTTGATTGTTAATTATTTGTTGATAAATAAGATGTATATTATTTTCATTGTTTTGTATTTTTGTATTGTAAACCTTGCAATATTTTTGACATGATACCACGTAAAAAAGCA
>JAISSC010000140.1 GCA_031273305.1 Flavobacteriaceae bacterium
TTACGGAGAACAGGATAAAATTATAATTATTCATGCAGAATGGTTAGCCCCTGAAACTCTGGATTTTTGCTCCTCAAAAAGCAAAAAAATGATAGCGTATCACTATGACGGAATACGGAGGATGCCCTCCATCTCCAATACTTTTGACTATTTTGACAAGGTTTACAGCTACGACAAAAAGGATGCAAAAAAATATAATCTGGAATTTATCCCCAATTTTATTTATGAGCAAGACAGTTTTGAAAAGGATAAGAAACTAAAAAACGCATTCAATATATCCTCTCTGGACAAACGCACGCCTATTTTAGAAAAAATAGCTCATGCTCTGGATGTTAAGAACTTTCCTTACGAATTTATAGTAGTGAACAGGAGACAACTGAACCTTTATATCCCCAAGATAAAAACAAAGATAAACTATTTGAACGAGCTGGTTACGAGAGAGACAGTCCTTGAAAAGATCAGAAATTCAAGCATAATGATAGATATTCAGAGACCGGAACAGATAGGACTTAGCTTTAGAGCATTTGAATCTTTAGGATACCATAAAAAACTAATCACTACGAACAAAGACATTGTGAATTACGATTTTTACAACCCCGATAACATATTACTAATAGACCCGGAAAATATAGAAATCCCTGATGACTTTTTAAATTCGGAATATCAGGAAATTCCGCAACATATTCTGGATAAATACAATGTTAAGAACTGGGTGAAAAAAATATTGGAATTAGATTGAACCATAACCTGCAAAACTTTCACTAAATACTTTTACAAAAATTAAAACAACAACAGGATGCGTACCAAATCCGTCGGAAAGAAAAAGATAAATATTATTACCTTAGGATGTTCCAAAAATCTTTATGATTCGGAAGTGTTAATGAGCCAGTTGAAAGCCAACGGAAAGAAGGTAGTCCATGAGCAAAAGGGAGATATTGTAGTTATCAATACCTGCGGATTTATTGAAAATGCAAAAGAAGAAAGCATTAACACTATCTTGGAATACGTCAGGCAAAAAGAACAGGGTAAGGTAGAGAAGATTTTTGTAACAGGATGTTTGTCAGAAAGATACAAAACCGATTTGGAAAAGGAAATCCCGGACGTAGACCAATATTTCGGTACGCGGGAACTGCCTTTGCTGCTAAAAGCACTGGGAGCGGATTATAAGCATGAATTGGTCGGGGAGAGACTGACCACTACTCCAAAGCATTATGCCTACCTGAAAATTGCCGAAGGCTGTGACAGACCTTGTAGTTTTTGTGCAATCCCGATGATAAGAGGAAAATATCAATCCGTGCCTTTGGAAGATTTAATTAAGGAAGCAAAATTTTTAGCAACGAACGGAACCAAAGAATTGATTTTAATAGCCCAAGACCTGACCTATTACGGATTGGATTTATATAAAAAAAGAGCATTGGCAGACCTGTTAAAACAACTTGTCAAGATAGACGGAATTGAGTGGATACGCCTGCATTATGCCTTTCCGACAGGTTTTCCTAAGGATGTATTAGAACTCATGAAGAACGAACCGAAGATATGTAATTATCTGGATATTCCTTTACAACATATCTCTGATGACATCCTCACATCCATGAAAAGAGGTACTAATAAAGAAAAAACGGATAAATTATTGAAGGAAATCCGAGATAAAATTCCGGGAATAGCTATTAGGACAGCCCTTATAGTCGGCTATCCCGGAGAAACCCACAAACATTTTGAAGAACTGAAAAACTGGATAAAAGAACAAAGATTTGAACGGCTGGGGTGTTTCACTTATTCTCATGAGGAAAATACTACGGCTCATGCACTAAAAGACGACGTTACGGAAGAGGAAAAGATAAATCGTGTAAATGAGATCATGGACATCCAGTCTCAAATTTCATGGGAACTAAATCAGGAGAAAATAAATAAGACATTCAAATGCATTATAGACAGGAAAGAGGGAGGATACTTTATAGGAAGAACAGAATACGATTCTCCGGATGTCGACAATGAAGTCCTGATCCCTGCAACGGATACCTATTTATCCGTAGGAAGTTTTGTAAATGTGAAAGTTACCAGAGCGGAAGAATTTGACCTGTATGGGGAAGTTCTCTAAAAAACACTGACCTGTAAGAATAAAAAATCCGGATAAATCCGGATTTTTTAAATATAATTCAGCTAAAATGTTATAAAATTTCGTAAGTTACATCCAGCACGCCTACATTTATATCTGATAACTCTGCAAAGGCGGCTTTACTTAAATCAAATACCCTTTTAGGAATAAAAGGCCCGCGGTCGGTAATACGTACAATCACTTCTTTTCCATTCTCAGGATTTCTGATCCTAACCTTAGTTCCGAAAGGCAAGGTCTTATGCGAGGCTGTGAGTTCGTTCATATCATATCTTTCTCCACTGGAAGTTAACCGTCCGTGAAATTTACCTCCATACCATGAAACACGACCTTTTAAAGATAAATCTTTCGTGTTCTTATCATTTAAAGTATCATTTTCAATGAGTTCTTTCACGGTGTTCGTAGTATCCTTAGAAACATGAGAAATCGTATCCTTATGTAAGCTGACCTTTACAGATTCATTGGTCTGCATTGCCGTAAAGGAAAGAAATATTAATAAGATTACTGCTAATGTTGCTCTTTTCATAAATTGTTTTTTCATTTGCGGCACAAAAGTACAACCGGCATAAATTAAAAAATGTTAAAATTATTTTTACACCTCCGATTAAGATAATCTTATCGTCTCTATGCGTTATAAATAAAAGAATCCCCGAAGTAGTTAAAAAAACGTTAAATAATAAGCATTTTGTTAATAATTTTTAATCATTTAGGATAAAAAACATTTATATTACTGACATTCAATGATTTACATTTTTTGCAATTCATAATTAACAGGATAAATAAATATCGTTGTATTTAATGCTTAAATAAATTGGTTGTGTAGGTGATGCTCCTCCCAAAACAATATCTTATCCCTTTATCTTCTACCAATCTGCCTCATAATTTTTATACCCCTCAGGAACCTTATCTTTTTTTTCATACACATAACACAGCATTTGATTCATAAAAACATAATCCATGAATAAATACTCTAAAACATATAGCCTGTCATTTTCTACTTTTACCAGGTATGTTATTATTCTTTTTCTACCATCTGAAGAAAATATATCATAAAAATCAATTTTAATTTTATTATTTTGTTTGTAAATAATTCCTCTATTACCATGAATATCAGGATTTGGATCCATATAAGTTT
>JAISSC010000192.1 GCA_031273305.1 Flavobacteriaceae bacterium
CCTGAATTGGAGGCTGTCCAAAAAGGTCGGCGAACCCTCTGAGAATCGCATAATCGACACCATGATTCCATCAGGTATCCGAATAAGAAAGAGACTGCTTTGACTTTTTGGACAGCCTCGAGAGGAGAGCAACCACATTTACCCCCAATCCTCCTCACTACGTTCGGAGTTCATTGAGGGTTATTCATATTAAAGACCTCCGGTCTTTTCCTCCGGACGTTGACACTTTAAAAAACTTAATTTTGCAATACCAAAAATGAGTATCGCATAGTCAAAGTCAGGAGATAAATGTAAAAAAACATCCGGATATAATAACGATTATAAAAATTGCACGGTTTTTGCGAAAATTAAATAGCAAATGAAAGTTAAATTAGTAAATTATTATTAAGTTTGTATAACATAAAATTAAGGTCATGAGAAATTTTTTAGTACTTTTTTTGGCTCTTGTGTTGTTAACAAGCTGTCAGACCAGTAATTTAGCGGTGGATTATGAGAAAGAATATAGTTTTTCAGATGTAAAGACATATAGTTTTTCCACAAATAATACTATACAATTGAATCAGATAGACAGTACCAATTTCATGAAAAATTTAGAGACAGAGCTTCAGGCGAAAGGGTTAATCAAAAACACGAATAATCCTGACGTACTTATTACTCTGGAAGTATCCGGTAGGGAGGACGTTCAGACCAGAAATGTGATAGGTCTGGGGATAGGAGGCGGAAGCGGAGTTGGTTTTGGTACCGGTATAGGAATCCCTATAAGAAAGAAAGTAATAGATTACTCCATTCAGGTCGATTTTAAAGATGCAAATACAGGAACTTCGGTGTGGATAGGAAAAATATCCAATACACAGTCGTATAAAGCCACCGGTGAAGCGAAAGATGCTTTTTTTAAATCCAATATTCAATCATTGTTCAAAAAGTATCCGCCAAAATAGAAAGCTGTAAAACAAGGGAAAATAATTAGTATAATTAGCTGATTAATCTGAGTTAGGGATAAGAAATTTTAAAAAAGGTTCCAATCCGTATGTGCTAATTAATTGAATTTTAGAGGATTATTGTTTGTCGAAATTGCCGCACTTCGTTTGCAATGAGATGAGATTGCCACATTTCACTTCGTTGCGAGCGCAGCGTGGCAACCCCGCAATGACCTCACGCACAGCTTGTTACATCCCGTTCGGGATGTTAGCTCGGTAGAATGAACAATCCACCCACCCATAACGGCGTTCCGTAGGAATGCAACATCTTTCATCATATTCCAACCCAAAAAAATTATAATGGCTTATCCCGAACTCGCGTTATTTATAAAATCACAGTATATGTTCAATTAGAAAATGCGTAAATTTGCTGATAAAACAAGCGAATGAATCCAAAGTCTTTAATAAAAGAGCGAAGCATTGAAGCAATAAGAAATTTATTTGGAGTAGAAATACCTGCAATAGAGATACAGGCAACTAAGGATGAATTTGAGGGAGATTATACGCTGGTGGTTTTTCCATTGGTAAAAGAATTAAGACAAAAACCGGAAGAAATTGCGGTTAAAATAGGAGAGTATCTGACAAGACAGGAAGAATTTACGTCTTTTAATGTAATTAAAGGATTTCTGAACTTTACCTTAGATCACAGGCTTTTTATCCGGGCGTTAAAAACCCATTATTCCGATGAGGACTTTGGAATCAATACGGGAAAGAATACAAAAAAAATTATGGTAGAATATTCTTCTCCCAACACCAATAAACCGATTCATTTAGGGCATGTCCGCAATAACCTGTTAGGCTCTTCCCTTAGTAATATTTTGAAAGCTGCGGGAAATGAAGTTATTAAGGCTCAGATAATTAATGATCGTGGAATCCATATCTGCAAATCCCTGCTGGCATGGCAAAAATTTGGAAACGGCGAAACTCCGGAATCCTCCGGAATGAAAGGAGACCATCTGGTAGGAAAATACTATGTTATTTTTGATAAAGAATACCAAAAAGAAATAGCAGGATTGGTTTCCTCCGGAATAGATAAAGAAGAAGCTAAAAAGAAGGCATCCATCTTGATGGAAGCTCAGGAAATGTTAAAAAAATGGGAAGAAGGAGACACGGAAGTACGTCGACTTTGGAAAGAGATGAACAGCTGGGTATATGCCGGATTTGAGGAGACCTATAAGAGACTGGGAGTTTCCTTTGACGTAGTTCAATACGAAAGCAATACATATATTTTAGGGAAAGATGTAATAGAAGAAGGAGTAAAAAAAGGCGTATTGTTCAAAAAAGAGGATGGTTCCGTTTGGGCAGACCTGACAGCGGACGGACTGGATCAAAAATTATTACTAAGAGCAGACGGAACGTCTGTCTATATGACACAGGATTTGGGAACCGCAGTAGAACGGTTTACCCGGTTTAAGCTCAGCGAATTGATTTATACAGTCGGAAACGAGCAGGATTATCATTTTCAGGTATTGTTCCTGCTATTGAAAAAACTTGGATATAGTTGGGCAGATAAACTTTATCATTTATCGTATGGGATGGTCGATCTGCCGGGCGGAAAGATGAAATCAAGAGAGGGAACCGTAGTAGACGCAGATGATCTAATGGAGGAAATGAATCTAAAAGCCATTGAAAAGACCAAAGAATTAGGTAAGTTGGACGGATATACGGAAGCAGAGAAACAACAGATAAATGAGCAGATAGGTCAGGGAGCTTTGAAATACTTTATCTTAAAAGTAGACCCAAAAAAGAAGATTTTGTTTGATCCTGCCGAAAGCATAGACTTCAACGGGAATACAGGCCCATTTATCCAATATACCTATGCAAGAACCCGCTCCTTACTTAGAAAAGCCAGTCAGCAGATTATAGAGATAACCGATAGAGAATTAAATAAAGCAGAGAAAAAAGTGATAATTTTATTAGCATCTTTTTCCGAAGTAATAGAAAAATCAGCTTCCGGATTAAATCCTGCTTTAGTAGCCAACTATGTATATGACGTAGTCAGAGAGTATAACTATTTTTATCAAAATTATCCTATTTTGAAAGCCGAATACGAATCAGAAAAGCAGATTCGGTTAGCTATAACTCAATGGACAGGAAATGTAATAAAAAATGCATTAAAATTATTGGGGATAGAAGCACCGGAAAGAATGTAAGAATGTCAGACCGATTAGAAAAAATACTAAGACAAAAAGAGATAAACCCGACAGCTATGCGATTGTTGGTTCTGGATTATTTCCTGAAACAGGATTCGGCGGTTTCTCTTTCCGATTTGGAAGCCTATTTTGATTATTCCGACCGAACCACCCTTTTCAGAACTCTGAAAACATTTGAAGGAAAAGGATTGTTACATAAGATAAATGACGGGCATACTACTGCCTATGCCTTATGCATGGAGGATTGTTCGGAAGAACAACATATTGACAGCCATATTCATTTTTGCTGCGAATGTTGTAAAAAAATATTTTGTCTTACCAAAGTAAAAACTCCCAAGATAAAAATGCCTTCCCATTTTGAAATGGAGAAACTGGATATTGTTGCTCACGGGTTATGTGGAGAATGTGCAAAACTTCGTGAATAACTTTTTAGAATAAATAGCCAAAAAAATTATATCTTTGTCAGGTTCATGAAAAACTTCGTTGTTTCCGCCAGAAAATACAGACCTCTGGAATTTGATGCAGTTGTAGGTCAAAGCCATATAACAGAGACATTGGAACATGCCATTGAGAATAATCAGTTGGCACAGGCATTGCTTTTTTGCGGTCCCAGAGGAGTGGGGAAGACCACTTGTGCACGTATTTTAGCCAGAAAGATTAACGAAAAATATGGAGAAACTGATGAAAATGATTTTGCATTTAATATTTTTGAATTAGATGCAGCTTCCAATAACTCGGTAGATGACATCAGGAACCTTATAGATCAGGTAAGATATGCCCCTCAGGTAGGTAAATATAAAGTGTACATTATTGATGAAGTACATATGCTGTCCAATGCCGCATTTAATGCTTTTTTAAAAACACTGGAAGAACCGCCGTCCCATGCCATTTTTATCCTGGCTACTACCGAAAAGCAAAAAATAATTCCTACAATCCTTTCCCGTTGTCAGATTTACGATTTCAAAAGAATTGAAGTAAGCGATATAAAGAATCATCTAAAGAAGATAGCCGATATTGAAGAAATCCAATATGAAGATGATGCATTGCACATTATAGCACAAAAATCCGACGGAGGTTTGCGAGATGCCCTTTCCATGTTTGACAGGTTGGTCACTTTTACACAGAAAAACCTGTCCATAGCCGCCGTTACGGAAAATTTGAGCATTCTGGATTATGAATACTTTTTTAGCATTACAGACCTGTCTCTAAAAAATGATATTCCCGGATTGTTGCTGGCATTTAATGATATTGTAAGAAAAGGATTTGATTCACAGACATTTATTTCCGGGTTAGGAAGTCATTTCAGGGATTTAATGGTCGCCCAGAATCCGCAGACACTGGCTCTTTTGGAAGTCGGAGAAAACACCAGGCAAAAATATCTGAAACAGGCTCAATTGTGTAAACCTAAGTTTCTGATAGATGCCATAGAAATATGCCATCAGGCTGACATTAATTACAGAAACAGTAAAAATCCTAAACTTTCCGTAGAGATCGCCCTGATGCAACTGGCTTCATTGACCGCAGCAGGAGAAACTCCCGATAAAAAAAAAAGTTTAGAATAATACCACCCATATTTTTCCAATCCGAAGAAATCAGGTATCAGACAAGTATTCCTTCCAATATTCCATCCGATATTCCATCCGAAGGAGCAGAAAAAAAAGAAGTACCAACCGTTGAAAAACCTGCCGTAGAAGCAGCAGTGAGCAAACAAGCTAAGGCTCCGTTAAACATAAATGTAAAAAACCCTTCTTCTCTTTCCATAAAAAGAACCCTGCATTCAGCCTCAGAAGAAGAAGAAATAACAGGATTGGATTCATCAGAAAAAGATAAGGATGAATTTACGGAAGAGAAGGTCAAGGATTTCTGGAATCAGTATCTGGAAGGTTTAAAAGGTCAGCAGCCGGTTTTGTATAACGTGTTAAATACTACAACCTGTTTGGTCAAAGAAAATTTTACTATATTTTTTGAGTTTCCCTCCAACTCAGCCTATGATGAATTTGAGAATTTAAGGGAAAATATCTTCCGGAAGTTAAAAAAGTATCTGAATAATTATTCCATAGCCTTTGATTACGAAATAAAAGAGACACAGAAAACCTTGTTGCTTTCCCCTAAAGATAAATATGAAAAGATGCTAAAAATAAATCCTTTATTGGAGAAATTAAGAAATGATTTCAAGTTGGATATTTGACGTAATATTAACGAAAATTTGTGTTTAAATTTCAATAATTTATCAGATATTTGCAGGGATTTATAAAATTTAAAATGAGCAGGTAATATTCCGACTTCATTTTAAAGGATATAAACAGATTGATATGATTAAAAAATATAAAAGTTTAAAAATGAAAAAAAATAGTATTATAGTAGCCTTGTGCTTAGTATCTTTCCCACTGATGTCTCAAAAAATAACAGAACTTAAGACCGATAAAGAAAAACTTTCTTATTCCTTAGGAGTTAATATCGCTCAGAATATCAAACAGCAGGATATGGCGGATGATGTGGATTTGAACCTATTCAACCAGGCGATGAAAGATGAATTAAGTGGAAAAGAATTGGTTTTTCCGTTAGATTCCATGAATACTTTTATGCAAAGTTATTTCACTAAAAAAAGAGAAGAATTTGAGAAGAAGAGGAAGGAACAAGGAGAGAAAAATAAGGTAGAAGGAGAAAAGTTTTTAGAGCAGAATAAAAAGAAGAAAGGAATTGTTACTACAGCGTCAGGTCTTCAATATGAAGTTCTGACTAAAGGAAAATCTACCGAAAAACCAACCGCACAAGATTTGGTAAAGGTTAAATATGTCGGAAAATTATTAGACGGAACCATATTTGACTCCACAGACAAAAACAACAACGGGGAACCGATAGAGTTCACGTTGAATCAGGTAATAAAAGGATGGACGGAAGGAGTAGGGCTGATGACCAAAGGCTCTAAATACCGATTCTTTATCCCTTCGGATTTAGCTTATGGAGCAAACGGAGCAGGAAGAGATATTGGTCCGGATGCGGTTTTAATTTTTGAAGTGGAGTTGATAGATTTTACTAAACAAGATGCTCCTCCGGCTGTGGCTCCTGCACCTCATTCGCATGATTAAATAAAATAAGATAAATTATACAAAACTGTTTAACACAATGATCAAAAAAACACTTTTACTAACATTAACAGGTCTGATGCTTGTTTCATGTGATAAAGAAAAAAAAGTTACCGAGCTAAAAACAGATGATGAAAAGGCTGCTTATGCCATAGGATTGGATTTAGCCCGTAATTTTAAGGTTCAGGGATTTGATAAGGACTTGGATGTCGATATTATCAAACAGGCAATGAAAGATAAATTCGAAAATAAAGAATTATTGTTTTCAGAAGATTCCATACAGTCTTTTATGGCTGATTATGTTCCTAAGCATTTGGAAAAAGTAGCAAAAAGAAACGCAGAAGAAAGCAAGAAGTTTCTGGAAGATAACAAGAAAAAGACAGGAATTAAAACTACGGCATCCGGACTTCAATATAAAGTTGAAAAGGAAGGAACCGGAGCTAAGCCTACGGATGATGATCTGGTATCTGCACATTATGTATTGAAAACCATAGACGGTTCCGTAGTGCAGGATTCTAAAAAACAGACGGCAGGTAAACCTGCGGATATTCCTTTGGCTAGGGTAGTACCCGGATGGAAAGAAGGAGTAAAACTAATGTCTAAAGGAGCGAAATATATTTTATATGTTCCTTCTGAACTTGCTTATGGAGAGAACGGACCTGCAGGCCCAAATCAGGCGTTGATATTTGAGGTAGAATTAGTAGACTTCAAACCTATTCCTAAAGAAGAAGAACAGCAGCCACAAGGGCAGCAATTGACTCCGGAGCAGATAGAACAGTTGAGACAACAAATGCAACAAAGTCAGGGAGGGCAATAATTCAAAGATATAAAGCCTAAGAAAACTCTTATTATAACTTATAATAGGAGTTTTTCTTTTTATAAAAACCTTATTCCAAATCCATTTAGTAAATTTGTGGTCAAAATTTATTCCCTAATGAAAAAAATACAAATGGTTGACCTGATAAGTCAATATCAACATATAAAACCTCAGATAGATAAAGGATTTGAAGAGGTTCTGAATACGGCAGCCTTTATCAACGGGCCACAAGTGAAAACATTTACACAAAATCTCGAAAAATATTTAGAAGTTAAGCATGTAATTCCCTGTGCCAATGGAACGGAAGCCTTGCAAATAGCCTTAATGGCATTAGACCTGCAACCCGGAGATGAAGTAATAACTGCCGACTTCACCTTTGCAGCCACAGTGGAAGTGATAAATCTTTTAAAATTAAATTCCGTTTTGGTAGATGTGGATTATGATACCTTTACCATCAATCCGGAAGCCGTAAGAAAAGCAATTACATCCAAAACAAAGGCAATTATCCCGGTGCATTTATTTGGTCAGTGTGCACCTATGGAAGAAATTCTGGAAATAGCCCAAGAGCATGATCTGTATGTAATAGAAGACACTGCACAGGCAATAGGAGCAGAGTATAAATTTAAAAACGGAGAGGTGAAAAAATCGGGAACTATAGGGACAATTGGCACCACTTCCTTTTTTCCATCCAAAAATCTGGGATGTTACGGAGACGGCGGAGCCATTTTTACCAATGATGATAAGTTGGCTCATAAGATGAGCGGAATTGTAAATCACGGAATGTATAAAAGATATTATCATGATGAAGTAGGGGTAAATTCCAGATTAGACAGCCTGCAGGCAGTGGTTTTGGATGTTAAATTACCCTTGTTGGACTCATACAATACAAAAAGAAGAAAGGCAGCGGACTTTTACGATAAGGCTTTTGCCGGTCATCCTAACCTGATCGTTCCCGCAAGGGCGGGTTATTCCACTCACGTATTTCATCAATATACGCTGAAAATAAAGGATGCAGAGCGTAATGCATTACAGCACTATCTTTCGGAAAGAGAGATCCCGGCGATGATCTATTATCCGGTTCCTCTGAGAAAGCAAAAGGCTTATGATACCGGAAATTATAATGATTCCGATTTCCCTGTTACGGACAGGTTGATTAATCAGGTTATTTCTTTACCGATGCATACGGAACTGGATGAAGACCAACTTCGGTATATTACGGATAATGTGCTGAGTTTCTTTAAAAAATAACAGAGAGTTGAGTGATTAAATTATATTCAGCATGAAGATTACCGGGCTTTTAACTAAAATGATAACTGAAAATTCCAATCCGATTCAGTATTACCTGAATTTTGATGATGAGTTTATAATTATCAATCAATTACTGAAAAAAAGCATTAAGATAAGGTTTAAGCATTATCAGTGTTTAGGTTGTGGAAGAGATAAAGAAATTTTTGCTATGGGATATTGTAAAAATTGTTATTTCACTTCACCTCATGCAGGGGAATGGGTAGTGAGACCTGAATTATCTACCGCACATCTGGGAAAGGCAGACCGTGATTTGGAGTTTGAAAGTCAGGCACAGCTCCAGCCTCATATTGTTTATCTGGCAAACACCGGAGGCGTAAAGGTTGGCGTAACCCGAAAATCCCAGATTCCTACCCGATGGATAGATCAGGGCGCAGAATATGCCATTAAATTAGCCGAGACGGAAAACCGGTATGAAGCAGGTTTGATTGAAGTTGCTCTAAAGGAACATATTGCAGATAAAACCAACTTCAGGAAAATGTTAAATGAAAAGGCTCCTTTCATCGACCTGTCCATGAAAAAAAATGAATTGCTTGATTTTATCCCGAAGGAGTTACAATACTCCATTCTGGAAGATAACCAAATAATCCCGCTTTATTATCCTATTCATTCTTATCCGCTGATGGTTAATTCTGTTAACCTTAAAAAAAATCCGGAATTTGAAGGAGTATTAATAGGGATTAAAGGGCAATATCTAATGTTTGACAATAATCTTGTCTTTAATGTAAGAAATCATGAGGGTTTTGTGGTTGAGTTGGATATTCAATAAGATTCCTCTAATCAAGAAATAATTTATTATCTGATAATCTGTTATTATACTGTTGTATGTAAGCCTTTATCTTAAGTTCCAGTTCTTTTTTCGGATAATTTGTTAGCTTATTTTTCAATAAACTATCCTCTTTATAGTTATAGGTTCCGATAATTTTTTCCCCGTCAAAATCAATATAAAAATCATCTATCAAAAAACGGTATATCCCTTCGTTATAAAAAGCAATTCTACACAATTGGTAGAAGACAACCAGAAGCAAAAGCCTAAGTAATAGTTGTTTAATGCTTAATTTATAATTCACACATATAAATTTTACTGCACAAAAATATGATTTTTTGCTAAGTTCTTAACAATTTTGTAATATTTTTATTTTCAATCTATAAAAAACTTAAACTATATTTTATAATATAAAACATCTGTTACTTAGCATCTTTTTACTAAATTTGTATATTATTTTTTTAAATTATGACAGGATATAAACTGGTATTGCCCCCTATGGGAGAAGGTACGATGGAAGCAACCGTTACCGGATGGATAAAAAACGAAGGTGATTTTGTAAATGAAGACGAAGCAATTGTAAAAGTAGCGACGGATAAAGTAGATTCGGATGTTCCCTCTCCTGTTTCCGGGAGGCTGGTAAAAAAATTAAAAACAGTTAACGAAATATGTAAAATAGGGGAGGTTTTCGCCATATTGGAAATTGAAAAGGAAGAAGATACTGTTTCTCACTCTCCGGAGGAAATTATTCCGGAGGAAGATAATAATATTACAGACCCGGAAACCCTGACCGAATTGGAACAACCCTTATGGAACGGCTCCTCTGATAAGGAGGGA
>JAISSC010000197.1 GCA_031273305.1 Flavobacteriaceae bacterium
GTATATGTCTTGTTTGATGAAAAAGATGAGATTGCTTATTTGAAAGGAGTCGATGCGAATTTTCTTAAAGTAACAAAGATAGATACCTGTTTTCAGGCAGGTAAATTTCCCGATATTTCCACTAATGAAGAAGCAGCCTTTGGAAATGCTTTAGCCTATCGTTTGGGAATCCCCATAGATAAAGAATCTTTTGCCTCTTTGTATATGCCAAAGCCGGGAAAAGGATTACTCACAAATACGGACGATGCATTTGAGAAAACTCTGGTGAATATGACCGGAGTTTTTGCCCTGAATGACCAATATGAAAATTATATTTTTGTTCCGATACAAATTTCCCGTGTTTTGTTGAATCTCCCATCCAATAGCGCATTTTCTATTGAAGTAAAAGCAAGGAATAAAAATATAACGCTTTTGCAGACACAATTGGAAAAAGAGTTAGGAGAACAATACCGGATTTTGAACAGGCAGGAGCAGGATGCCTCCTTTCTAAAGATGATGAAAGTAGAGCAATTGTTTATCTATCTGATATTTATACTGGTAATAATTATAGCCTCTTTCAACCTCGCAGGCGCAATTGTTATAATAATTCTGGAGAAGAAGAATCAGTCCAAGTCGTTAATTTCATTAGGATACAGCATCAAAGGATTAAAAAGGCTGTTTTTTACCGTAGGAATAATTATCACTGTTTTTGGCGTTTTGTCAGGTATTATTTTAGGAACCCTGTTGACTTGGTTGCAGGCAGATTTTGCTCTGGTTATGGCAAATACCTTTATGCCTTTTCCCGTAAAATTTGATGGATATAATTATATTATAGTGCTGTCAACCGTCTTATTCATTGGGATTTTAATTTCTTTTATCTCTTCCCGAAAGTTAAATTTTTAGGATATTGAATTAGTAAAAGGAAAAACTAACAAATATCATTCGGAAATCTTGCATTTTACCGATAAGTTATCGTTATATTTGTATGACATCAAAACGAAGAATTATCCCGTTGTGTAAACATTGAAAGAATATGAAAAAAGTTAAAAAAGCTGTTATTCCTGCAGCAGGACTGGGAACCCGTTTTTTACCCGCTACAAAAGCATTGGCTAAAGAAATGCTTCCGATTGTGGACAAACCTACCATTCAGTTTATAGTAGAAGAAGCCATCAATTCAGGCATTGAAGATATTCTTATTGTGACGGGAAAAGGAAAACGCCCCATAGAAGATCATTTTGATTCTAATCCCGAATTGGAAGCCAACCTGAGGGAAAAGAATAAGACCGAGCTATTAAAATTAGTAGAGGAAACAACAGATATAAATTTACATTTCATACGTCAGTCCCATCCGAGAGGTTAGGGCATGCTGTGTTACAGGCTAAGGCTTTCGTAGGAAATGAACCTTTTGTTGTGATGTTGGGAGATGATATTATGGAAGATAAAATCCCACTTACCCGCCAGTTGATCGAGGATTATCAAAAAACACATGCATCTACCATAGCGGTGATGAAAGTCCCGCAGGAAGATATTTCGAAATACGGAATTATCGCACCCGAAAGTATGGTGGAGAAAGGGTTATACAATGTTCAGAATTTCGTTGAGAAACCAAAGCCTGAAAAAGCTCCGAGTAATCTGGCTATTATCGGGAGATATTTGCTGACGCCTGAGATCTTTGAGATTCTGGAGAATCAGGATCCCGGAGCAGGAGGAGAAATCCAGTTGACCGATGCCATTGATGCGCTAAATAAGACACAAAGAGTATTTGCACGTGAGTTCTGCGGAGTGCGTTATGATGTAGGAGACAAATTCGGATTCCTGAAAACCAGTATCCAGTATGGGTTAGTCCATCCGGAAGTAAAGGACAATCTACACGAATATATCGTTACTCTGGGTAAACAACTGGAAGAGGAAGATGCTCAAAAACGGAGTAAATTAGACAAGAAATCAAAAAAATAGTAAGAAAACAGTAAAAGTTCCCGAAAGTTTTCTAAATTTGTGTTCTTGACCTAGTACGTGAAATTACTCTATACACATAAGGTGCGAATTGTTTATCTTTTATGTGCAATGATGTTTGCTTTCAAATTCATTGCCGTTCAGGAGTATATTCATATAAAACAACATAAAGAAAGTCAAACACATCAGAATAACTGTCAGGTTTGTCATACCATTTTTCAGGCAGGAAAATATCAGGTTTTTGAAGTTCCTGATGTTTATTGTTATAATCCACCACCCCTCACCCGATATAAATCTGATAAAGAGCAATATAATTATTTGTATTTTAAAGATACAACTCCGTCAGAATTATACAACCGCCCTCCTCCGGTGATTTCATAAGATCAATATTTAACGTTTAGGAATACCTTACATATAGTACTCCTAAGCAGATTATCCCATTTGAGGAAGAATTTTTCTTTTTTCTTTAATCGTTTAGTTTATCCATAATATGAAAAAAATAACCGGAGTGTTTTTTACTTTCCTCTTTGTGCTATTACAGGCTCAGAGTCAATGTACCTATGTGTTGACGGGGAAAATAACAGATGCTTATTCCGGAGAACCGTTGGAATATGCAGAGATTTCTTTAAAGGACAGTAACGGAAAAGAAATTTATTCCGCTAAATCCGATAAAGAAGGAATTTATCTTATTCAGTCTGTTTGTTTCGGGAGTTATACCGCAGAGATTTCTCGTTCAGGATGTATCACCGGGACATTTCAGGTAGTAGCAAATAAAGATATTACCGTGAATTTTTCCTTAGAACACCGTGAAACGGAAATTCAGGAGATTATCACTCTGGGAAAAGCATCGGAAAAAGTTAAGACTTTACCGGGAAACAGATTAAGCAAAGCTCAGATAAATGCATATTCAGATACCAATTTAGGAACTGCCTTAACTTCCATTGCGGGGGTTAACGCTTTAAGTACAGGAAATAACATCGTAAAACCGGTGATACATGGCTTACATAGCAGCAGAGTTCCTGTTTTAAATAACGGAATACGGCAGGAGGATCAACAATGGGGAGTAGAACATGCTCCCGATATTGACTTAAACGTAGCCAATTCTATTTCCGTTATCAAAGGAGCGGGAGCCTTGCAATATGCAGGAGATGCAATCGGCGGAATTGTTCTGGTGGAGCCTAAGAAACTGACCACTAAGGATACTCTGTCAGGAAGTATTTTAACCTCCTACTTGTCAAACGGAAAAGGAGGAAATGTTTCGGTCGGTTTGGAAAAAGGGATAAAAAACGGATGGGCTTTGAGATTGCAGGGAACATATAAAAGAACAGGAGATTTATCTGCTCCCGATTATAACCTTTCCAATACAGGCCTTAAAGAAAATGATTTTTCAGCTCAGTTGGGTTATCATAAAAAGAATTTCAGAATAGAAGGATTTTACAGTTATTTCGGTTCGGAAACAGGAATTTTAAGAGCTGCACATATCGGCAATTTGGAAAATCTGGTAAATGCCGTTAACAGTAGAGAACCATTGGTTATTAATGATTTTACCATGAAGATTGATGTCCCAAAGCAGAAAGTGCAGCATAATCTAGTCAAGTTTATTACCGGTTATGATTTTGATTTCGGGAAATTGAATCTCACCTATGGATACCAGTTTAATAAAAGAAAAGAATATGACATTAGAAGAAGTGAGTTTAAAGATAAAGCTACCTTAGATTTGGATTTAACCACTCATGACCTTATTCTGGACTTTGAACATTCTGCTTTCAGGGGGAGTAATGGAAAAACAGGGATTTCCTATACATATCAGAAGAATTTCCCCAATGCAGGAACCGGAGTAAGTCCGTTAATTCCGTATTACGAGAAAAACAATTTCGGGATATATTGGATTGAAAATTATCGGCTAACTCCGGAGTTAACTCTGGAAGGAGGTTTTCGTTATGATTATCAAAAAACAGACGCTTTGAAGTTTTATAAAAAAACAAGATGGGCGGCTTTAGGATATGATAAAAAATATCCGGATATAATTATCAACGATACAGGGTTAAGTTATCTGGTAAATCCTGTTTTAAAATTTGACGGATATGCGGCTACATTGGGTATCCTTTATAAATTGGGGATGGCTAATGAGATAACGGTGAATTATTCTTTGAGTAGCCGTACGCCTAATCCAGGTGAGTTATTCAGTGACGGATTGCATCATTCGGCAGCAGCCATTGAACTGGGAGCTTTGGATTTAAAAAACGAAAAATCAAATAAGATCATCGCTACACTTAGAAGCCATTTATCTGATTACCGATTGAATCTGGAACTATCAGCCCATTATAATTATAGTAAGGATTTTATAAACCAAATTCCTACAGGAGCTGAATATAGTATACGGGGAGCATTTCCTGTATGGCAATATCTTCAAACCAATGCAGAGATTTACGGAGTAGACGTAATGGCTGATTATAGTTTTACCCCGAATTTTATATTCTTAACGAATTTCTCATATTTAAGAGGTAATGATGTTAAAAACGATATAGCCCTGATTAATATGCCTCCGCTAAAATGGGTAAATACCATAGAATATAAAAATCCCCGATGGAAAAACTTTTTTGCCAAACTTAGTTCCATTTCTGTCTTTAAACAGACACACTATCCTGACTATAACTTCGTGGTAGACATTGTTGAGAACGGACAAATAGTATCAAAACTCTTAGATATAAGTACGCCACCGGCTGCCTATCAGTTATTTGATTTTAACACAGGATTTTCTCTGGATATAACCAACGATAACAAACTGAATATATCTTTCGGAATACGGAATATTTTAAACACTTCCTATAGAGACTATATGAATCGGCTACGATATTATACGGACGAGACAGGAAGGAATTTTATAATAAAATTACAATATAACATTTAAAAGAATTAAACAATGAAAAAAATAACATACACAAAAATTAAAAACATAGCATTATTATTAGCAACTTTTACGCTGGTTCTAACAACTACATTTTCCTGTTCATCAGATGATGATAAAGATGATATTATCAATAAAGAGCCAGAGCATGAACATGATGAAATTACTAAAATAATTTTACAATTTATAGATAAAACGGATACGTCCATAGTTCATGAGTTTGCTTATGAAGCACCGGAAGGTACAACAGTATTACCGATTACGGACGTAAATCTTCCGGCAGGAACCTATGATGTTGAAATTAGTTTTTATTCTCCACACAACGACCATTTTCATAATGTTACCGATGATATTTTTATAGATGACGCAGATGACCATTTTGTGTTTTATCATAAAGTAAATGCCTCAGGACTTGATATTGTTTATGCAGATGATGACAAAGTAGATACTTCCGGTAATAAATTAGGACATCGTACTATATGGACTTTATCGTCAGGAGGAAAAGCAACCGTATATATTTATTTATTGCATCAACCTGCCCAAAAAGATACCAATGCTATTTCTACGTCACAGTTAGGCGGTGAAATTGATCTGGAAGCTCATTTTAGCCTGGAAGCAGAGTAAGAATAATACGCTAAAATTATATGAAAGAAGACGTCTCAAAAGGGCGTCTTCGTTTTTTTGTAGCATTGGTTTTCCCGTGTAATCAGGATAAATTTATTTGGATATTTTTATTGTCAGGTCGATCTCGCTCCATGTTTTTCCCTCATGCAGATCATAACAAGCACGGTGTAAACCTGTAAAAGCCTTTTGAGCATTGAAATCAGTAAGAATATCTACCGACCCTTTAATGGTTATAGTGTTTTTCTTAATGGAATAGGAAAAATCCTTAGTTACGGTTTTCCCATTTAAAGACATAGTTACCGCCACCTTGTTATTTTCAAACTTTCCGAAATAACCTGTGATGTCGGCAGAAGAAAGACGTTTAAAGAAAAATGTAACTAAAGTTCCGTCACGGGCGGCATCTCCCGAAGTTACAGAAGTTCCGTCGCAGTAAAATTTTGCTTTATCCAGCGATTCTTCCAATAATTTATCCTCTTTAGTATTTACCAGAGATATTGTCTTAAATGTCCCGGTTACAGGAACTTTCCGGTCTGTTTTATACGCAGTCCATTGAAGTTCTTTTTTGTAATTTGATTCTTTTTCAGCCGGATTGGGCTTGTTTTCTGCCTGATAATCAGTAGTTTGCGCCGTAGTTTTATTTTGTTCAGAACCATCTCCACAAGAAGAAAGGACAAGTAAAAACATAAAAAAAGCCGGACTGTTTTTTCCCATTAGCGCATAAAATCCTTTCAAAAACAACAGTTCTGTTTTTTGCCTTTTTAACATTACTAAAAGAAATGGTTCCTCCTTATTTATTGAAATTTTCTATTGCTTACAAACTGTTTATTGAGCTTTATCTGTCTCAATGGAATCAGCAGGTTTTTCAGCAGTATGATTATGAGTTGTAGGTTCCGTATTAACAGAATCTGCTGGAGCAGCGTGAGCATGAGCATGAGCATCATGAGGCGAAACTTCTGCCTGACTCTCATCAGCCGGGATTATATTTTTATTTCCTCCGGAAGCATTATCACAAGAAAAAAAGGTAAACGAAAGGATTGCAAAAGCTAAAATATTCTTTTTCATGATTGGTAATTTTTTTCAAATATAAAAATTTTTCATCATATTCCAATCCGAAAAATTATAATGGCTTATCCCAAACTCACGTTAATTGTAGCTAAAATTCTGTATTTTTGCTGATAAAATTTGACCAGATGAGAAAAATAATTTGTTTATCCATAATAAGTTTAGGACTGATTGTTTCCTGTAAGGGGAAAATAGATAAAAATGAATCAGTCTCTGATTCATTAGTGGTGGCAGAACTCCCCAAACCCGTAGAAGTAGAAGAAGAAATCAAAGCGCAGATCATATATTCGGATTTTGATAAGGTTCAAAAATTAGCAAATACGAAGAATGATACGGTGTACATAACTAATTACTGGGCTACATGGTGTATGCCATGTGTGGAGGAAATCCCTGATTTTGTAGACCTTCGGGAGGAATATAAGGATAAAAAGGTAAAATTTATTTTTGTCAATGTGGACGAGTTCGAAGACGTGCTGTCAGAAGTAATTCCGTTCGTTAAAAAATATAAAATGCAGAAAGTGTATCAAATTTCATTACAGGAGCTTGAAAAATTTCAGTCTTTTAATCCGGAATTAACTCAGGCAATTCCGGTAACTGTCATTCAAAAGAGAGAAGAAAAGGAGGGATTATCCGGTTCTTTCCCCAAGTCGGTTATAGCAGATAAAATAGAGGGATATTTAAGTAAAAAATAAGATATAGCATGTCACTAATAAAAAGTATATCAGGCATTCGCGGAACCATAGGCGGAAAAGTTGGAGACAACCTGACTCCGGTAGATGCCGTAAAATTTGCATCAGCATATGGAACATGGTTAAAAAGGAATACTTCTAAAAAATCCTTAAAAGTGGTAATAGGGAGAGATGCCCGTATTTCAGGCTCTATGATCTCCGGATTGGTTTCTTCTACCTTACAGGGAGCAGGCATTGATGTGATCGATCTGGGGCTTTCTACCACCCCGACCGTAGAGATGTTTGTTCCGTATCTTAAGGCAGACGGAGGAATTATCCTTACTGCCAGCCACAATCCCAAACAATGGAACGCTCTGAAACTTTTGAACTCACATGGAGAATTTATTTCAGGAAAGGACGGAGAAGAACTGCTTAAAATCGCAGAAAATGAAGATTTTGATTATGCAGAGGTCGATAATTTAGGTTCTTATACTAACGATGATTCTGCAATAGAATACCATATTGAAAAAATAGTGAATCTTCCTCTGGTGGACGTAGAAGCAGTAAAAAAATCCAGATTTAAAGTAGTATTGGATGCGGTAAATTCCACAGGAGGAATTTCCGTACCTCCTTTATTGAAGAGGCTGGGAGTGGAGGTTATAGAAATGTATTGTGACCCGAACGGACATTTTCCTCATAATCCGGAACCTCTGGAAGTGAATCTGGGAGATATTATGAGAAAAGTACCGGAAGTAAAAGCAGATTTGGGAATTGTCGTAGACCCGGATGTAGACCGTTTAGCCTTGATTTCCGAAGACGGTTCCATGTTTGGAGAAGAATATACCTTAGTGGCAGTCGCCGATTATGTGTTGTCCCAAACTCCTTCTCCGACCGTGTCCAATCTGTCATCTTCCCGTGCTTTGAGAGATATTTCCGATAAATACGGACAGAATTACGAGGCTTCGGCAGTGGGAGAGGTGAACGTAGTAGCTAAGATGAAAGAGATAAAAGCAAAAATAGGAGGAGAAGGAAACGGCGGAATTATTTATCCGGAATTACATTACGGAAGAGATTCTCTGGTAGGAATTGCACTATTTTTAACCTGGTTAGCTAAAAAAAGAATTTCCTGCAAACAATTAAGAGAATCTTATCCCTCATATTTTATGGGGAAAAAGAAAATAGACTTGGAATCGGGAATCAATACCGATTTGATTCTGGAAAAACTGACCGGGAAATATAAAAATGAGAATATAACTACTATTGACGGATTGAAGATTGATTTTACGGACAATTGGGTACATTTGCGAAAGTCCAATACGGAACCGATAATACGTATCTATACCGAAGCCCCTACCCAAGCAGAAGCAGATCAACTGGCGGACAGATTTATTGAAGAGATTCGGCAGGTCTCGTAAATAATAAC